>NZ_JAXBQT020000004.1:0-251884 GCF_047520755.2 Stenotrophomonas sp. FR010 | reverse complement strand
CGCAGGACCGTTGGCGCCATGGATGGCGCCATCGACCCCCCATGGATGGGTTTACGGCGTGTCCTGCCCACCCATACCGCCCCACCCAACGCGTAGAAAATCGGAGCTGTATTGGCTCTTGACCTTGCCGTTGCCTCTGCGGGTGCCGGGCGCAGCCCGGCCGGCCCTCTCAGGCGAACAGCGGGGCCTGGCGCTGTTCCAGCCGCAGCAGCGCGGCCTTGGTTTCCAGGCCGCCACCGAAGCCGGTCAGTGCACCGTTGCTGCCGATCACGCGGTGGCAGGGCAGGATGATCGGCAATGGATTGCGGCCATTGGCCGCGCCCACCGCGCGGGTCGCGCTGGGTTGGCCCAGGTGCTGCGCCAACTGCAGATAGCTCCAGGTCTGGCCGAACGGAATCAACGCCAGCGCCTGCCACACGCGCAGCTGGAACGGCGTGCCGCGTGGTGCCAGCTGCAGGTCGAACCGGCTGCGTTCACCGTGCAGGAACTGCAGCAGCTGTTCGCGTGCCTCCGGCAGTGCATCCGGTGCGTAATGCCAGCCGTCGCGCCCGCGTGCGGGGTGACGGTTCTCCGGAAACAGCACGTGCGCAAGACCACGCTCGTCACCGGCGATGGTCAATACGCCGATCGGGCTGTCGAAACGATCGAACAACAGGATCATGTCGGTTCTCCAACGAACGTGCCGGACAGGTGCCACAGGTGCAGCACCGCGTAGGCGCGCCACGGGCGCCAGGGTTGCGAGCGCGCTTCGGTCGCGCGTTCGCTCAGGCGCTGGCCCTGCGCGTGGCCGAGCACCTGCTGCAGTACAAGATCGCCGGCCGGGAAGGCATCGGGCTGGCCGAGGCCACGCAGGGCGATGTACTGCGCGGTCCAGGGGCCGATGCCGGGCAGTGCAACGCAGCGCGCAACGAATTCCTCCAAGGCCTGGCCGGGCCCGAAGTCGAGCCGGCCGCTGGCGCAGGCGGCGGCCAGGGCGCGCACGGTGGCCGCGCGGCTGCGCGGCAGGCCGATGGACTCCAATGGTGCCGCGGCCAGTACCTCGGGTGCGGGGAACTGGCGATCAAATTCCGATGGCATGCCCGGCAGGTGTGCGCCGTAGGCATCGACCAGGCGCCGCGCGAAGGTGGTGGCCGCGGCCACGCTGACCTGCTGCCCGAGTACCGCGCGTACGCCCACCTCGAAGCCATCCCAGCCGCCGGGCACGCGCAGTCCGGGGCGTTCGGCGATGCCACGCGCGAGCAGCGGTTCTTCGCCCAGCGCGGCATGGACCTGCCGCAGGTCGGCATCCAGATCAAACACCCGACGCACGCGGCGCACGATGTCGGGGATCAGGCGCGGATCCACCGCGCCCAATTGCAGGCGCAGTTCCGGCCGCTTCGAATCGGCGGTGACGCGCAGCAGGGTGGGGCGCTCGGGCGTGCCCAGTACGCGCTGGTAGCTGTCTTCGCCGATCAGTTCGATGCCGGGCAGGCTGCGTTTGCGCAGGAAGGCCAGCATGCGTGGGAAGTCCAGTGGTGGACGGTAGCCCAGGCGCAGCACCAGGCCGCCATCATCTGCAGCCAACGGTTGATGCTGGCGACGCAGGGCGGTCGGCGCCATCCCACAGCCCTGCAGGAACGCGGTATTGAAGCGGCGCAGGCTGTTGTAGCCGGCAGCCAGCGCGACGTCGGTCACCGCCAGCGTGGTTTCGGTCAGCAACTGTTTGGCCAGCAACAGGCGATGGGTTGCGTGGATCTGCCCGGGCGTCGCGCCGAGATGTTCGACGAACAGGCGCTGCAGTTGGCGCGCGCTGAGGCCGAGCTTCGTTGCAAGATCGGCCACCGGCTGCTCCTGCAGGAAGCCGCCGTGGATCAGCACCAGTGCCCGCTGCACGGTCTGTCCGGCCAGGGCCTGCTGGGCCTGCGGTGCCAATTCCGGGCGGCAGCGCAGGCAGGGGCGGTACCCGGCGGCCGCAGCGGCCGCGGCGGTCGGAAAGTAGGTAATGTTGCGCGGCTTCGGCGGCGGTGCCGGGCACACCGGGCGGCAATAGATGCCGGTGCTGCGCACGGCGGTGAAGAACACGCCGTCGAAGCGTGCGTCGCGGGCCAGGCGGGCGCGGTCGCAGGCGGCGGTGTCGAGGGCGAGAGGGGAGTCCATGGCGCCAGTCTAGGCCCGCGCGGGCGGCGATACTCGCCACATTCGGACATGGATGCTGAAGGGGGTCAGGCTGGGCTGCGCCCTGCACCCGCGGAGGCCAGAGCAACAACAACAGCGGGCTTCCTGGGGGAGGGCGGGGTGGGTCCGGTTGCAGGGGACGCTGCAAGTACCCCTCCGGGGCCCGGCCCAGCCGCTGGCGGCTGGGCGTTCGGGTGCTTGCGAAGCAGTGCTTCGCAAACAAAGCGCCCTCACCCATGTAGCTCGGTCGCGCCATCCATGGCGCTCACGCCCCTGCAACCGGACCCACCCCGCCTTCGACAGGTTCATGCGACCTGTCGGGCGAGCGTTCTGCGCTGCTGTTGGTGGTTGTCGACCTTGGTCGACACGCTTTTTCCCCAAGGGTCAGAAGGGGTTCATCACCACGCACTGAATGCGCGGCCTGGACGGGTAGACTGTGGCTCTTGCTCACGTGAAGACCGGTTGCCCGATGTCCGCCAAACTCCGCTGGTTGCCCCTGTTGTGCCTGGCCCTGGCGGGCTGCAGCCAGCTGGAGAATCCGGGCAATGTGACTGCCGCCGACAAGGCCGCGCGGGCGCCGGCCAGCGATGGCGAGAACATGGTGTCGATCAATGCGGCCGATGCACCGCCACCGCCAGCGCCGCCGCGCAGTCAGGCGGATCGGCCGTGGCCGCAGGCGCAGCTTGAGAATGGCCGTGCCTGGGTCAGCTGCAGCACGGAATATGCTGGCGAAGCTGGCGACGGTGTCGAGCTGGAAGGCCTGCAGCGCGAGCAGATCACCCAGGCGCTGGCGCCGTGCGCCGAGCGCGGCCTGATGCGCGTGCGTTACGCCGGCAAGATCAATCCGGGCTTCGCCGAGATGATGTGGCGGCTGGCCGTGGTCGCTGACGAGCAGAAGATCCACAAGCGCATCCTCGATCTGGATTCCAGCGGGGGGCAGGTGGAGTCGGCGATTGTCGCCGGTGACAGCATCGGTGAATCGGGCTGGACCATCTGGGTGCGCGAAGGCTCGATCTGCCATAGCGCCTGCGTGTTCGTGCTGGCCGCCGGCGACAACCGCCTGCTGTCGGGCAAGGTCGGCATCCACCGCATGATGCGCATCAGTTCCAAGGCCACCTCGCGCGCCGAGCTCAACCGCGAGCTGCACGAGGTCTACGACAACGTGAAGGACTACCTGCAACGCAACGGCGTGGCGGTCGGTGTGGCCGATCTGATGATGACCGTGCCCAACCGCAGCCTGCGGCTGCTGACTCCGGACGAACTGCGCCAGTACGGCCTGGATGGCACCAATGCGGTGCAGGACGATCTGGAACGGATCAAGCAGATGCGTGCCTGCGGCGACGATTTCGTGCAGCGCAAGGACGCGTTCCTGGTCGCCTTCGACCAGCAGTGCAAGCGCGAAGGCGCCGACATGGAGTCGATCAACAGCTGCGGCCAGGCGTTGAAGCAGCGCTTCGGCTTCCCGGACGCGGTCTGCCCCGACGAAAGCCCGCTGTCGGAGATCGATGTGGCGACGCTGCCACCAGCGCCGCCGGAGCCGCCGCCGGTGGCCGAACAGGCGCCAGCAGAGACCGGCACGCCGGCCGCGCAGGCCGATGCGGCGGCGGTGGAAGGCAACGCCCACGCGCGCTGACGAACCGCTCACTGCGCTGGCGTAGACTGCGGTCCTTTCCTCCAGAACCGGCGGTGTCCATGAAGCGCGTGCTCCTGCTGCTGTCCCTGCTGCCCCTGACTGCGTTGGCGCAGGTACCTGCGCCGGCCACGCCGGCACCGGCACCCGCGCGCCCGGCCCCGGCATCGCCGGCGGCCGCGAAGCCCGCCACTGCAGGTGCCCCGGCGTTGACCGCTGCGCAGCAGGCCCAGGTGCAGAAGCAGGACGCGGAAATGGGCGCGGCTGCGTTGAAGGCGGCACAGCTGGTCGATGCCAACCGCGCCGGCGAATTGTGGGATGGCGCTTCGGCCGTCGCGCGCCGTGCGGTGCCGAAAGCCACCTTCGTCAGCCAGTTGGCCGCCGAGCGCACGCGCCTGGGTGCGCTGGCCGGGCGTGGCCAGCCGACCATCACCCGGGTCAAGTACAGCCCCGGCGCCGCAGTGCCGGAAGGGCTGTACATCAACGTCAGCTTCCCGACCCGTTTCGCCAACAGCGCGCAGCCGGTGCGCGAGCTGGTCTCGTTCCGCTTCGACGAAGACCAGGTCTGGCGCCTGGCCGGTTACAGCCTGCGCGCGTCGGCACCCTGAGGAGATGAACGATGGCAACTGAGCTGACAATGCTGGCCTGGTCGGTGCTGCTGGGCTTTGTCTACATCTTCGCCACCTCCACCGTGGTCACCCGCGAGCGCGGGATGAAGTGGAATGCCTCGGCACGCGATGGCGATGCAAAGCCGCTCAGCGCGCTGGCCGGTCGCCTGCAGCGTGCGCAGGCCAACTTCCTGGAAACGTTCCCGTTCTTCGCCGCTGCCGCCATCGCGGTGGTCGTGGCCGGGCGCAGCAACGACACCACGGCGCTGGCTGCGCAGGCCTACGTCTGGGCGCGTGTGGTCTACCTGCCGCTGTATGCCGCAGGCGTGCCCTACGTGCGCAGCCTGGTCTGGCTCGTATCGCTGCTGTCGATCCTGGCGCTGGTGTTCGCACTGCTGTAGCCGGGCCTGATCCAGATCAAGGCCAGTCATGCGCGCGGCGCTATGCTGGCCCGGACTGAATCAACGGCAGGAGGCGCGCATGCGCAGGATGGACGTGGTGGTGGTCGGCGCCGGACCGGCGGGCCTGTGCTTCGCGCGTGCGCTGGCCGGCAGTGGCCTGCAGGTCGGGCTGGTCGAAGTGCAGCCGCGCCAGGCCCTGGCCGAAGCCGCCTTCGATGGCCGCGAGATCGCGCTGACCCATGCCTCGCGGCAGAGCATGGAGCAACTGGGGCTGTGGCAGCGCCTGCCGCAGGCCGAAGTCGCCGAGCTGCGCGATGCCAGGGTGATGAACGGCGGCTCGCCGTTCGCGTTGACCTTCGCCAGCAGCCAGGTTGATGGCCAGCCGCTGGGCTGGCTGGTGCCCAACCACCTGATCCGCCGCGCCGCCTGGGATGCCGTGCAGGGCCAGGATGCGCTGGAGCTGTTCGATGGGCGCAAGGTGCTGGGCGTGCAGGCCGATGCGCAGGGCCACGTGGTCAGACTCGATGACGGCAGTCAACTGCACGCGCGACTGCTGGTCGCGGCTGACAGCCGCTTCTCCGCCACCCGCCGCATGCTCGGCATCGGTGCGCAGATGCGCGACTTCGGCAAGTCGATGCTGGTATGCCGCATGCAGGTCGAGCGCGACCATCACCACACGGCCTGGGAGTGGTTCGGCTACGGCCGCACCATGGCGCTGCTGCCGCTCAACGAGGGCCAGGCATCGGCGGTGATCACGCTGCCGCCGCGGCAGATCGAAGAACTGCTGGCGATGGACGAGGTGGCCTTCGGCGATGCCATCAGTGCCTGCTTTGAGCATCGGCTGGGCCGCATGCAGCCGGTGGCCACGCCGCAGGCGTATCCGCTGGTAGGTGTGTACGCGCACCGTTTCGTCGGCGAGCGTTCCGCGCTGATCGGCGATGCCGCGGTGGGCATGCACCCGGTCACCGCGCACGGCTTCAATCTGGGACTGGCCAGCGCACAGCGGCTGGCACAGGGCATCGTCGCGCAGCAGCGGCGCGGTGCCGACATTGCCGCCGCCGGCATGCTGGCCAGCTACCAGCGCGGTCATCGGTTGGCGTCGCGGCCGCTGTACGAGGCCACCAACGCGATCGCCAGCCTGTACACCGACGATCGTCGCCCGGCACGCCTGCTGCGGGCCGCGGGCCTGCGCCTGGCGCAGGGCGTGGCGCCGTTCAGGCAGCTGATCGCCTCGCACCTGACCCAGCGCGTGGCCTGAACACCCTCGGATCAGCCAGCGGCCAGCACGCGGATCTGGCTGTCGGCGAACTCGACCACCTGGCCTGCGCGGATCTTGCAGGCCTTGCGCAGTTCGACCTCACCATCGACCCGCACCTGGCCCTCGCTGATGACCATCTTGGCCTCGCCGCCGCTGGTGACCAGGTCGGCCAGCTTCAACAGCTGCTTGAGTTCGACGTAGTCACCGTCGAGGTCGAATTCGAGAATCTGCATGGAGCGAGGGGTCCTGGAAAGACGGCGCGGGCCAGCGGCCGGGCCGGAAAGAAGGGCGCGTATTGTGCGCCAGCACGGGGCATGACGGCACGCGCATGGAAAGCTGTACGCCTCGTTCAGGATCAATGCGGTATCATTCCGCTCTGAGCGAGTGAAATCTCCTCCGACCGAGCAGCGCCAGGGCACGCGATAAGAAGGGCGCCCAAAGCGCGGACCATCACCCTTTTTATCGCACTGCCAGGAAGACGGCAGTGCCTTCGGAGTTCCCCATGTCCCAAGATTCCCAAGCGCCGCTGCAGTTCGCGCAGCTCGGCCTGTCCGAGCCCGTGATGCAGGCGGTCACCGCCATCGGCTACGAAACCCCGTCGCCGATCCAGGCCGCTACCATCCCGGCGATGCTGGAAGGCCGCGACGTGCTGGGCCAGGCCCAGACCGGTACCGGCAAGACCGCTGCGTTCGCACTGCCGGTACTGTCCAACATCGACCTGCAGCAGATCAAGCCGCAGGCCCTGATCCTGGCGCCGACCCGCGAACTGGCCATCCAGGTCGCCGAGGCGTTCCAGTCCTACTCGTCGAAGATCCCGGGCTTCCGCGTGCTGCCGGTGTACGGCGGCCAGCCGTACGGCCAGCAGCTGTCGGCGCTGCGCCGTGGCGTGCACATCGTGGTCGGTACTCCCGGCCGCGTGATCGATCACCTGGAACGCAGCACCCTGGACCTGTCCGAGCTGAAGACCCTGGTGCTGGACGAAGCCGATGAAATGCTGCGCATGGGCTTCATCGACGATGTCGAAGCCGTGCTGAAGAAGCTGCCGGAGCAGCGCCAGGTGGCCCTGTTCTCGGCCACCATGCCGCCGCAGATCCGCCGCATCGCGCAGACCTACCTGCAGGACCCGGTGGAAGTGACCATCGCGGCCAAGACCACCACCTCGGCCAACATCCGCCAGCGCTACTGGTGGGTGAGCGGCATGCACAAGCTGGACGCGCTGACCCGCATCCTGGAAGTCGAGCCGTTCGACGCGATGATCATCTTCGCGCGCACCAAGGCCGGCACCGAAGAACTGGCCAGCAAGCTGCAGGCGCGTGGCCTGGCCGCTGCCGCCATCAACGGTGACATGCAGCAGGCCCAGCGCGAGCGCACCATTGCCATGCTGAAGGAAGGCAAGCTGGACATCCTGGTCGCCACCGACGTGGCCGCCCGCGGCCTGGACGTGGAGCGCATCAGCCACGTGCTGAACTACGACATCCCGTACGACACCGAGAGCTACGTGCACCGCATCGGCCGTACCGGCCGTGCCGGCCGCAGCGGCGAGGCGATCCTGTTCGCCACCCCGCGCGAGAAGGGCATGCTGCGCCAGATCGAGCGTGCCACCCGCCAGCCGATCGAAGAGATGCAGCTGCCGAGCGTGGAAGCGGTCAACGACACCCGCATCAACAAGTTCACCTCGCGTATCAGCGAAACGCTCGGCGCCGGCGGCCTGGACTTCTACCGCCAGCTGCTGGAGCGCTTCGAGAACGAGCAGAACGTGCCGGCCATCGAGATCGCCGCCGCGCTGGCCAGGATGCTGCAGGGCGATACCCCGTTCCTGCTGCAGCCGCCGGTGCGTGCCCCGCGTGAAGAGCGCGCGCCGCGCGAGCGCTTCGACCGTGGCGACCGCCCGGAGCGTGGCGATCGCTTCGACCGCAACGAGCGGGGGCCGCGCTTCGAGCGTGGCCCGCGTCGCGACGACGCCGAAGGTGGTTTCGAGCCGCGTCCGCGCCGCGAGGTTCCGCCGCGTGGTGCGCCGGAGCAGGGCATGGAGACCTACCGTATTTCGGTCGGCCACCAGCACGGCGTGAAGCCGGCCAACATCGTCGGCGCCATCGCCAACGAAGCCGGCCTGGAAAGCCGTTTCATCGGCCGCATCGACATCCACGACGACTTCTCGCTGCTGGACCTGCCGGCACAGATGCCGCCGGACGTGCTTTCGCACCTGCAGAAGGTGTGGGTGTCCGGCCAGCAGCTGCAGATGCGACCGCTGGCGGCCGGTGAAGAGATCAACCCGGCCCCGCGTCCGTTCAAGCCGCGCTTCGACAAGCGTGGTCCGGGCGGCCCCGGTGGCCCGCGTCGTGGTGGTCCGGGTGGTCCGGGTGGCCATGGGGGCGACCGCGGCGGTGACCGCGACAGCCGCCCGCCACGTCGTGATGGCTTCAAGCCGCGCGGCCCGCGCAGCTTCTAAGCCGCACCCACAGCCGTCCAGAGCGACGCCGGCCCCCGGGCCGGCGTACAGGAAAAGGGGACGGAGGGGATTAAGTCGTCTATGGCAGGCCATGCGCCTATGCCGAAAACGACTTAATCCCCTCCGTCCCCTTTTTCGCACGGTCAACACATTGCCGGTCATAGGCTGGTCCGGTTCCAAAGGAGGTTGTCACCGCAGCACATTCGGGGGGATCCGGGATGGGTAGGAGTGGCACGGACCAACAGAGCCGGCGGGTGCCGATGACCCGGGGGCTGGGACTGCGATTTGCGTTGTTGACCGGCATGGCGATCGGACTGGTCGCACTGTCGGCGTTGATCCAGGAACTGCAGGCGGCCTCCACCGCCTGGATCGCCGGCCAGGGATACTGGTCGCGCGGTCAGCAGGATGCGACCGCCGCGCTCAGTCGCTACCTGGCGCGCGGTGATGCCCAGGACCTGGACGATGCACGCCAGGCCCTGCAGGTGCCGTTGGGCGATCTGCAGGCGCGCTTGGCGCTGGAACAGGCGGAGCCTGACGAAGAGAAGGCCCGGCAGGGCTTCCTGCAGGGGGGCAACGCGCACGCCGACATTCCGCGCCTGGTGTTTTCGTTCCGCTACGCGCGCGATATCGGTGCCTTCCGCGAAGCGACCGCGTTATGGCGGCAGACCGACGGGGACCTGATGGCGCTGCAGCGCCTGGTCGATGAGTTGCAGCGGCGGCACGAGGGTGGCCCCTTACTGACAGCCACGCGTGACCAGTACCTGCAGCAACTGCGTGATCTCGACCGCCGGATGAAGGTGCAGAGCCAGGCGTTCTCGCAGGCGCTGCTGCGGATGGCGACGCTGGTGAGGCTGGCCACGTTGATGGTCGCGGGCCTGTCGGTGCTGGCGATCAGCCTGATGGCGGTGGCCCTGGCGCGCCGCGTCGGCAAGGACCTGACCGAACACGAGAGCCGCTTCCGCGCAGCGTTCTACCAGGCCAACGTCGGCATGCTCAAGCTCGATACCGAAGGCAAGGTGATCGAGGCCAACCAGGCGATGGCCGACATCCTCGATCATCGCCGCGACGTGCTGCTGCAGCTGTCGCTGGCTGACCTGCTGATGGACGGCGAGCTGGTCATTGATGGGGTGGGGCGCATCGATTGGGACCGCCAGCTGCGCCCGAGCGAACTGCGCTTCCGCCGTCGTGATGGCAGCCTGGTCTGGGGCCGCTGGAGCGGCACCGGTGTGCGCAGCGCCGGCGGCGGCCTGTCAGTGTTCGCGATCATCGAAGACGTCAGCCAGAACCATGCACTGGCGCGCGAGATCGAGCACCACGCCAGCCATGACCCGCTGACCGGCCTGATCAACCGGCGCGAGATCGAGCGCCTGCTGGAACGCGCACTGCTGCAGGTGCGCAGCGAAGGTGGCACGCACGCGCTGTGCTACATCAACCTGGACCATTTCAAGCTGGTCAATGACAGCTTCGGCCATGCCGCCGGCGACCAGATGCTGCGCAGCTTCGCCGATTACCTGGTGGCGGCGGTGCGCGATGGTGACTGGGTGGGCCGGCTGGGTGCGGACGAGTTCGCGGTGTTCCTCGCCCATGCCGGGCAGGACGAGGCCAAGCGCGTGCTGCAGCGCGTGATCCGCAATCTGGGGCAGGCGACGTTCCCGGTGAGCGAGGGCAGCCCGCAGTTGAGCTGCAGCATCGGCGTGGTCGAGGTCAGCGCCGATGCACCGGATGTGAACTGGTTGATGAGCGCCGCCGACAGTGCCTGCTATGCGGCCAAGCAGGCCGGGCGCAACCGCGTGCACTGCTTCAACGAGAACCGCATGGCGCTGGAGGAACGGCGCCGGGAAGCCGAGCGGCTGCAGGGCGTCAGCCTGGGCATGGCCGAGAACCGCATGGTGCTGTATGCGCAGCGCATCGCCCGCGTGGGCGATCCCACCTACCTGCACTACGAGGTGCTGGTACGCATGCGCGGCAGCGATGGCAGCCTGCACCTGCCGGGCCAGTTCATGCCGGCGGTGGAGCGCTATGGCATGGCCGTGGCGCTGGACCGGCACGTGCTCGGCCTGCTGTTCCGGCACCTGCAGGTGTGCCCGGCGCATGTGCGGCAGCTGGGACTGTGCAACGTCAACGTGTCGGCGCAGTCGATCGCCGAACCCGGCTTCCTCGCCTTCGTCTGCGACCTGCTGGAGCGCAATCGCGCGCTGGCCTCCAAGCTGTGCTTCGAGATCACCGAAACCGCCGCAATCAGCAACCTCAGCCAGGCGCGCGCGTTCATCGATGCGGTGAAGGCGCGCGGCTGCCGGATGGCGCTGGACGATTTCGGCTCCGGGCTGTCCTCGTTCGGCTACCTGCGCCAGCTGCCGGCCGACATCCTGAAGATCGACGGGGCCTTCGTGCGCGACATGGATACCGATCCAGTCAGCCACGCCACCGTGCGCGCGATCAGTGAACTGGGGCGCGAGCTGCAGATGGAGGTGGTGGCCGAATGGGTAGAGACCGCCGAAGTCGCCGCCGCGCTGACACGGCTTGGGGTGCAGGGCCTGCAGGGCTATGCGGTCGAGCGGCCGCAGCCACTGGAACGGATGACCCTGGCCGACCTGCGGCCGGTGCGTCTGGTGGCCGCGAAAGGTCCTCCCGCCGCAGGTTGAACGCCGTCGGCGACTTTGGTCTACACATGCGTTGCAGCCGCGGCTGCGATAATGCCTGCCAGGGGCGACGCGCAGTGGGCGCGGGCGTAAGCAGCAACAGGACGTGGCGTGGGCGGCAGGCAGTGGCAGTACGGAACAGGGGCGGTGCTGGTCGTGCTGCTGGTGTGGTTGGCGACGCCGTGGCCACTGTGGGCCGCTGCCGTCGAAGCCGGCCGCGATTACCTGCTGGTCGGCGCAGCCACCGATGAACCCACTCCACATCGCGCATGCACGCCGGGCATGCTGGCCGGTCACCGGCAGCAGGTGCAGGTGCCTGCGCCGCCGGGCGGCTGGTCGGGGCAACCGCAGGCCCTGGACGTGTTCAATGTGTTCGCTGGCGAAGTCCGCGTGCAGTATGGCGATCGCGAGATCTGCGGCAACATGCACGATGCCCGTACCCGAGACTCACGCTTCCGCGCAGGCATCGGGCTGGTGGCGGTGCCGCCAGCGGGCAGTCACGATCCATTCCTGGTGTCGTGGCAGACGCCGTTGAAGGCGCGTTGGGTACCCACCCTTCGGCTGGGCGCGCCCAGTCCCGTGCAGCAGAACGATACCGCCCGCCTGCTGGTGCGCGCGGCCTGCATCGCCGTGGCGATCGCACTGGCGTTGTCGGCACTGATGGCCTTCCTCACCACCCGCGACCGCAGTTTCTTGGTCTACATCGCCGGTACCACCGTGCTGGTGCTTTGGCAGGCCATCCTCGGTGGCCTCAGCGGCTATCCGGAACCCTGGCTGCCGGTGGGCGAGCGCGGTGCCTGGTGGCTGCTGGTGTTGACTGCGGCCACGCAGGCCCTGGTGCTGCCGGCGCTGTGGCGGCTGAATGGCGGTGATCGCCTGTTGCCGCGTTCGCGTCCGTTCCAGCTGGTGGCGCTTTGGGGATTGCTGGTGTTGGCTGCACTGGTGCCCTGGCTGCCATGGGACAGCCTGGCCTGGGTGGCGCAGGGCCTGCAGGTGTCCTATCTGCTGGGCTGTGGCCTGGCGTTGATGGCCGGGGTGTGGGCACGGCTGCGCGGTGACCGCTGGGCGCAGGCGGGGCTGGCGGCGCTGGCGCCGATGCTGGTGTTGATCCTGGCCGACGCCTGCCGCGCGGCGTGGTTGCTGGAATACCGCGTGGAGGCCCTGCAGCTGGCGGTGACCTGGCTGCTGATGATGGCCGCCTACGCACTGAACCAGCGGCTGGGTCGCCTGCGCCAGCAGCGCGATGAACTGCGCCAGCTGGCCGAGACCGATGGCCTGACCGGCCTGCCCAACCGCCGTGCCGGCCTGCAGCAGCTGGCCCGCCACCTGGAGCGGGTTGACCGCGAACGTGGCCCGCTGGTGATCGGCTTCCTCGATATCGATCTGTTCAAGGACATCAATGACCGCCATGGCCACGCCGTGGGGGACCAGGTGCTGGTGGCGGTGGCGCGTGCATTGCGTGCCGCGGTACGCAGCCAGGACCAGGTAGTGCGGATGGGCGGCGAAGAGTTCCTGCTGCTGATGCCGGGCATGCCCCGCGAGGCGGCGTCGGCGCGCCTGGATCGCCTGCGCCGGCACATCACGGAGGCGGCCCGGGCGCTGCAGGTGCCCGGCCTGGAGGTCACCGCCAGCATCGGCCTGGCGCAGTGGCGGCCGGGCGAGGACGATCTCGCCGCGCTGCTGCGCCGGGCCGACCATGCCATGTACGTGGCCAAGCGTGCCGGCCGCAACCGGGTGTTCGACGGCGAAGAACTCGATCCACCCGGCCTGGCATGAAGCGCGGCGGGCGGCGATGCCGGATAATAGGGCGATGACCACCCGACTCAACAAACACATCGCCGACACCGGCTTCTGCTCCCGCCGCGAGGCCGATCGCCTGATCGCCGCCCGCCGGGTCACCGTCAACGGCCACCCGGCCGGCACCGGCGCGGTGGTGGGCGAGGAAGACCAGGTGCTGGTGGATGGCCAGCCACTGCGCGCGCGCGTGGCCCGCAAGCCCGGCGCCCGCCGCCACGTCTACATCGCGCTGAACAAGCCGGTCGGCGTCACCTGCACCACCGAGACGTCGGTCAAGGGCAACATCGTCGACTTCGTCGGCCATGAACAGCGCATCTTCCCGATCGGCCGCCTCGACAAGGACTCCGAAGGCCTGATCCTGATGACCAGCAACGGCGACATCGTCAACCAGATCCTGCGTGCCGAGAATGGCCACCAGAAGGAGTATCTGGTGGCGGTCAACAAGCCGGTCACCGATGAGTTCCTGCGCGGCATGGCGCGTGGTGTGCGCATCCACGACCAGATGACGCTGCCATGCAAGACTTCGCGCATCGCCAAGTTCGGTTTCCGCATCACCCTGCAGCAGGGCCTGAACCGGCAGATCCGCCTGATGGCCGCCGAGTTCGGCTATCGCGTGACCCAGCTGCGCCGCGTGCGCATCGACAACATCAAGATTGGCGCGCTGAAGCCGGGCCAGTGGCGCAACCTGACCGAGCAGGAGCTGCAGGGCCTGCTGCCGAAGCAGCTGGACTGGTAGTGCCCGCCGCTGGCCGGCTGCAATGGGCGCGCGAGGTATCCGGGATGCCGGCCAACGGCCGGCACGGCCCGCCATGCGGATTGCTCACCGGCATCCGCTAGACTTCGCGGTGACCTGCCGGAACGTGACGTTGCATGATCAAGCCCGACAAGCCCGCCAACGAAGCCCTTCGGCTCGAGGCGCTGTACCGCTACCGCATCCTCGATTCGGAGCGTGAAAAATCCTTCGACGACCTGGTGGTTATCGCCAAGGCGGTCTGCGGCACCTCGATGGCGGCGGTGACCCTGATCGATGTCGAACGGCAATGGTTCAAATCGATCCAGGGCATCGATGCGGCGGAAAACCTGCGCAGCGAATCGATGTGTGGCCATGCCATCCTGCAGCCGCAGCAGATCATGGTGGTCGAGGATGCGCTGCAGGATGTGCGCTTCCACGACAATCCGGTGGTGGTCGGCGATCCGCACATCCGCTTCTATGCCGGCGCGCCGCTGATCAGCTCCGACGGCTTGCCGCTGGGTACGCTGTGCGTGTTCGACGCACAGCCGCAACACCTGGCCAGCGACAAGGCCGAGGCGCTGGCCGCACTGTCGCGGCAGGTGATGCTGGTGATGGAGTTGCGCCGTTTCGCGCTCGACATCCAGAACCACATGCTGGAACGCGATGATTATGAGCGCCTGCTGTCGGAGTACCACGACGTGCTGCTGGCGCAGAACGCCGACCTGGCCGAGCAGAGCCGCACTGATGCGCTGACCGGCCTGCCGAACCGCCGCGCGATGGCAGCGGCGCTGGACGAGGCCGTGGCGATGACCGGGGAGCAGCCCGCTGAGGCCTGCGTCGCGCTGCTGGACATTGATCATTTCAAGCACATCAACGACTTCCAGGGCCACGCCACCGGCGACCGCGTGCTGGCTGAACTGGGCGCGCTGCTGCGGTCGCACTTTGCCGGCCGTGGCATGGCGGCGCGCTATGGCGGCGAGGAGTTCGTGGCAGTGATGCCCGCAACCGACCTGCGCACCGCCGAACTTCAGTGCGAGTTCCTGCGCCTGGCCGTGGCCGACCTGCCACTGGGCTTCCCGGTCACGATCAGTATCGGCATCGCCCAGCACCAGCCCGGTGAAAGCGTGGACGACACGCTGGCACGTGCCGACAAGGCGCTGTACCGGGCCAAGGGCAATGGCCGCAACCGGGTGGAAGTGGCGGGCTGAAGCGCCCCGCCCGGTAGATCCACGCCATGCGTGGATGCTCTTCCCGATTCACATCGCGTCGCAGCGCCTGCGATCAAGAGCGGGCAGCATGACGCCCTGTTTTCCCGGACGCCGACCATGTTGCAGACCCTGGCCATCGCCCACTATCGCTCGCTGCACGGGCTGGTATTGCCGCTGCAGCAGTTGAATGTGGTGACCGGCGACAATGGCAGTGGCAAGTCCAGCCTGTACCGCGCGCTGCGCCTGCTGGCCGAGACCGCGCAGGGTGGCGTCGCGGCGGTGCTGGCCCGCGAAGGTGGGCTGGGTTCGGCGCTGTGGGCGGGCCCGGAAAAAGTAGACCGTCGGGTTGCTGCCGGCGAAATCCCCTTGCAGGGCGGCCCACGCCAGGAATCGGTGGGATTGAAGCTCGGCTTCACCACCGACGAATTCGGCTACGCCATCGATCTCGGCTACCCGCCGCCCAGCCGTTCGGCGTTTGCGCTGGACCCGCAGATCAAGGCCGAGGCGATCTGGGCGGGGCCGTTCCTGCGCAGCGCCAACCAGCTGGTCGATCGTCGCGGGGCGATGGTGCGGCAGCGCCATGCGCGCGGTTGGGATCTGGTGGATGACCGGTTGTCGCTGTTCGACAGCCTGTTCACCCAGGTCGGCGATCCGCAGCGCATGCCCGAAACAATTACCCTGCGTGAGTACATCCGTTGCTGGCGCTTCTATGACCATTTCCGCAGCGATGGCGATGCCCCGGCGCGGCAACCGGCGATGGCCACGCGCACGCCGGTGCTGCATCACGATGGCCGGGACCTGGCGGCGGCCTGGGTGACCATCCTCGAGATCGGCGACCCGGTTGCGTTGGCACGCAGCGTCGATGACGCGTTCCCGGGCGCCACGGTCGATTTCGAGGCGCTGGATGGACGCTTGGCGCTGCGCTTCCACCAACCTGGGTTGCTGCGGCCATTGTCGATGGCCGAGCTCTCCGACGGCACGCTGCGCTTCCTGCTGCTGGCGGCGGCGCTGCACACACCACGCCCACCGCCGCTGATGGTGCTCAACGAACCGGAGACCAGCCTGCACCCGGACCTGCTGCCGGCGCTGGCGCGGCTCATCATCGCAGCCAGTGCGCGCAGCCAGGTATGGGTGGTGTCGCACGCCAGCCGGCTGATCGCGGCGTTGGAACAGGCGCCAGGGTGCCATTCGCTGCATCTGTACAAGGAACAGGGCCGCACGCTGTTGAGCGGGCAGGGCCTGCTGGATGCGCCGGCCTGGCATTGGCCGCAGCGCTGATGCGGCCATCCACGCCATGCGTGGATGCACTCAATCGGCGATGTTGCGCGCTTCGGCCGTGCCGAGGATTTCCGGATGCTGCACCGGCTTGCGGCGGTTCAGCAGTGGATGCAGGAACACCGCGCCGACGATGATCGCCACGCCCAGGTAGAACCACGGGGTGACTTCGTGCTGCTCGCGCAGCAGCACCACCGCCAGTACCACCGCATAGACCGGCTCCAGGTTGGTCACCAGCTGCACCGTGTAGGCACTCAGGTGGCGCAGCGCGACCAGGGCCAGGGCGAACGGCAGCAGCGTGCAGAACCCGGCCAGCACCAGCAGCAGGATCCCGTCGTGCAGATTCGGGACCACCCACAGCGGGCTGGCCAGCGCCGGCAGCAGATAGGGCATCAGCGGCGCCAGCAGGGTCAGTGTGAGGGTGCCGGCACCCAGCTCCAGCGCGGTGACCGTGAGCGGATCGGCATGGCTGACCATGCGCTTGTTGAGCGAACCGAACACCGCCACCAGCAGCGCCGAGATCGCGCCGATCAACACACCCAGGCGCATGCCATCGGGCACGCCACCGACCACCAGCGCAACACCCGGCAGCACCGCCAGGCCAAACGCCAGCTCACGCAGCTGGAACGGCCGCTTGGCCACCCACGGCTCGATGATCGAGGTGAACACCGGTGCCAGTGCGATGCAGGTGGCAGCCACCGAGGCATTGGCCAGCTTCACCGCGCCGTAGAACGTCAGCCAGTGCAGGGCGACCAGCGCGCCGATACCGGCGTAGCCGGCGACCAGCCGCGGGGGCAGGGTGCGCAACCCGCGCCAGACCCGCGGCAGCAGGGCCAGCATCGCTGTCACCAGCAGCATGCGCCACCACACCAGCGGCAGTGCGGGCAGGGTGATCAGCTTGCCGAGGATGGCGGTGACGCCCCACAGCAGGACACAGAAATGGATCTGCCACAGCGCTTTGCGGGTGTCGGGTGTGCTCATCGGCCTATTGTGAGGCAATCGTACGGTCGCCGGCGACGCCTGTGGCATGCTCGCGGAAACTCCTCAGGGGAACCCTGCAATGGCTGCCAACCGCTCCGCCCTGCGTGCATGGGCAGCACTGACTGCACTGGTGGCCGCCACCGCGTTGCTGCTGCAATACCTGTTGCTGCTACGCGGCCCCGGGGCGGCTGCCGGGGTCGGCATGGCGACACTGCGCTTCGTTGGCTACTTCACGATTCTCAGCAACCTGGCGGTGTGCCTGGGATGCGTCAGGCTGATCCGTGCGGGTGTGCTGGACACGACTGTCGCCGCGGTGATCGCGTTGTGCATCGGGGTGACCGCGTGCATCTACATGCTGGCGTTGCAGGGGCTGTGGCAGCCCACCGGGCTGCAATGGTGGGTCGATGCCGGCCTGCACTACGCTGTGCCGGCGCTGTACCTGCTCGGGTGGTGGTGGCTGCTGCCGCATGGGGCGCTGCGCTGGCGCGCGCTGGGCGGTGTGCTGCTGGTACCGCTGGCCTACCTTGGCTGGGCGATGCTGGTCGCTGCAATGACCGGACAGGCGCCGTATCCATTCCTCGAACTGCAACGCCTGGGGCTGGCGGCCTTCCTGCTCAACGTGCTGCGCGTTGCGGGCGTGTTCGTGGTGGGCTGGACCCTGCTGTGGGGGCTGGACCGCTGGCGCCGTCGATGGGGCGCTGCAGGGCCATCGCTGCGGCCGGGTTGCGGGCCTTGCCGGCACCGATGCACAGCAGGTAGACCTCGCGCGGGGTTTCCGGGGCGGGCCCGGCCAGGCAGGGCAGGTCGTCCACCGGCTCGCCGCGTGACCAGCGTCGTGCGCGTTCAGCCCAGCGCTGCTGCACGGACGCAGGCAGGCCCTCGTTCAAGCGGGCCTGGCTGCGCTTGATCCGCGCGTAGACGAAGCCCGCACTGACATCGCCATGCAATGGCGCCTCGTCGCTGTCCTCGATCACCAGCGCCACGCCGTGGCGGCGCGCGGCGGCGACCAGAGCCGGTCCATGTGCCTCGGCGTTGCGCACTTCCAGAGCGTGCTGCAACGGCGCGCCCTCGAGCTGCTTCGGCAGCTTCGCCATCAGCGCTTCCAATGCATCGGCGTCGGCCGGATGGTGCGGATCGAACTGCCACAGCAGCGGGCCGAGCCGGTCACCGAGCGCAAGTGCCGCCTGCAGGAATGGCGTGGCCGCTTCCACGGTGCTGGCCAGGTCGCGGCGCTGCACCAGGTAGCGTGGCGCCTTCATCGAGAAACGGAAGCCTTCCGGCGTCTGCGCGGCCCACTGCGCGCACTGGGCCGCAGTCGGTGTGCGGTAGAAGGTGCCGTTGATCTCGATGCAGCGCAGGGCGCGGCTGGCATGGGCCAGTTCCTCGCGCTGCGGCAGTCCCACCGGATAGAACATGCCGCCGCGCCACTCGGGAAACACCCAGCCGCCAATACCGCAGCGGATCGCCATCTGGCCGGCGGCGGCAGCGTTCACTGGCTGTGGTCCTCGCGCCAGGGGTCGTAGTTGCCGAACCACCACAGGTAGCCTTCAGGATCGGCACAGGCATAGCCGCGGCCGCCGTAGTCCTGGTCGGCAATGTCGATGACGATGCGTGCCCCAGCCGCCTTGGCCCGCGCATAGTGCGCATCGACATCGGTGACGATCACGCAGGCGCTCTGGGTCTGGCGGCCGCCGACTTCTCCGGGCAGGACCGCGTGTTCACTCCACGCGCTCTGGTTGTTGGCCGAGCCGAGCATGATCATGCCGTTGCCGAAGGTGAGCTGGGCATGGAAAACCGTATCGCCATCGGCATACACGGCCTGGGCATGGAAGCCGAAGGCCCGCTGCAGCCAGTCGATGGCGGCCAGCGCGTCGCGGTAGCGCAGGCACGGAATGATGGTGGAGCCGTTGCTTGGTTGGCCATTCGCGCCCATGACACCCCTCCTATGGCACGGGGCAGGGTGCATCGGCGACCGTTACCATCCTGCGAAACCCCGGTGACGGCCTGCACATGGCCGCTACCCCTGTTCGGAGATGGTGCTGGATGAAAACCTGGATCGGAGGAGCCGTGCTGCTGGCGTGCACGACCATGGCCAATGCGGCGACCCCGCAGCAGCTGCAGGACCTGGATGCGACCGTCGAGCGCGTGCGCACGCAGTTCGACGTGCCCGGCATCGCCGTGGCCGTGGTCAAGGATGGCCAGGTGGTGCTGGAACGTGGCTGGGGCGTGCGCGAGCAGGGCAAGCCGGAACCGGTGCAGGCCGACACCCTGTTT
This sequence comes from Stenotrophomonas sp. FR010, assembly GCF_047520755.2. Taxonomy (NCBI): domain Bacteria; kingdom Pseudomonadati; phylum Pseudomonadota; class Gammaproteobacteria; order Lysobacterales; family Lysobacteraceae; genus Stenotrophomonas; species Stenotrophomonas sp. FR010. Next base: position 232,477 of record NZ_JAXBQT020000004.1, on the reverse strand, counting down.
GCCATCGCTTCCAACACCAAGGCGTTCACCGCCACCTCGCTGAACCTGCTGGCCGAGGACGGCAAGCTGAAGATGGATGACAAGGTGATCGACCACCTGCCGTCGTTCCGCATGTCCGATCCGTTCGTGACCGGGCAGATGACGATCCGCGACCTGCTGTCGCATCGCAGCGGGCTGAGCCTGGGCGCCGGTGACCTGCTGTTCTGGCCGGCCACCTCCTACAGCAACGCCGAAGTGGTGGAGCGACTGGGCAGGGTGCCGCTGAAGGGCGGCTTCCGCGAAAGCTATGCCTACGACAACATCCTGTACGCGGTGGCCCAACAGGTGATCGAGCGCGTGTCCGGCATGAGCTACCAGCAGTTCCTGCAGACGCGCATCTTCGACAAGGTGGGGATGGCCGGCACGCGCTACAACGCCGACCACCTGAAGCCAGGTGACAAGGCGGCGGTCGGCCACGCCAAGTACGATTTCAAGGACCTGCGCACCGTTGCACCGCTGACCTGGTCGAACAATGCCGGCGCCGGTGGCATCTATTCCAGCGCGCACGACATGGCGCGCTGGATGCAGGTGCAGCTGGCCGAAGGCAAGCTGGCTGACGGCACGCCGTTGTTCAGCGAGAAGAGCCAGCAGCAGATGTGGCGGATGATTACCCCGCAGTCGATCCCGGCGCCGAGCGTGCCGGAGCTGGCACCGGCGCGGGCCAACTTCGCCGGCTATGGCGAAGGCTGGAGCCTGAGCGACTACCGTGGTCAGAAGCTGGTCTGGCATACCGGTGGCTGGCCGGGCATGGTCTCGCGGTTGACCCTGGTGCCAGGCGAGAAGCTGGGCGTGGTGGTGCTGACCAACCAGGAAGTGGGCGCGGCGTTCAATGCGATCACCCTGAGCGTGCTTGACGCTTACCTGGGCGGAGAAAAGCACGATTGGGTGGACGCCTATGCCAAGGCCGTGGCCAAGGGTCAGGACAAGGCCGACGAGGCCTGGGCCAAGCACCAGAGCGCACGCGACAAGGGCAGCAGGCCATCGCTGGCGCTGGCCGGCTACACCGGCAGCTTCCGCGACCGCTGGTATGGCGACATGCAGATCAGCGCCGAAGGCAAGGGCCTGCGCCTGCGCTTTGCGAAGACCGCGCAGCTGAGCGGGCGCCTGGAGCACTGGCAGCACGACACCTTCATCGTGCGCTGGGACGACCGTTCGCTCAACGCCGATGCGTTCGTGAACTTCAGCCTGGACCCGGATGGCAAAGTGCGTGAGGTGCGCACGCAGCCGATTTCCGACCTGACCGATTTCAGTTTCGATTTTCAGGACCTGCTGTTCACCCCGGTCAAAGAATGAGGGTAGCGCCGGCCGCTGGCCGGCAACCTCATGATCCCTGGAAACGTCGCGAGGTTGCCGGCCAGCGGCCGGCACTACCGGCGCCACGGCATCGTCGGCCGGCGTACACATCCGGCGTGGGATACTCCGCCGGCTATTGATGGCGAGGGAATGCGATGTTCCGTTGGTTTGAATCCTTGATCCCGGTTTTCCCGCCCGTGGATGGGCGCATGCCACCGCGCAAGGTGCTGCCGTTCTACCTGCACTACCTGCGCCCGGTCTGGCCGGTGCTGCTGGCGACCCTGATTGCCGGCCTGCTGCTGGCGCTGGTGGAAGTGGCCATGTTCGACTACCTGGGCCGCATCGTCGACATGGTCGCCGAGCAGCCCGGTGCCGATTTCTTCAAGCGCCATGCCAATGAACTGGGCTGGATGCTGTTCATCACGGTCATCGCGCGGCCGATCCTGGTGGGCCTGCACAACCTGCTGGTCAACCAGGCCATCGTGCCCGGCCTGAGCAACCGCTCGCGCTGGCTGATGCACAACTACGTGGTTCGGCAGAGCCTGAGCTTCTTCCAGAACGACTTCGCCGGCAGTGTCGCCAACCGGGTCATGCAGACCGGTACCTCGCTGCGCGAGTCGGCGGTACAGATGGTCGATTCGCTCTGGTACATCGTGGTCTATACCGGCACGGCGCTGTACCTGTTCGCGCAGGCCGACTGGCGTTTGATGGTGCCGCTGATCCTGTGGCTGCTGGCCTACGTGGTGATCATGGTCTACTTCGTGCCGCGCGCGAAGGAGCGGGCCTGGATTGCGTCCGAAGCGCGCTCCAAGGCGATGGGCCGCATCGTCGATGGCTACACCAACATTCCCACGCTGAAACTGTTCGCCCATGGCGGGCGCGAACAGGCCTACGTGGCCGAGTCGATCCAGGAACTGGCGGTCAAGCACCGCGCGCAGACCCGGGTAACCACCGGCATGGACCTGACCATCGCCATCGTCAACGGTTTCCTGATTGCCGGCACCTGTGGGCTCGCGCTGTGGCTGTGGAATGGCGGCCATATCACCGTGGGCGCGATCACGCTGGCGACCGGCCTGGTGATCCGCATCCACAACATGTCCGGCTGGATCATGTGGACCATCAACGGCATCTTCGAGGACATCGGCACGGTGCAGGATGGCATCACCACCATCGCCCAGCCGCTGACCGTGCAGGACCGCGGGGACGCGGTGCCGCTGCAGGTGACCCGCGGTGGCGTGCACTTCCAGGACATCCACTTCCATTACGGCAAGAAGGGCGGCGTGATCGCCGGCCTCGACCTGGTGGTGAAGCCGGGCGAGAAGATCGGCCTGGTCGGTCCTTCCGGTGCCGGCAAGTCGACCCTGGTGAACGTGCTGCTGCGCCTGTACGACCTGGAGAGTGGCCGCATCCTGATCGACGGCCAAGACATCGCCTACGTCACCCAGGAAAGCCTGCGCCAGCAGATCGGCGTGGTCACCCAGGACACCTCGCTGCTGCATCGCTCGATCCGCGACAACCTGCTGTATGGCCGCCCCGATGCGACCGAGGAGCAGCTGCGTGCTGCCGTAGCCAAGGCGCGTGCCGAAGCCTTCATCGATACGCTGGTGGACGGGCAGGGGCGTCGTGGCTACGACGCGCATGTCGGCGAGCGCGGCGTGAAGCTGTCCGGTGGCCAGCGCCAGCGCATCGCCATTGCCCGCGTGCTGCTGAAGGACGCGCCGATCCTGGTGCTGGACGAAGCGACCTCGGCACTGGACTCGGAAGTCGAAGCGGCAATCCAGGACAGCCTGGATGAGCTGATGGGCGGCAAGACGGTAATCGCGATCGCGCACCGGCTGTCGACCATCGCGCGCATGGACCGGCTGGTGGTGATGGACCAGGGCTGCATCGTCGAGACCGGCAGCCATGCCGAACTGATTGCGGCCGGTGGCCTGTACGCGCGGCTGTGGGCGCGACAGACCGGTGGTTTCGTGGCCGCGGAGCAGTGATTGCTTCAAGGCTTTTTGAACGGGGCACGGAGGCGGAGCCCAGGCAATTGCTTCGACGCATCGAGATCTGATGCGGACGTAAAGCGCCACGCTGTGGTGCAATCCGCGCGTTGCTTTCGCACAACTGACGCTAGATGTTCGGCTCGTCTTTCGTCCTCAATTCAGCGGGAGGGAGTGGAAATGAGAATCACGGATTTCCTGGTGATGGACGGTGAGGGTGACCAGATCCCTGCTGATCCGCATGGCAACCATGTGGCTTTCAACTGTTTCGAGTGCGGATACCCGGTCGTGGCTGGCTCATTGGAAAACGAGCGGGGCAGCGATGAAGATTGCCCTGCAGCCTGTCGTGGTTGTGGTGCCGAGTACTTTATGGATCTGCGGCTGGGCTCAAAGAAAATGTACATCCATCTGCTCTGATCCGGCAGCAGCCCAAGCAGGGGCGAACAAAGAAAGCGGCCCGGGTTTCCCCGGGCCGCTCCGCTTCGTCTCACACCGTCCCGATCACTCGATCGGCTGGTCCAGCATCAGCTGGCGGGCGAAACGCACCGGCGGTGCGCCGTAGGACAGCACCTGGTCGTGGTACGCCTTCAGGTTGAACTTGTCGCCCAGCTTCTCCTGCACTGCCTTGCGGGTGTCGAAGTGTTCCTGCGCACCGACGAAGTAGGTCGGCAGCTGTGCCGACGTCAGCTGCGCGCGCACCCACTTGCCGGCCGCTTCGCTTTCCTGCTGGAACGCGTCGTGGGTCATCAGGTGCATCGCCTTTTCGCGATCCCAGTTGTCCACGTGCACGCCCTGGTCGAGGATCGCGTTGGAGATGGTGCGCAGGTAGAACTTCAGCTGCACCAGGTGGAACAGCGGATCGTTGTTGAGGTAACCCTGCTCCTGCATCATGCGCTCGGTGTAGACCGCCCAGCCTTCGGCGAACAGGCCTGAACGCAACACCGCACGCAGGGTCGAGGGGAACTTGGCCGAATGCCAGCCTTCCAGGTAATGGCCCGGAGTACCTTCATGGATGCTGAGCAGGTGGATCATGCGCGAGTTGTACTCACGCAGGAACGAGTCGACCTGTTTCTCGTTCCAGTCGTCCGGAATCGGCGACACGGCGTAGAAGGTCTTCAGGTTCTTGTCCAGCGGGCCCGGCGAATCGCAGTAGGCCACGGCCACGCCACGCTGGAATTCCGGCATCAGGATGATGTCCACCGGCGCATCGGGCAGCGTCATCAGATCGTGCTCGCGTACGAACGCGGTGGACTGCTCCAGCGCGGCCTTGGCATCGTCGACCACCTTGTCGCGTGCCGGCTTGTCGGCGTAGGCCAGTTCCAGCGCGGCCTCGATCGCCTTCTGCTGCTGCTCGTCGGTCGGCTGGGCCGGCATCTCAGGTGCACCCGGCTTGTCCTTCAGCACGGTCTGCGCGATGCCGTACATGTCCTCGCGCACGCGCTTGAGTTCGGCGCGCGCACGCTCACCGATCTCCTGGCGCGACAGCGAGGAGCTCAGCGCGAATTTCAGCTTCTGGTCGTATTTCTCCGCACCGATGCGGAAGTCGCCCTTGGCGTTCGGTACCAGGGTCTTGTCCAGCCAGGTCTGCTGCTCGTCCACGGCCTTCTTCAGGCCGTCGATGGCCGCTTGCAGACGCTGCTGGTCGGCCTGCGGCAGTTCGCCGATGTGCGGGGTGATGAAGGTATCGACGATGCTGAGGATGCCCTTGTTCTGCTTGGCAACGGTCTCGGCGTGGATCTTCGGCACGCGGGCCGGGTCCAGGTTCTCGCGGGCCTGGGCGAAGATCGCCGGCAGCTTCTCCATGCGCGCGGTGGCCGCCTTCAGGCGCTCCGGCAGCGGTGCGAACTCGCGCGCCATCAGGCCGTAGATCGCGCTGCCGGCGATGCCGTTGTACAGCTGCGGGTCCCACTTGCCGGACTGCAGCACTTCGGCGTTCCAGATTTCCGACTGCAGCTGGTTGCGCAGGATCGCTGCGTCCACCTGGTTCTCACGGCCCAGCTTGGCCACCTCGATCTTGTCCAGCTCGCCCAGCAGCGCCTTGTAGGCGGCCACGGTCTTCTGCTGGCCGGCGGCACTCAGGTCGTCCAGCTCGCTGTCGTAGCGGTGGTCACCGATCTGGGTGGCGCTGACTGGCGAAAGCTGCATCCAGGTGTCCAGCGCGCGCTTGGACAGATCGGCGAAGGCGGCGTCGACCGCCGCGTCACCGGCCTGCTGGCTGGCGGCCGGGGTGGAAGCATTGGTCGGGGCGTCGGCCGGCTGGCAACCGGCCAGCGCGGCGACCAGGGCGAGGGCAAGAAGATGCGGGCGCATCGGCATTCCTGTACGGGGTCAAACCCTGAGCATAGGGCCCCGTCGCTGCTTTGTCCCCGTGCCATAGGATTACCATGGGCGGATTCAAGGACCCTCCAAAGGAGCGCAGGACATGGAATACCAGGGAAGCTGCCATTGCGGCAGGATCGCATTCACCGTGCAGGCCGAGGCGCCGATCAGCGACGTCATCGACTGCAACTGTTCGATGTGCCGGCGTCGCGGCAGCCTGCTGTGGTTCGCTCCGCGTGCGGCGTTCAAGCTGGCCACCGATCCGGCTGACGTGGCCACCTACCACTTCAACAAGGCCCACATCGACCACCACCACTGCCGCGAATGCGGTATCGCTCCCTACAGCGAAGCGGTCGACCCTCGCACCGGCACACCGATGGTGGCGGTGAACGTGCGCTGCGTGCCGCAGGTGGATCTGGCGGGCCTTTCGGTGACCTCCTACGACGGAGCGGCACTGTGAGGCCGGTGCGAGCGTGGACGCGCAGGGCGGCGCTGCCGGTACTGCTGCTGGCGCTGGGCGCCTGCGCCAAGCAGGGCGACATGGTGGGGGATGCGGGCGCCACGGCCGCCGAGGCTGCCATCGCTTCGCCGGAAGGCGCCTTCCTGGCCTACGAACATGACGTGCAGGTGCAGCTGGAAGCGGCGCAGATAGCACCGCGCATCCAGCAGATCGCTCAGGCCTGCCAGAGCGCGAAGTTCGGCGACTGTGCAGTGTTGCAGGTCGAGCAGCACGGCGGCGAGCAGCCCAGCGGCGAGGTCAAGGTGCGCGTCGCGCCGAAGGGTACCGAGCCGCTGATCGCGATGGCTGGTGAAGGCGGCAAGCTGCAGTCGCGCAATACGCGCGCCGAGGATCTCGCGCAGGCGGTGGCCGACACGGCATTGACCAAGGCACGGCTTGAAAAGGAGCACGCCCGCCTGCTGTCCTACCAGGACCGCAAGGACCTGAAGATCGAAGACCTGATGGCGATCACCACGCGCCTGTCGGAGATCGAGGCGGGTGTCGAGCAGGCCAACAAGGATGCTGCGCAGCAGCGCCGGCGCATCGATACCCAGCTGGTGGCGATCCACTTCGACACCACCTCTGGCCAGCGCAGCCGCAGCGAGATCGGTGAGGCGCTGAGCGAGTCGGGCGGCATCCTCAGCACCAGCATCTCGTTCCTGATCCGCGCTGCGGCCGCACTGCTGCCGGTGGCGGTGCTGGCCTTGATCGCGGCCTGGGGTGTGCGGGCATGGTGGCGTCGCCGCCGCAAGCTACCGCCCAACCGCTGAGGTGAAGGCTGATGCCGGCCGTCAGCCGGCATCAGCCCTCGTCGGTCTCGTACTCGACGAACACATCCAGCTCCAGCGCCAGTTCCTGCACCGCATCGCGCACCTTCTGCGCGGTGCTTTCATTGCCGACTTCCACTTCCAACTCGTGGATGCCCGGGCCGATGTCATCGGACAGCCCGGCCGAACTGGAATCGTCGTCGTCCATATGCGGCATCAGGTCGTCGGTTTCCTCGACATGTTCGATGCCGTCCAGGCCGAGCAGCAGGTCGCTGATGGCGCGGGCGTCGTCTTCGGTTCCGGTGATGCGCAGTCGCAGCATGGCCATGGCATAGGTACGTTGTGGGTTCGCCAGCAGCCTAGCCAGCGTGAGGCAAAGAACGGGTGAGGGCGCAGTCAGGCGTGCGTCGCCGGCCGCCCGAGCAGGCTGTCCGGCAATGCCGGGACCGGCGTGCGCTCGTCCTGCGCCTGTTCCAGCAACCAGTCGATGAACAGGCGCGCGGCCGGGCTCGGCGGTTGCCCTTCTGCGCGCACCACGTGGTAGGCATAGCGTGCCTTCAATGCCGGACCGGGCAGGCGCACCACCTCGTAGCGCTGCAGGTAGGGCTGGGCGATGTGGGTGCGCGCCAGCACCGCGCCCATGCCATACACCGCCGCACGCATCGCGTCGGTGCTGTCGGCGAACGTGTGCATCGGCGGCAGGGGCGACGGTGGGCGCACACCGGCGTGGCGGAACCAGTCACGCCAGCCCTGAGGAGACAGGTCGGTCAGCAGCGGCAGGCCGGCGATGCGCGCCGGATCAACCAGTGCTTCGACCCCGGCCAGCGCCGGTGAGGCCACCGGGAACAGGAAGTCATCCATCAGGTGCTGTGCACGCAGGCCCGGCCATTGGCCCAGCCCGTAGCGGATGCCGACTTCCGGTCCGTTGTCGTCGTAGCGGTCCAGCCCGCTGCCGGTGTGCAGCTCGATGCGGATGTGTGGATAGGCCTGGGTGAAGCGTGGCAGTCGCGGCAGCAGCCAGCAGTACGAGAGCGAGCGCAGCGTGGTGATCCGCAGCGGCACGCTGTCGGCATCCGGTTGCAGGTGATGGGCCACCGCCGCGACATCGGTGAACGCGGCGCTGGCGGCGTCGGCCAGCTGCCGGCCCTCGGCGGTCAGGCGCACGCCGCGGGCGTGGCGCAGGAACAGGCGAACTTCAAGTACTTCTTCCAGGCGGCGCACGTGGTGACTGACCGCGCTGGCGGTCAGGTGCAGCTCCTGCGCGGCCTGGGCGAAATTCTGGTGGCGTGCGGCGACCGCGAACACGGCCAGTGCGGGGAGCAGGGAAGGACGGAGCAGCATGTCGAGCCTCAAACCATATTTGTGGCTGACAGCGATACTACGCGCTTGTGCGGCGGGCGTCTGCGCCTGATCCTGTCTGCCTTGGCGAGGAACAGACGATGGACGGAGGCAGGACATGAATGCGATCCCACAGGCGGCCGAGCGCGACTGGCGCACGCCGCTGGAATTGACCCTGCAGGGCGCCATCTGGGGCTGCTCGTTCCTGTTCATGCGGGTGGCGGTGCCGTCGTTCGGCCCATTCGCGCTGGTCGAGGTGCGGCTGGCGCTGGGCGCGCTGGTGCTGCTGCCGTTCCTGTGGCGCGCCCGCGCGCAGTTCCCGCCGCGCCGCTGGCTGTGGCTGGCGCCGATCGGCCTGATCAATTCGGCGCTGCCGTTCGTGCTGTTTGCCTATGCCGCCGAGCAGGCGCCGGCTGCGATCGGTGCGATCTGCAATGCGATGACGGTGCTGTTCGCCGCGCTGATCGCGTTCCTGTTCTTCGGCGAGAAGATCGGCATGCGCCGTGCCGGGGCGCTGCTGGTCGGCTTCGCCGGCGTGGTGGTGCTGGCCACGGCCAAGGTTTCCGGCCTGAGCATCGGCACCGCAGTGCTGGCCGGTGCGGCGGCATCGCTGCTGTACGGCCTGGGCGTGAACCTGGTGAAGCGGCACATGACCGGGTTGCCGTCGGCCGCCGCCGCGGCGGCAACGCTGTCGTGCGCCTCGCTGTGGATGCTGCCGATGGCGGTCAGCCACTGGCCGCAGGCGGCGATCCCGCTGAAGGCCTGGGGCGCTGCGATCGCGCTGGGCGTGGCCTGTACCGGCTTGGCGTTCCTGATGTTCTACCGCCTGATTGGCCGTATCGGCCCGTCGCGGGCGTCTACGGTGACCTACCTGATTCCGTTGTTCGGTGCGGCGTTTGCGTGGTTGTTCCTGGATGAGCCGGTGACGCTGCAGATGCTGATTGCCGGTGCGTTGATTCTGGGTAGCGTGGCGGTGAGTCAGAAGGGCTGAGCGCGCGCACGCAGCGGTAGCACCGAGCCATGCCCGGCGGGCCCATTTCCGCGCCTGCGGGGAGGTGTCACTTTCTTTGCTCGTGCAAAGAAAGTAACCAAAGAAGCACGCCGCCAGGTCGCGAGCCGGTGCTTCGCACCGGTACCCTGCGCTCCTCGGCCCGTCGAGGGACGGCGCGGGAACTCGCTGCGCTCAGACACCCGCGCCTCTTCGCCCTCGCCGGACCTGCGGTGCTCGGCTCGCTCAAGGCGGACCCAGATCAAAGGCCACAGCTGCACCCAGTAGATTCACGCCATGCGCGGATGTTTTTGCTGTTGATCTTGATTTTTCAGTCCGCCTTGCGCGAGCCGAGCATCGCAGGGGAATCAGGGGCGAAGAGCTGCCGATGTCCTGTAGAGCCGACTGCTAGTCGGCTGCCTTGTGCACGCCGTCCCCTGATTCACTGAGAAGCGCAGGGGACCGGCGTGCGAAGCACGGCGGCTCGCGACCCGGCGGCGCTTTTCTTTTGGTTACTTTTCTTTTTGCGCGAAAAGAAAAGTGACGCCCATGAACAATGAAGCCCCTTCAGCACGCGTCACACGCAGGAAACCATCAGCGCACCGGCACCGGGATATTGCAAAGATCGATATGCCTGGCCGGGCGCTTGTAGAAATCATCCACGCGATTGCGTCGCGCCTCCACCGTATCGGCAAAGGTCTTCGAGTCGGTACGCAGTACCTGGATCGGCGTGCGTTCGGCCACCGGCACATCGCTGGCACGGCGGATCGACACGATCGGCGTACGCAGCTTCGGGTCGGTGTAGAAGCCCATCGGCGCCGGTCCGCGCGGCGTTGCGCTGAGCAGCTCCATGCCCTTCAGCACGCGACCAACCAGGGTGATGTTGCGGTCCAGCTGACGCGGTGACTGGCCGGTCACCACGTACAGTTCGGCGCCGATGCTGCTGTCTTCCTCGTTGCTGCGGCCGGCACCGAGCATGCCGTAGCAGTGCGCCAGCCAGGCCTTGCCGGCTTGCGGGTCCTGGCCGACCGGGAAGCCGTCGACGAAACCGGTCTGCGCGGCCCAGCCATCGCGATCCGGCAGCACGCTGACCTTCAGGCCGGCGCTGGCGCGCTCGAACTCGGCCGGCAGCTTGCGCGCGGCGCTGCCGAACGGCCTGGCCTTGGCTGCGTCATCGGCGTCGGCATCGCCGAACTGCACCACGAAGTTGTCCTGCGAGCGGTAGATGCTGGTGCCGTCCCAGAAGTGCTCGTGGGCGAAGGTCTGGATGTTGGCGACATGGCGCGGGGCGAACTGCGGCGCCAGCTCGATGATCACCCGCCCGGCCGGCAGGTCCATGTACAGCAGATTGGCCGGGCGGGGGTACGCCAATCGCTGGCGGCCGAAGCGTCCAGGATCTGCTGCGGGCTGCGGTAGGGCGTGGCGGCGCTGGCCAGGGCGGGCAGCAGGCAGGCGAGGGCGAGGGCGGTCAGGGCAAGGCGACGACGGTGCGGCATGGGAACCCCGGAACATGAACAAGGCTTCGATTCTGCGCGAGCAATTCGGTCACGCCAACCGGCAGAGTGACTAACGACACATTCGCTATACCGAACTTCGCACTACTGTGGACTTCAACGTAGTGGAGGGCCGGTCATGTCCGAGGACGATGTCCACCTGAAGAAGTTCCAGAAGGAGCTCAGCGCCGGAACGGTGTCGCTGGCCCTGCTGGCGGTGCTGGCCCGGGCCGGGGAGCCGCTGTACGGCTACCTCATTGCCAAGGAGCTGGAGCGGGTGGGCGAGGGGGTGCTGAGCGGCAAGCAGAGCGCGCTGTACCCGGTACTGCGCAACCTGGAGGGCGCCCGCCTGCTGGAAAGCCATGTGGAACCGTCCAGCAGCGGGCCGCCGCGGCGCTACTACCGCATCAATGAACGTGGCCGCGAGGTGCTGGCGCAGTGGCGCCAGGCGTGGCAGGCCACCCGTGATTCCGTCGATTCCGTGTTGGAGGGGGTACCGCAATGAACGACCCGAGCCTGGCAGGCCGCGCCCTGCCGACCACCATTCCGCAGTACCTGGCGCAGCTGCGCGCGGCGCTGGAAGGTGCCGATCCGGCGATGGTGCAGGACGCGTTGTACGACGCCGAGGAATACCTGCGCTCGGAGCTGGCGGCGCAGCCCGGCCGCAGCGAGGCCGAGGTGATCGCCGATGTGGCCGGCAGCTATGGCGCGCCGGACGAAGTGGCCGACATCTACCGCGAGACCGAAGTGACGGTGAACCGCGCGCTGCGTACGCCGCGTGCGGATACCGCGCCGGTACTGCGTGCCGCTGCCGAAGCCAGTGGCGTCGAACCGGCCGCGCCGCCGCCGGCGCCGGTGCAACGCTCGCTGCTGGCGCGATTCTTCGGGGTGGTGGCCGATCCGCATACCTATGGCGCGCTGTTCTACATGCTGCTGTCGCTGGCCACCGGCATCTTCTTCTTCACCTGGGTGGTGACCGGCCTGTCGCTCTCGCTCGGCCTGTTGATCCTGATCGTCGGGATTCCGCTGACCGTGCTGTTCTTCGGCTCAGTGCGCGGGCTGGCGCTGCTGGAAGGGCGGCTCGTGGAAGCATTGCTGGGCGAGCGCATGCCGCGCCGTCCGCGCTACACCGACCGTAGCCGCACGTGGCTGCAGCGCATCGGCGACATGTTCACCGATGGCCGTACCTGGCTGACCCTGCTGTACTTCGTGCTCATGCTGCCGTTGGGCGTGGTCTACTTCACCATCGCGGTGACGCTGCTGTCGCTGTCACTGGGGCTCATCTGGGCGCCCGTGGCCGCGCTGTTCAGCGGTGACATTCCGGGTGTCTACATCGATGGCGTGAACGTGCTGCCGATGGCCGCCTCGCCGCTGGTGGGCATCGTGATCGCAGCTGTGGGCGTGCTGCTGCTGCTGTTGACGATGCACCTGGCACGGGGCATCGGCAAGCTGCACGGGCTGATTGCCAAGAACCTGCTGGTGCGGTTGTAACAGGCCAGGGGTCGGATCCCTGTTCGCAGAACAGGGCTCTGACCCCGGATCCCATCATGCTGGGTCAGAGCCCCCTCCGTTGGAAAGGGATCCGACCCCACGGCGGGGAGTTACCCCGCCTTTCGCCGCAACGGAGTGACGTTGCTCTTCTTCTTCGTGGCCTTCGCCGCCGGTGCCTCGGCATGCGCAGCGAAGAAGTCGCGGACCTTCGGGTACACCACTTCGCGCCAGCGACGGCCGCTGAAGATGCCGTAGTGGCCGGCGCCTTCGACGATGAAATGCTCGCGGCGGTCAGCAGCAATGCCGGTGCACAGCGCCTGCGCTGCTTCGGTCTGGCCGAGTCCGGCGATGTCATCCAGTTCGCCCTCGATGCTCAGCAGCGCGGTATCGCGGATCGCCGACGGGTCGACCTTCTCGCCATTGACCACCCACTCGCCACGCGGCAGCAGGAAGTCCTGGAACACCACGCGGATGGTATCCAGGTAGTACTTGGCCGGCATGTCCAGCACCGCGTTGTACTCGTCGTAGAAGCGACGGTGCGCGTCGGCGTCTTCCAGGTCGCCCTTGACCAGGTCGGTGTAGAAATCCCAGTGCGAACTGAAGTGGCGGCTGGGGTTCATCGACAGGAAGCCGGCGTGCTGCAGGAAGCCCGGATACACGCGGCGGCCGGCGCCGGGATAGCTGGCCGGCACGGTGTGGATGACGTTGTTCTCGAACCACGACAGCGGGTTCTGCGTGGCCAGGTTGTTCACTGCGGTCGGGCTGCAGCGTGCATCGATCGGGCCGCCCATCATCACCAGGGTGCGCGGTGTCGGCTCGCCACGGCTGGCCATCAGCGAAACCGCGGCCAGCACCGGTACCGTCGGCTGGCACACGCTGACCACGTGCAGGCGTTCGACGCCCAGATGGCGGATGAACTCCTGGATGTAGGCGATGTAATCGTCCAGGCCAAACTCGCCTTCGTTGGCCGGCACCATGCGCGCGTCCACCCAGTCGGTGACGTACACACGGTGGTCGCGCAGCAGCGTGCGCACGGTATCGCGCAGCAACGTGGCGTGGTGCCCGGACAGCGGTGCCACGACCAGCACGAACGGCTGGTTGAGCATGGTGTGCAGCTGGTCGGCTTCATTGCTGTGGCGCTTGAAGCGCAGCAGCTTGCAGAACGGCTTGCTCACTTCCTCGTGCACGACGATCGGCACGCGCTCGCCGTCGACCTCGATTTCGTTGATGCCCCACTCGGGCTTCTCGTAATCCTTGCCGATGCGGTGGAACAGCTCATTGACCGCCGCCAGGCGATCGGCGCCGGGCATCTGCGACCACCAGTGGCCCGGGTTGGCGAAGAATCTGGCGTTGGCCTGGGCCTGGTGCACCCAGGGGGCGAGCAGGTTGCGGGTCAGTTCGTGCAGTTGATAGAGCATGACGACCGAATATGTATGGTCATATGTTGCCGCGCAGCATATCCCATCCGGGTGTCCCGCAGGTTAAGTTGGCTGAAAATAATGAATCTGGATTCACATCCGTTCCAGCGCGGCGGCATCGCCTGCCAGGGCGGGGCCGAGCCAGCAGTGCGACCCGACCGGCTGCAGGCCGTGCCGGGCCAGCGTCCGCCGATACCAGCGTGCTGGGCGGGCCTGGAAGCCGTCGTGGTCGCCTTCGAACGCGTCCTCGGCGGCGAAGGTCTCCAGGAAGGCCACGCCGCCGGTCAGCTCGGCCACGCCGGCCAGGCCGGCGCGCAGCTCGCGGTCGGGCACGTAGTGCATCACGTCCGAACACACTAGCAGGTCGACCGGCGCGCAGGGCCGCAGCCAGGCGAAGTCGCCGAAGCGGGCCAGGTGCAGGTTGCGGGTGCGGCCGTAGCGGCGCACAGCGTACTCGCTGCTGTCGAAGCCCAGGTATTCGACCTTCGGACGCAGCTTCAGCAGCGGTGCGCGCCAGGCGCCTTCGCCGCAGCCGATGTCCAGCACACTGCGGATCGGTCGTTCCAGGTAGTACTCGGCACTGGCCACCGCCAGGGCAACCTTGCGCGCCAGGCGGGCGCTGCCGCCGATGTCGGCGCGGCGGTACCAGCGTTGGAAGTAGGCGGCGTCGTAGGTCTTGTCCATGGGGCGGTGCGCGTTCGGGGAAAACGGCGCCTATCGTACGGTGTTGCGCCCCCGGGTGTGGCGGACCCGCAGTAGAGCCACGCCATGCGTGGCTGTCCTGATGCGGCGATTGGACGCGGCAGCCACCCAGGAGGTGGCTCTACTGCGACAATAGGCGCCCATCTACGCCAGCCGCCGGAGCGAGCGCATGCAGAGCTACTACTGGGTCAAGACCTTCCACATCGTATTCGTGGTGGCGTGGATGGCCACGGTGTTCTACCTGCCGCGCATCCTGGTCAACCTGGCCGAGACCGCAGGCCAGCCGGCGGTGACCGAGCGCCTGCAGCTGATGGGCCTGCGCCTGTACCGTTTCGGCCACTCGATGTTCGGCCTGGCCTTTGTGCTGGGCCTGGTGCTGTGGCTGGGCTACAAGGTCATCCCGGATTTCCCGACCATGGTCGCGCCGGGCGGCGCTGGCTGGCTGCACGCCAAGCTGGGCCTGGTGGTGCTGCTGCTGGTGTATTTCAGCTGGATCGGCCGTCTGTTGAAGGGCGTGGCCAAGGGCAGGGCGCTGCCGTCGTCGCGCGCGCTGCGCTGGATCAACGAGATCCCGCTGCTGGCGTTCATTCCGATCGTGTGGCTGGTGCTGGCCAAGCCGTTCTGAACGGGGCGCGCAGCGCATCGCACAGATGCATCCACGCATGGCGTGGATCTACTGGGTGCAGCTGTGGCTTTTGATGTTCAGGTCCGCCATGAGCGAGCCGAGCATCGCAGGTGAAACAGGGGCGAAGAGGCGCCGATGTCTGAGCGCAGCGAGTTCGGCGCCGTCCCCCTGATTCACCGAGAAGCGCAGGGAACCGGTGCGTGGCACCGGCTCGCGTTCGGCGGCGTGTTCTTTGGTTACTTTCTTGCACGAGCAAGAAAGTAACAAGCCGATGAATCAGGCCGCTTCGTACGTGCCGTAACTGCGCAGGCGCGTGTAGCGCTGCTCCAGCAGTTGCTCGGTGGAGAGCTTTTCCAGCGCGTCCAGCTCGTTCAGCAGCACGGCCTTCAGGCGCTTGGCCATCTGCGTCGGGTTGCGGTGGGCGCCACCGGTCGGCTCGCGCAAGACCTTGTCGACCAGGCCCAGGCTCTTCAGGCGCGGGGCGGTCAGGCCCAGTTGTTCGGCCGCTTCCTTGGCCTTGCCCGCGTCCTTCCACAGGATCGAGGCGCAGCCTTCCGGGGTGATGGTCGAGTACACCGCGTATTCCAGCATCACGGTGCGGTCGCCCACGCCCAGCGCCAGCGCGCCGCCGGAGCCGCCTTCACCGATCACGGTGCAGATGATCGGCACCTTCAGCTCGGCCATCTCGATCAGGTTGCGCGCGATCGCTTCGGACTGGCCGCGCGATTCGGCGTCGATACCCGGCCAGGCACCGGCGGTGTCGATCAGGGTCAGCACCGGCAGGCCGAAGCGCTCGGCCATCTTCATCAGGCGCAGCGCCTTGCGGTAGCCCTCCGGCTTGGGCATGCCGAAGTTGCGCTTGATCTTTTCCTTGGTGTCGCGACCCTTCTGGTGGCCGATCACCATTACCGCGCGGCCATTGATGCGGGCCAGGCCGCCCATGATCGCCTTGTCGTCGGCGAAGGCGCGGTCACCGGCCAGCTCCTGGAACTCATCGAACATGACGCGGATGTAGTCGGCGGTGTACGGACGCGACGGGTGCCGGGCCAGCTGCAGCACCTGCCACGAGGTCAGGTTGCGGAAGATCTGCGCGGTGCGCATGCGCAGCTTGTCCTGCAGCGCGTGCACTTCCGCCTCGACATTGACCGCCGGCCCGGCACTGGCGTTGCGCAGTTCCTGGATCTTGGCTTCCAGGTCGGCGATGGGTTGCTCGAAGTCGAGGTAGTTCGGATTCATCGGAAGCCGTCGTGTAAAGAAGGGGGCAATTCTAGCCGAATGCGTGCAAACCACCCGTACGCCTTCGTCTGGAAGGCGACGGTAGCGCAGCCGGGCAGGCGGCGCCAGTCAGCTCAGGGCACCACCAGGGCGCTGCGGCCCATCAACTGGCTGCGCTGGGAAACGAAGTCGTTGTAGGCCTCGTTGGCCTCCCGGCCCAGGCCGCTGCCCAGGGTGGCAGTGGCCGAGGTGAAGGCCATCTGCGCAGCGAAGTCCTGCTTGCGCAGGGCCTTCTGTTCATCGGCGGTGGTGGCCTTCAGCCATCGCGCGTAGACCTCGCGAAGCGGCGCGGCATGCGCCTCGAAGGCCGGTGCCAGCGCCGGCAGGCTGGACGGTGCCGGTTCAAGGCTGTATGCCGGGGCCACGTAGCCGGCCGGCTGTTCGCGCTTGAACGCGCCCGGCTCGCCCATGCCTTCCTCGACGTAGGCGATGAAATCCGGTGTCGTGAACACCTTGGCGACGATCTGGCCACCACTGGAATCGACGTGGGCGACCACCTTTTCCTTCGGGAACGGTTCGCGCACGCCGTAGGTCCAGGTCTTGTCGATGAACAGGTCGTGGTGCTTCTCGAAGGGGCCCTCGAAGTCGACGCCGCCCAGCTCGATGCCAGCCTTGCCGGTGCCGAAGTTCTTCAGCTTGCTCTCGTCGGTGACGTAGACCTCGCGTGCGATCACGTATTCGCTCAGGGTCGGGTTGATCAGGCCGCCACGACCGTCGACGTAGACGATGAAGCGCACGTCGCCGAGCGTGTCGGTATGCAGGCGATGCTCGCCAACGGCCAGCGAGACCGGGCGCGAGCCGTGCGCGGCCACCGGCAGGTCCTGGCCGTCGATGCTCAGCGCCAGCGGCGTGTCGGTCGGGTTGTCGATCTGGAACTCGATCTTCGACGGCGAGCAGGCGGCCAGCGCCAGTGCGGCAACGAACGGGAACAGCAGGGTCTTCATTGGCGATCGTCCTTGATGACTGGAACGGGAAAACAGGAACACGAAGCAGCCAGCCTCAGCTGGCCCACGGCGGGCTGTAGCGCACCTTCAGCGTACGTACGGCGGGGTCGGCGCGCAGCGCCTCCATCAGCTTGGAATCGATGCGCACTGCGCTCTGCCCGGAGACATCCAGCATGCCGGCGACACCGCCGTGCGGGCCCTTCAGCAGCAGGTCCAGGCGCAGCGGCGTCCGCCCCGGGCGATGGCGGTCGAGCAGGGCATTGATGCGCTCCCAGACCGGGCGCTGCTGGCGCAGGTCCAGGCGCAACGACAGCCGCGTGGCGTAGTTGGCGCAGACTTCGTCGAAGTCCCAGCACTGGCGGATGCGCAGTGCGTAGCCGCCGTTGAATTCGTCCTCGCGCAGGCCGCCCTTGACCACCAGGATGCGGTCCTTGGTCATCAGGTGGCCGAACTCGGCCATCGCATCGGAGAACGCGCTGCACTCCACCCGGCCGCGACCGTCCTCCAGCTGGATGAAGATCTGGCTTTCGCCCTTGCGGCGCACGCCGACCACCTGGCCGGCCAGCACGGTCTGCACTTCCGGGCGCCAGCGCTTCTCGCCGCCACCGCCGCCGCCGCTGTTGGCGCTCCAGATTTTCTCCACCGAACCCAGGTCGTTGCCTACCAGATCGCGCACATCGTCGCGCCAGGGATCGAACGGGTGGCCGCTGAGGTAGAAGCCCAGCGTGTCGCGCTCGCCGTTGAGGCGCTGAAGCAGCGGCCATTCTTCGGCTTCCGGCAGGTCCAGCTGGATCGAAACGGTGCTCGGATCGGGCCCGCCAAACAGCGAATTCTGCCCGGACGCACGCTCGCGTGCCATCTGGTCGGTGGCCTTGATCACTTCCGGCAGCTGCAGCATCAGCGAGGCACGGTTGCGGCCGAGTTCATCGAGCGCGCCACAGTTGATCATCGCTTCCAGCGTGCGCCGGTTGAGCTTGGCCGAGCCGACGCGGGTGCAGAAGTCCAGCAGATCCTTGAACGGTCCGCCCTTCAGTCGTTCCTCGACCACCGCTTCGCAGGCGCCCTGGCCGACGCCCTTGATCGCGCCCAGACCGTACTGGATCGTGTCCGGCGTGACCGCTTCGAACATGAAGGCCGACTGGTTCACCTTCGGCGGCAGCACGGTCAGGCCGAGGTTGCGCACCTCGTCGAGGAAGCCAACCACCTTGTCGGTGTTGTCCAGGTCCGAAGACAGCGTGGCCGCCATGAACTCGGCCGGGTAATGGCGCTTCAGCCAGGCGGTCTGGTAGCTGACCAGTGCGTATGCAGCGGCGTGCGACTTGTTGAAGCCATAGCCGGCGAACTTCTCCATCAGGTCGAAGATTTCGTCGGCCTTGGGGCCGTCGACGCCGCCCTTGGCTGCACCTTCGCGGAAGATCTCGCGGTGCTTGGCCATTTCCGCCGGCACCTTCTTGCCCATCGCGCGTCGCAGCAGGTCAGCGCCGCCCAGCGAGTAGCCGCCGACGATCTGCGCCATCTGCATCACCTGCTCCTGGTACACCATGATGCCGTAGGTGTCCTTCAGGATCGCTTCGGTGCGCGGATCGGGATAGATGATCTCTTCCTGGCCGTGCTTGCGCGCGTTGAAGGAGGGAATCAGGTCCATCGGGCCGGGGCGATACAGCGACACCAGCGCGATCAGGTCTTCGAAGCGGTCGGGGCGCGCGTCCTTCAGCAGGCGGCGCATGCCCGAGGATTCGAACTGGAACACCGCGCCGGTGTTGCCGTTGGCGAAGATGTCCTTGTAGGTGGGCGCATCGTCGAGCGGGATCGCGGCAATGTCGACCGGCGGAATGCCCGCGCGTTCGTGGCGCTTGTTGATCGCCTTCACTGCCCAGTCGATGATGGTCAGCGTGCGCAGGCCGAGGAAGTCGAACTTCACCAGGCCCACTTCTTCCACGTCGTTCTTGTCGAACTGGGTGACCGGATTCTTGCCGAGCCCATTTTCGTCGTGTTCGGCGTACAGCGGGCAGAACTCGCTCAGCGGCTCGGGCCCGATCACCACGCCACCGGCGTGCTTGCCGGCGTTGCGGGTCAGGTCTTCCAGCTGCAGCGCCAGGTCGATCAGGTCGCGGACATCGTCCTCGGTTTCATAGCGCTGGATCAGTTCGGCCGAGGCCATTTCCGAGCTCGGGCCTTCCTTGCCCTTGCCCAGCGCATCCTTCAGGTGGATGCCCAGGATGTTCGGGATCAGCTTGGAAACACCGTCGACCAGGCCATACGGGAAGCCGAGCACGCGGCCGGAGTCGCGCACCACCGCCTTTGCGGCCATGGTGCCGTAGGTGATGATCTGGCTGACGCGCTCGCGCCCGTACTTGCGCGCGACGTAGTCGATCACCTCGTCGCGGCGGTCCATGCAGAAGTCGATGTCGAAGTCGGGCATCGACACGCGTTCCGGGTTCAGGAATCGCTCGAACAGCAGGTTGTACGGCAGCGGGTCCAGGTCGGTGATCTTCAGCGCCCACGCCACCAGCGAGCCGGCACCCGAACCACGGCCGGGACCGATCGGGATGCCCTGGTTCTTGCCCCACTGGATGAAGTCGGCCACGATCAGGAAGTAGCCGGGGAAGCCCATCTTGATGATGGTGTTGAGCTCGAACTCCAGGCGCTCGAAGTACTCCTCACGGGTCTTGCCCGGCGCCAGCGGATTCTTCTCCAGGCGCTCTTCCAGGCCATCGCGCGACATCTTCTGGATCCAGGTGTCCAGGGTCTCGTCGTCGGGCACCGGGTAGTTGGGCAGGAAGTAGGTGCCCAGCCGCATCTCGATGTTGCAGCGCTCGGCCAGCGCCAGCGTGTTGTCGATCGCATCGGGGATGTCGGCGAACAGCGCGCACATCTCCTCGGCCGACTTCAGGTATTGCTGGTCGCTGTACTCGCGCGGACGCTTGGGATCGTCCAGCACGCGGCCTGTGGAAATGCACACGCGCGCTTCGTGCGCGCTGAAATCCGACGGCGACAGGAAGCGCACGTCATTGCTGGCGACCACCGGCAGGCCGCGCTGGCCAGCGGCCATCAGCGCGAACTGGTTGAAGGTTTCCTCGCCCTCGCGGCCGGTACGGGTCAGCTCCAGGTGCAGGCCATCGCCGAATACGCGCTGCCAGTCGGCCAGCTGCTGCTCGGCCAGTTCATGCTTGCCGTCCAGTGCCAGGCGCCCGGCCAGGCTCTGCCGGCCGGCCAGCGCGAACAGGTTGGCATTGCCGGCCTTCAGCCAGTCCGGGTGG
This sequence comes from Stenotrophomonas sp. FR010, assembly GCF_047520755.2. NCBI lineage: Bacteria > Pseudomonadati > Pseudomonadota > Gammaproteobacteria > Lysobacterales > Lysobacteraceae > Stenotrophomonas > Stenotrophomonas sp. FR010. Next base: position 212,038 of record NZ_JAXBQT020000004.1, on the reverse strand, counting down.
ATGGCCACGCCGCCTTCCGGGCGATGGCCTTCCATCCAGGCGCGGGTCAGCAGCCGTGACAGGCTCAGGTAGCCCTCGCGGTCGCGGCACAGCAGGGTCATCCGCCACGGGTCCTGGCCTTCCTCGGCGATCAGCACGTCGGCACCGGCGATCGGCTTGATGCCCACGCCTTCGGCGGCCTTGTAGAACTTGACCAGGGCGAACAGGTTGTTGAGATCGGTCACCGCCAGCGCAGGCAGGCCGAGCTCGACCGAGCGCGACAGCAGGTTGGCCTGCTTGGCCTTCTTCGGGTCCGCCTGGTCCGGCTTGGCCGGCACGCGGATGGTCGAGTCCGCCAGCGAGAACTCGGTGTGGACGTGGAGATGTACGAAGCGGGAGTTGGACATGCCGGACCAGGTTGGAGCGCGCGGGCCCCGGGTGCTGACGGAGGTTCGTCGCCGGGGTCGGGAAGCGCTGGAATGCCCGGTCAGGGTAGCGAGGGCAGGGGGTTGCCACAAGGCTTGACAGGGGCACGGCGTGGCGCCGGATTCAGGCGTGCGGGAGGCCGCCTTCAGTAGCGCCGAGCCCATGCTCGGCTGTTCACAACAGCCGAGCATGGGCTCGGCGCTACAACTCCAGCAGCCTCAGGCGATGGCCGCGACAGCCGACGCTTCCAGGCACTCGCGCACCGGGGCGAAGCTGCGCCGGTGCTCCACGCAGGGGCCGTGCTCGCGCAGGGCGGCCAGGTGGGCCGGAGTGCCATAGCCCTTGTGCTGCTCGAACCCATACTGAGGGTGGCGGGCGTGCACGGCCTGCATGTAGCGATCGCGCGAGACCTTGGCCAGGATCGAGGCGGCCATGATCGCGCGGTCGATGCCATCGCCGCCGACCAGCGCCTGCGCCGGCAGTACCAGGCCCTTGGGCACCACGTTGCCATCGATGCGGGCGAAGCCGGCCACGTGGGCGACCGCTGCAACGACGTCACGCATGCCCTGCAGGGTGGCCTGGTAGATGTTCAGGCGGTCGATGGTGTCCACGTCCACCAGCACCACATGCCAGGCCAGGGCGCGCTCGATGATGCGGTCATGCAGCTGCTCGCGGCGGGCAGCGGTCAACTGCTTGGAATCATCCAGGCCGTTGATCCGTGGCCGTGACGGATCGAATACCACCGCCGCCACCGCCACCGGCCCAGCCAGCGGGCCACGCCCGGCCTCGTCGACACCGGCGACCAGGCGCTCCGGCTCGATCACTGCCGTACCGTCGAACAGGGCCAGGCTGGCTGCTGCGGCGTGGCGGCGGCTCATGCCTGCGCCTGGTCGCGCATCAGCAGCTCGCCGACGGCATCGGCGGCACGCGCCGAGGCGTTGCGTCGCAGTCGCTGGTGCAGGCGCACGTAAGTGTCCTGCAGGTCGCTCACCCGCTGCGGGTGGTCGAACCACTGCTGGATGGCCGCGGCCAGCCTGTCCGGCGTGCAGTCGTGCTGCATCAGCTCCGGTGCCAGGTCCTGGCCGGCCAGGATGTTGGGCAGGGCGAAGCGGTCGACCTTGATCAGGCCAAGCGCCTTGACCAGTCGATAGGTCAGTTCGTTGACGCGGTAACCGACCACCATCGGCCGCTTCACCAGCATGGCTTCCAGGGTCGCGGTGCCGGAGGCCAGCACCACCACGTCGGCGGCGATCATCGCGTTGCGCGCCTGGCCGTCAAGCACGTGCGAGTAGGCCACCGGCAGCGCCGAGCGCGACAGCTGTTCTTCGATCAGCTGCCTGCAGGCCGGGTTGGCGGCAGGCACCACCACATGCAGGCCCGGAATGCGTTCGGAGACCTGCCAGGCCGCTTCGAAGAACGGCTCGCCCAGGCGCGAGATCTCGCCGAGGCGGCTGCCCGGCAACACCGCCAGCACCTTGGCCGAGGCCGGCAGGCCGAGCGCGGCGCGTGCTTCCTCGCGGTTGCCCTGCAGCGGAATGTCATCGGCCATCGGGTGGCCGACGAAGCGCGCGTCGATGCCGTGCCGGGCATAGATCGGCGGCTCCATCGGGAACAGGCACAGCACCAGGTCGGCGCTGCTGCCGATTTTCTCGGCGCGCTTTTCGCGCCAGGCCCAGACTGACGGGCTGACGTAATGCACGGTGCGCACGCCGCGCTGTTTCAACCAGCGCTCGATGCCCAGGTTGAAGTCGGGGGCGTCGATGCCGATGAAGACGTCCGGCTGCCAGTCCAGCGCACGCTGGCGGAATGCCGAGCGCAGCTTGAGCAGGCGTGGCAGGTGGCGCAGCACTTCGGTCAGGCCCATCACCGCCAGCTCGCTGGCATCGTGCCAGGTCTGGCAGCCGGCGCTGCGCATGGCATCGCCGCCGATACCGGCGAACTCGGCATTCGGGAAGCGCGCCTTCAGTTCACGCACCAGGCCCGCACCGAGCAGGTCGCCGGAGGCTTCACCGGCAACCAGCGCGATCCGCAACGGGCGCTCGCTGAGCACCCGCTGTGCGGGAACGCTGCCGGCCATCGAGGCCAGCGGGATCACCGCGGCGCCGGCCGGCGCCTGGCCGGTCGAGCTGCTCATCGCAGCAGGGGCCTCTCGGCGTGCTCGATGAAGTCCAGCATCGCCTTCACGTCGTCGCTGTCACGCGCCTGTTCAGTCAGCTGCACCTTGGCCTCTGCCAGCGGCAGGCCCGCGACGTACAGCGTGCGGTACGCACGCTTGATGGCCGAAATGCGGTCAGCGTCGAAGCCGCGCCGCTTCAGGCCTTCGCTGTTGATGCCGCGCGGGCGTCCCAGCGAATCGGTGCCGACCATGGTGAACGGCGGTACATCACCATTGGTCAGCGCGCCCATGCCGAGGAAGGCATGCGCGCCGATGCGGCAGAACTGGTGGGCACCGGCGAAGCCGCTGATGATCACGTAGTCGCCCACGGTCACGTGGCCAGCCAGAGTGGTGTTGTTGGAGAACACGCAGAAGTTGCCGACATGGCAGTCGTGTGCCACGTGCGTGTAGGCCAGCATCCAGTTGTCGTTGCCGATGGTGGTGATGCCGCCGCCGCCGCCGGTGCCACGGTTGAGCGTGACGAACTCGCGGAACACGTTGCGATCGCCGATCACCAGTTCGGTGCGCTCGCCGCCGAACTTCTTGTCCTGCGGCTCGCCACCGATCGCGGCATGGCCGACGAAGCGGTTGTCGCGGCCGATCCGGGTCGGGCCGTGGATGCTGCAATGGGGGCCCACCACCGTGCCGGCACCGATTTCAACGTCGGGGCCGATCAGGGTGAAGGCGCCCACCTGGACATCGTCGGCCAGGCGTGCGGCCGGGTCGATGACGGCGGTGGGGTGGATCCGCAGTGCGTTGTCAGTCATTGCTGCCTCCAGTGGATCAGCCCTTGGCGCCGGCACACATGACCTCGGCCGACGCGACGACTTCGCCGTTGACCTTGGCTTCGCCGTAGTACCAGCCCATGTTGCGGATCAGGCGCTTCATCTGCACGTCCAGCATCAGCACGTCACCGGGCACGACCTGCTTGTTGAAGCGGGCGTTTTCCACCTTGACCATGTAGAACAGCTTGGACTGCGCATCGCGGCCGAGCGTGAGCTGGGTCATGACGCCGCCGGCCTGCGCCAGCGCTTCGATGATCAGCACGCCGGGCATGATCGGGCGGCCCGGGAAGTGGCCCTGGAAGAACGGCTCGTTGATGCTCACGTTCTTCTGCGCCAGGATCCGCTTGGCCTCGACGTCGAGTTCAAGCACCCGGTCCACCAGCAGGAACGGGTAGCGGTGCGGAAGCAGTTCCTGGATCTGGCAGACGTCGATCGGAAGCTGCAGCGAATCGTTCATTCTTTCTCCTTGCCAGCAGCCAGAACGCGGCGAGCCAATGCGTCCAGCTGCTTGAAGCGCGCGGCGTTCTTGCGCCACGTGCGGTTGTCGGTCAATGGGGTGCCGGACGAGTACTCGCCCGGCTCATGGATGGAGTTGCGGACCACCGACTTGCCGGTGATCACGACCTTGTCGCAGATCTCGAGGTGGCCGACCACGCCAACGTGGCCGCCGAGCAGGCAGTAGCGGCCGATCTTGGCGCTGCCGGCGATGCCGGTGCAGCCGGCAATGGCCGAGTGCGCGCCGATCTGCACGTTGTGCGCGATCTGCACCAGGTTGTCCAGGCGCACGTCTTCGTCCAGCACGGTGTCTTCCAGCGCACCACGGTCGACGCAGGTGTTGGCGCCGATCTCGCAGTCATCGCCGATGCGGACGCCGCCGAGCTGCGGCACCTTGATCCACTTGCCAGCATCCATCGCCAGGCCGAAGCCATCGGCGCCGAGCACGGCACCTGGATGCACGCGCACGCGCTTGCCCAGCGTGACCCGGGTAACCAGAGTCACGCGGGCGATCAGTTCACAGCCGGTATCCAGGCTGCAGTCCTCGCCGATCACGCTGCCGGCGCCGATGATGCAGTTCTCGCCGATGACGCTGCGCGCACTCACCGAGACGAACGGACCGATATGGGCGCTGGCCGCGACCTGGGCGCTGGGATCGATCACTGCGCTGGGATGGATGCCCGGCGGGCGGGTCGGCGCGATGTCGAACAGTGCGGCAATCTTGGCGAATGCGGTGTACGGGTCCTTGGCGACGAGCGCGGCGCCGGGGGCGGCCTCGACGTCATCGGCACGCAGGACCACCAGCGAGGCCCGGCTGTCGGCCAGCTGGGCGCGGTAGCGCGGGTTGGCAAGGAAGGTCAGCTGGCCAGGTCCGGCATGGGCGAGGGTGGCCACGCCATGGATGGCGGTAGCGGGATCGCCATGGACCTGCAGGCCGAACTGCTCGGCGAGTTGCTGGGCGGTGTAGGTGGGAGTATTCACGGCGGGAGTTTAACGTGTGACGCCATTTCGGTCATGCGGGGGGCATATGCAGCCAACGGCAGGCCCCCTCGCGGCCGGCAGTGCCAGTGTCATGGGCTGGGTCGGACGGGGCGGGACTGCGGGGGGCGGCGCAAGTACGTCCATGTAGCCTTGGTCGCCGCATCCATGCGGCTCACACCCCCGCAGCCCCGCCCCGTCCGACCTCCGACGGCTTGGCGCGAGTGCCAGCCACGGAAAAACAGAAAAGATCAAAAGCAGAGCGGGCGCTTCCGGCATCCAGGCCAAACGAAAACGCCGGGCAATGCCCGGCGCTTCGCACCCCGTCTGGTGGAGAGCCTCCCTTTGTTAAGGGGGGCGCGCGCCTGCGAATCGCAGGAGCGATTCCCAACGTTGCTATGCAACGGCCCGAAGGGCGCATGCCATGGATGGCATGCGTAGCGGCGCGGGAATAGGTGAATGCGGGGGGCAATTCACCGGAGGTGGGTCAGTTCTGAGGAACAGAGTTCCTCAGAACTGGCCACCGAACGTGAATTGCAGCCGCTCGATCTTGTCGCCGTCTTCCTTCTTCAGCGGGAAGGCATAGCTGATCGAGATCGGGCCGACCGGGGCGCGCCACAGCAGGGCGACACCGGTCGACACGCGCAGCTCGTTGGCCTTGAAGTTGTCCACGCCGGTGTAGACGTTGCCGAAGTCGACGAAGGCTGAGACACGCGCCGACGGGCTGTCGAACAGGCGCGGGAAGTAGGCTTCGACCGAACCGACAGTCTTCAGCGAACCACCCAGCGGCTGCCCTTCGGGGTAGCCGCGGGTGACTTCGCGCGGTCCGAGGGTGTTGTCCTCGAAGCCGCGTACCGAGTTGGTACCGCCGGCGTAGAAGTTCTCGAAGAACGGCAGGCCGCTGGCGGTCACGGTGCGGACGGTGCCATCGGTTTCAGTCAACGTGCGGCTGTAATCCTTGCCGTAGGCATCGCCGTAGCCGATTTCGGCGCGGGTGTTGATCACCAGCGACGGCATGATCGGCCAGTACTTGCTGATCTGGTAGTTCAGCTTGTAGTACTCGATGGTCGAACCCGGCAGCGTGGTTTCCAGGCCGATGCGCTGGTAAGTACCGCGGGTCGGCATGAAGTAGTCGTTGCGCGAGTCGCGCGCCCAGCCCAGCTCGGTGCGCCAGGCATGGAAGGTCCGGCGACCGACCGCGTTGATGTAGTCGATGATCGACGGTGGGGTCGAGCCTTCGTAGGTGGTGATCTGGTTGCTGTCGATGCCGAACATCAGCGAGACGGTGTCGGTCTCGGTCAGCGGCACGCCGAACACCACCTGCGCGGCACCGTTGGTGCTGTTGTACTGCGCGGTGTTGAAGTCGGAGTAATCCAGTTCGCGCCAGGACAGGTTGTAGCCCAGCGACACGCCGTCATCGGTGAAGTACGGGTTGGTGTAGCTGAAACCGTAGCGCTGCAGGTAGCTGCTGCGCGAGGCTTCGACCGACACGCGGTTGCCGCCGCCGAGGAAGTTGTTCTGCGACAGCTGCACCGACGTGGTCATGCCGTAGGACTGCGAGTAGCCCAGGCCGAACACGAAGCTGCCCGAGGTGGTTTCCTTGACGTTGTAGACGACGTCGACCTGGTCGTTGCTGCCGCTGACGGCCGGGGTCTCCACTTCCACCGATTCGAAGTAGCCCAGGCGCTGCAGGCGGATCTTGGAGCGGTCGATCGCGGCCTGCGAGTACCAGCTGTTCTCGAACTGGCGCATTTCGCGACGCATCACTTCATCGGACGTGCGGGTGTTGCCGCGGAACAGGATGCGGCGCACCGACACGCGCGGGCCGGGCACGACCTGCATGTTGATGGCCACGGTCTGCTCGGCGCGGTTGGTGGTCGGGATCGGATTCACCTTGGCGAACGCGTAGCCGATGTTGGACAGCGAATTGGTGATGGTGTCCGAGCTGAATTCCAGCAGGGCACGCGAGAACGTGTCGCCGGACTTCTGGATCACCATGCGCTCGACGTCCTCCTGCGGGAGGATGGTGTCGCCGCTGACCTTGATCTCGGAGATCTTGTACTGCGCGCCCTCGGTCACGCCCGCGGTCAGGAACATGTCGCGCTTGTCGGGGCTGATCGAGACCTGGGTGGAATCGATGCTGAAATCGACGTAGCCGCGATCCAGGTACCAGGAGTTGAGCTTTTCCAGGTCGCCGGACAGCTTTTCCTTGGAGTACTGGTCGTCACGACGGTACCACGACGCCCAGTTGTGCTCCTTGGACTCCCAGGTCTCCAGGATGTCCTTGCTCTCGAACTTTTCGGTGCCCACCAGGTTGACGTGGCGGATCTTGGCGGCCTTGCCTTCCTTGATGGCGATGGCGATGTCCACGCGGTTGCGGTCCAGCGGGCTCACCGTCGGGGTGATGTCGACGTTGTACTTGCCACGGTCGTTGTACTGGCGGCGCAGTTCCTGGGTCACGCGGTCCAGGCTCAGGCGATCGAAGGTGCCGCCCTCGGTCAGGCCGATGTCGGACAGGCCCTTGAGCAGCTGGTCGGACTTGATGTCCTTGTTGCCGGTCACGGTCAGCTTGTTGATCGCCGGGCGTTCCTTGACGGTCACCACCAGGATCGTGCCCTGGCGGTCCAGCTGCACGTCTTCGAAGAAGCCGGTCTTGTAGAGGGCGCGGATCGTCTCGCCGACCTTGTTGTCGGTGATCGTCTCGCCGCGTTCCACCGGCAGGTAGGTGAACACCGTGCCCGAGCTGATGCGCTGCAGGCCATCGACGCGGATGTCGCTGACAGTGAAGGGCTCGGCTGCCTGGGCCAGGGCGGGAGCGCCGGTGACGGCGGCGAGGGCGAGGGCCAGCAGGCGGCGATTGGGGAGTCGCGTCATGTCACGTCCGGTAGGAAGGTCGATTTCATTGGTGCGGGATGCCGACGCTGTAGACGGCAACAACGTGGAAAAGTTCATCGCGGGACCAGGCCGAGGATGTCGTTGTAGAACGCCAACCCCATCAGCCCGGCCAGCAACGCCAGGCCGATGTATTGGCCGGCGGCGATGGCACGCTCGCTCAGCGGGCTGCCCTTGACCAACTCGATAAGGTAATACAGCAGGTGGCCGCCGTCCAAGATCGGGATCGGCAGCAGGTTGATGATGCACAGGCTGAGCGACAGCAGGGCAAGGAACTGCAGGAACCAGTCGAGGCCGCGCTTGGCCGAGACATTGGCCACGCGGGCGATGGTGACCGGCCCGGAAACGTTCTGCAGCGAGGCCTTGCCGGTCACGATGCGACCCATCATGCCCAGCGAGTCGGCGGCCAGGCGGCCGGTCTCGCGCACCGCCACGGTCACCGCATCCAGCGGGCCATAGCGCAGCAGCGTGTCATAGGCGGGGCTGTAGCTGGTGGGGAAGCCGACGCCGATCTGCCAGACCGGATTGCCCTTGCCGTCCTTGCCCTGGCGCGGGGTGACTTCCAGCGCCAGGCGCTCGCCGCCACGCAGGACCTCGATCATTCCCGGCCCGCCGGCACGGCCCAGGGCCTGGATCTCGCCGATCACCTGGTCGACGCTGTCGATGCGCTGGCCGTCGATGGCCACGATCAGGTCGCCTGGCTGCAGTTGCCCTGCCACCACGGAGTCCGCAGTCAGCGACTCCACTTGCGCCGGCTGCAGCCACGACTGCCAGTGCAGGCCAGCCAGGATCGGCACCCGCCGCTCATCGAAACCCGCCGGCAGCTGCGACAGCGGCAGGGTGCGCGTGCGTACCTGATCGGCCGTATCCAGCACTTCCAGCTTCACGTCGCGGCGGTCCATCGCGGCTGCGGTCAGCGCCATGCTGGCCTCGCCGAGGGTGACCACCTGGCGGTCGTCTACGCGCAGCACGCGGTCGCCGCTGGCCAGGCCGGCACTGGCGGCGATGCCGCTGACACGGCCGATGGTGGGCGAGTAATCCTGCTTGCCGATCACGAACATCGCCCACAGCAGCAGGATGCACAGCAGCAGATTGGCGATCGGGCCGGCGGCAACGATCGCGATACGCTGCCAGACGGTCTTGTGGTTGAAGGCCTGGCCGCGCTCGTGCGGGTGGACTTCGACCTCGCGTTCGTCGAGGAACTTCACGTAACCGCCCAGCGGGATGGCGGCGATGGCGAACTCGGTGCCGTGCCGGTCGCGGCGCGACCACAGCGGCCGGCCGAAGCCGACCGAGAAACGCAGGATCTTGACCCCGCACAGGCGCCCGACCCAGTAATGCCCGAACTCGTGAAAGGTGACCAGCAGCCCGAGGCTGACGATCATCCACCAGACCGATCCGATGAAGTCAGTCATGCAGGCTCACAGTGGTGGGCAAGGGCGGCGGCGTCATGCTGGGCGAGGCGGTCGTTCAGGCGGCGTCGATGGCGTTCAGGGTGAGCTGGCGTGCCCGCTGGTCGGCGGACAACAGGACCTCCAGTGTATCGGCTGGCTGGGTCGGCAGTGTTGAAAGAGCGTTAGCAACCAGCTCCGGGATCGTCAGGAAACCGATCCGGCCCTGAAGAAACGCTGAAACCGCCTCTTCATTGGCGGCGTTCAGCACCGCCGGCGCGGTGCCGCCGGCCTGCATCGCCTGCCAGGCCAGCGCCAGGCAGGGGAAGGCGTCGGTATCCGGGGCCTCGAAATCCAGGCGGCCCTGGGCCAGCAGGTCCAGCCCGGCCACGCCCGATTCGATGCGCTGCGGCCAGCCCAGGCCAACGGCGAGGGTGGTGCGCATGTCCGGCAGGCCCATCTGGGCCAGGGTCGAGCCATCGACGAACTCGACCAGCGAATGGACCAGGCTCTGCGGGTGCACCAGCACCTCGATGCGCTCGCCGGGCACGCCGAACAGGTGGTGGGCCTCGATGACTTCCAGGCCCTTGTTCATCAACGTCGCCGAATCGACCGAGATCTTCGGCCCCATCGACCACTTGGGGTGGGCAACTGCTTGGGCGGGGGTGACCTGGGCCAGTTCGGCGCGGCTGCGGCCACGGAACGGGCCGCCGGAGGCGGTCAGCAGGATCCGGCGCACGCCGGCGCCGTCGACACTGGCATCGCGCGAGCGCAGGCACTGGAAGATCGCGCTGTGCTCGCTGTCGATCGGGATGATTTCGGCACCGGCACGTTCGGCCGTCCGGGTCAGCAGTTCGCCGGCCAGCACCAGCGATTCCTTGTTGGCCAGCAGGATGCGCTTGCCGGCGGCGGCGGCAGCCAGGGTCGAGGACAGGCCGGCCGCGCCGACGATGGCCGCGACCACGGTATCGCAGGCATCGCTGGCGGCCAGCTGGTCCAGCGCGGCCTGGCCGGCATGAGCCTCGGTGGTGAGTCCGGCCTCGCGCAGGCCGTCACGCAGCTCGGCGAACAGCGATGCGTCGGCGATCACCGCGTGCGCGGGTCTGTGCTGGCGGCACAGCGCCAGCAGCGCCTGCACCTGGCGGCCGGCAGCGAGCACCGTGGCCTGGTAGCGGTGCGGGTGGCGGGCGATCACGTCCAGCGTGGAGGCGCCGATCGAGCCGGTAGCGCCGAACACGGCGACCCGGCGCAGGTCTGCAGCTGCATTCATGGTCAGAACCCGAAGATTTCCTTGCCCAGCGCGAACACCGGCACGGCGGCGAGGACGCCGTCGACCCGGTCGAGCACGCCACCGTGGCCCGGGATCAGGTGGCCCGAGTCCTTGGCGCCGGCATGGCGCTTGATCAGGCTCTCGAACAGGTCGCCCAGGACCGAGGCGAACACCGCCACCACCGCGGTGATCAACAGGCCGGGCAGGTGTGCGGCATCGATGCCAGCCAGCCAGCCCAGGCCGAGGGCCACGGCGACACCGGCCAGCAGGCCGCCGAACAGGCCTTCCCAGGTCTTGTTGGGGCTGATCCGCGGCGCCAGCTTGTGCTTGCCGAAATGGCGGCCAGCGAAATAGGCGCCCGAGTCGGCCGCCCACACCAGCGCCAGCGCAGCCAGCAGCCACAGGTGGCCCTGCTGGCCCGGCGGATCGCCGCCGGCATGGATCAGCACCAGCGCGGCCCACGCCGGCACGATGGCCAGGGTACCGGCCAGCATCTTCAGGATCCGCGAGGGTGCCGACGGCTGCGCACCGAAGTTGAAGAAGCGCAACCAGACCAGCGCGGCCAGCCACCAGGCAACGCCGGCCAGCGTGGTTATCTGGAACAGGACCAGGGTGCTGCCATCGGCCCAGACCAGCAGCACCATCAGCAGCAGGTTCAGCACCAGCAGCACGGTGCGCGCCAGGGTGTCTTCGATACCGGCCAGCTTCAGCCATTCCCACAGGCCGATCAGCAGCACGGCGGCGGCGGCGGCGGCCAGCCATTGCGTAGGCAGCAGCAGGATCGCCGCAATGGCTAGCGGCGCCATGATCAGCGCGGCAAGGACTCGGGTCTTGGTCATGGGCTGGAAGTCTCGGTGGCCAGTGCGGCAATCTGGGCGCTGGTCAGGCCGAAACGACGCTCGCGACCGGCATAGGCGTCGAGCGCCTGCTGCAGCTGCCCGGCGTCGAAGTCCGGCCACAGGGCCTCGGTGAACCACAGTTCGGTATAGGCGAGCTGCCACAGCAGGAAGTTGCTGATGCGGGTGTCGCCGCCGGTGCGGATGAACAGGTCCGGCGGCGGCAGGTCGGCCAGGGCCACCTGGCTGCCCAGCAGCGATTCATCGATCTGCTCGGGCAGAAGGCGACCGGCCGCCACTTCGATGGCCAGGGCGCGCGCGGCGCGGGCGATGTCCTGGCGGCCACCGTAGCTGGCGGCGATCGACAGGGTCAGGGTGGTGTTGTCGGCGGTGCGCTGCTCGGCCAGCTGCATGCGGCTGACCAGCCCGGCGCCGAAGCGCTCGCGTTCGCCGATGAAGCGCACGCGCACGCCACGCCGGTGCAGCTCGTCCACTTCGCGGTCGAGTGCACCGAGGAACAGCTTCATCAGCGCGTCCACTTCCTCCTGCGGCCGGCCCCAGTTCTCGCTGGAGAAGGCGAACAGGGTCAGCGCCGGAACGCCCAGTTCAAGGCAGCGCTCGATGGTGCGGTTGACCGCGCGCGCGCCGGCACGGTGGCCGATCACGCGGGGGCGACGGCGCTGCTGTGCCCAACGCCCATTGCCATCCATGATGATGGCAATGTGGCGGGGCAGGGAGGCAGGCAACGGAGGCGGGACTGAAGGCATCGACTTCAGACCGACAGCAGTTCTTTTTCCTTGTCGGAAACGACCTTGTCGACGTCCTTGATGTTGGCGTCGGTCAGCTTCTGGATGTCGTCTTCGCCGCGCTTCTTCTCGTCTTCGCTGATCGCCTTGTCCTTGACCAGCTTGGCGATTTCCTTGTTCGCGTCCTGACGGATGTTGCGGATCGCGATCTTGGCGCCTTCCCCTTCCTTCTGCACCTGCTTGACCAGCTCCTTGCGGCGCTCTTCGGTCGGCGGCGGCATGTTGATGCGGATCGCAGTGCCCAGCGTGTTCGGAGTGAACTCGGCGTTGTAGAGACCCTTTTCGATCTCCTTGATCATGCCTTTGTCGAACGGGGTGACCAGCAGCGAGTGCGCGTCGGCGTTGGAGATCGACGCGACCTGGTTCAGCGGGGTGCTGGCGTTGCCATAGGCGCTGACCGTCACGCGGTCCAGCAGGGCCGGGGTGGCGCGGCCGGTCCGGATGGAGGTGAGGGTGTGCTTCAGAGCGTCAATGCTCTTGGCCATGCGCGTCTGCGCGTTGTTCTTGATGTCGTTGAGCATCGCCCGGTCCTGGATGTATCTGGAATCGGGCGATTATAGGCGAATACGGGACGCTGCCGGGCCTGAATCGGCCCGGTTGTCGCTTTGCGCTCAGGCTCAGGCCGGGTCGCGGCCCTGGACCAGGGTGCCGATGTTCGCGCCGTTGAGGATCTTCAGCAGTTCGCCCGGCTGGCCCATGTCGAACACGCGCATCGGCAGGTCGCTGTCGCGGGCCAGAGCGAAGGCCGCCGTGTCCATCACTTCCAGGCCGCGGCGGATCACTTCGTCGTAGCTCAGGCTGTCGAAGCGGACCGCATCGCTGTGCTTGTTCGGGTCCTTGTCGTACACGCCATCGACCTTGGTAGCCTTCAGCAGCAGGTCGGCGCCGATCTCGATCGCGCGCAGGGCGGCGCCGGAGTCGGTGGTGAAGAACGGGCTGCCGACGCCGGCAGCGAAGATCACCAGGCGGCCCTTTTCCAGGTGGCGGATGGCGCGGCGGCGGATGTAGTCCTCGCACACGTCGTTGATCTTGATCGCGCTCATCACCCGGGCCTTGGCACCCAGCTTCTCGAGGGCGTCCTGCATGGCCAGGGCGTTGATGACGGTGGCCAGCATGCCCATCTGGTCGCCGGTTACGCGGTCCATGCCGCCGGCGGCCAGACCGGCGCCGCGGAAGATGTTGCCACCTCCGATCACCAGCGCCACTTCGGCACCGGCCTGCTGGGCTTCGATGACCTCACGGGCGAGGCGATTGATGATCTTCGGGTCGATGCCGTAGTCCTCGTCTCCCATCAGCGCCTCCCCGGACAGTTTCAGAAGGATGCGGCGATAGGCGAGCTTGGACATGGGGACCTCGGGTGCGTGGAAATCGCGGGCGATTCTACGCGCATGCGGCGTTGTGCCAAAGTGTTTTGTGCACTGCGGCGCAGAATCCGGTGGTTCGCCCGGTCGGCCGGGGCGCCCCGTTCAGCCCAGTTCGGCGCTGGCCGTGGCCGACAGCTCGTCATGGCCCAGCGCCCCCGGCGAGCGGGCGATCACCCGGTTGCGGCCCAGGTTCTTGGAGCGGTACAGCACGTCGTCGGCGGCGCGCAGCAGGTCCTGGACGTCGGCGAAGCGCTCGTAGCCGCCCTGGGTGGCCACGCCGGCGGAGAAGGTGACGAACAGCGGACCACCCTCCAGCTCGGCCATCGGCGTGGCGACGATGTTGGCCAGCACCCGGCGGATCACGTCCAGGGCCACGCTTTCGCTGGTGTTGGGCAGCAGCGCGACGAACTCCTCGCCGCCGAAGCGGGCCACGGTGTCGCTGTTGCGCAACTGGCCCTGCAGCTTGCCGGCGAAGGCGCGCAGCACCTCGTCGCCGGTCAGGTGGCCGTGGGCGTCGTTGATCTTCTTGAAGTCGTCCAGGTCGATGAAGGCCACCGACAGTGGCCAGCCCTGGCGGCCGGCACGCAGGAATTCCTGCTCCAGCACCGCTTCCAGCTGGCGGCGGTTGAGCACGCCTGTCAATGCATCACGATGGGCCTGGTCGGCCAGGCGCTTGGCGCGCGCCTCGAATTCGTCGGCACGGCGGCGTGCCTGGTCGGCATCCTGCAGTTCGCGCAGGTTGCGCAGCGTGGCCAGTTCCTGCGCGTGATCGATCAGCTCGCGCACCCGCGCCGGCGAATTGAGGCCGGCATCGAACAGGCTGGCGATGTCGGGCAGGGCCTCGCTGATGCGGGCCAGCACCTGGTCGAAGCGCGCGCTGTCCAGCTCCAGGCGGTCGTGCACCTGCTGCAGTGCGCGCTCGCGCGCGGCATCGGCATCGTTATCCAGCCAGATGTCGGCCACTGCGCCGGACAGTTGCACGCAGGCCTGGAATGGCGATTCGGCGGCGTCCTCGTCCTCGCTGTGGCTGATGCTCTCCACCAGGTAACGTGGCAGGCCCCATTGCTCGGCCACCCAGGCGCCGACGTCGGCGTGGCTGCAGCCCAGCGCCTCGCGCTCGCGGGAAACCAGGTCGATGTTGTCGCGTGCCTCGCGCAGCAGTGGCAGGTAGCGCTCCGACTCGGCCTGGGCCAGGCACAGCACGCCCAGGTCCTGCAGCAGTCCGGCCAGCATCAGCTCCTCCAGCCGGCGCAGGCCGCGCGCCTGGCCCAGCTGGCTGGCGGCCAGGGCACTGAGGATGCTGCGCTTCCACGCGCGCTGGCGCAGGTCATGATCGGCGCCACCGCCGGTCAGGCCCTGGGTGACGGTGAAGCCGAGGGCGAGGCTGATCGTGGCGTTCAGGCCCAGCATGGTCAGCGCCTGGCCGAGGTTCTCGATGCGGCGGCGGCTGGCATACAGCGGCGAATTGGCGATGCGCAGCATGCGAGCGCTCAGCGCCATGTCGATGGCGATGATGTCGGCGGCGGTGGCGATGTCCGCTTCCGGGTCCTGAGCCAGTTCGATGATGCGCAGGGCAATACCGGGTGGCGAAGGCAGGTTGCGGCAGAGCGCCAGGGCAGCTGTCAGCTCGGGAGGCATGTCGGGTCGTTCAATTCCATTGGGACAAGAATACCTAGGAATGCATCACAGTCCGCGATTTTCGTTCCTGCTAAGTGACTGAGGATTCCCTGCGACTGAGTATCGGCTTGATTCGAGCGCAACGCAAAGGTGCCGGGACGGGTGTGCGCACCCTCGGTTGTGGTCACCCACGGGTGGAGTGGGCATAAAAAAAGAGCCGCGGTTTCCCGCGGCTCCTTCTGGTCGCTTCACAGCCGGAGGGCTGGAATCAGACCTGCATCGCCTTGGCAACTTCGGCGGCGTAGTCTTCCACCACCTTTTCGATGCCTTCGCCGACGATCAGCAGCTTGAAACCTGCCACGTCCGCACCAGCGGCCTTGACCACCTGCTCGACGGTGGTGTCGCCCAGCACGTAGGTCTGGCCGTACAGGGTCACGTCGCTGACGATCTTGTTGATCTTGCCGCTGATGATCTTTTCCAGGATGTCGGCCGGCTTGGCCTTGTCCTTCTCGGTCATCTTGGCCAGCTCGATTTCCTTTTCCTTTTCGACGAACTCGGCCGGAACGTCCGCAGCCTTGTTGTGCGGCGGCTTCAGCGCGGCCACGTGCATCGCCAGGCCACGGGCCAGCTCGACGTCGCCGCCGATCAGGTCGACCAGCACGCCGACCTTGCCGTTGGTGTGGACGTAGGCACCGATGTTGCCGGTGGTGTCGACCTTGACCATGCGGCGGATCTGGATGTTCTCGCCCAGGGTCTGCACGGCGGTGGCGCGGGCTTCTTCAACGGTGCGGCCGTCGGCCAGCGTGGCGGCCTTCACGGCTTCGACGTCATTGGCGCCCGATGCCAGGGCAGCGGCGGCGACGGCGTTGACGAAGGACTTGAAGTTGTCATCGTTGGCAACGAAGTCGGTTTCCGAGTTGACTTCGACCAGCACGGCCTTGCCGCCGTCCTGGGCCAGGCCCAGACGGCCTTCGGCGGCCACGCGGTCAGCCTTCTTGTCGGCCTTGGCAGCGCCGGACTTGCGCATGGCTTCAGCAGCGGCGTTGATGTCGCCGTTGGCTTCGGTAAGCGCCTTCTTGCATTCCATCATGCCGGCGCCGGTGCGCTCGCGCAGTTCCTTGACCAGGGAAGCAGTGATTTCCACGGGATTACCTCACGAAAGAAAGGGGTTGGGCCGGCATGGTGGCCGGCCCGTGTGACACGGTCCTGTCACGCGCCAGGGGCTGCGTGCAGGGAGGGTGGACGCTGGGCGTCCACCCGGGCCTGGATCAGGCCTGGGCGTCGTCGCCCTTCTTGGCAGCCTTCTTGGCCGGAGCGCGGCGGGCCGGCTTCTCTTCGCCTTCAGCAGCGGCTTCCGCGAACTCTTCCTCGCGCACCGAAGCGGCGTGCGGCGCAGCGGCCTTGCCTTCCAGCACGGCGTCGGCAGCGGCGCGGGCGTACAGCTGCACAGCGCGGATGGCGTCGTCGTTGCCCGGGATGGCGTAGTCCACCAGTTCCGGGTTGTAGTTGGTGTCGACCACGGCGATGACCGGAATGCCCAGCTTCTTGGCTTCCTTGATCGCGATGTCTTCGTGGCCGATGTCGATCACGAAGATGGCGTCCGGCAGGCGGTTCATGTCCTTGATGCCGCCCAGCGAGGCTTCCAGCTTGTCGCGCTCGCGACGCAGGCCCAGCACTTCGTGCTTGACCAGCTTCTCGAAGGTGCCGTCGGTTTCACCGGCTTCCAGTTCCTTCAGGCGGGCAACCGACTGCTTGACGGTACGGAAGTTGGTCAGGGTGCCGCCCAGCCAACGCTGGTTCATGAACGGCATGCCGCAACGCTCGGCTTCTTCCTTGATGGTTTCGCGGGCGCTGCGCTTGGTGCCCAGGAACAGGACGGTGCCGCGCTTCTGGGCAACCGACGAGATGAAGTTCATCGCATCGTTGAACAGCGGGACGGTCTTTTCCAGGTTGATGATGTGGATCTTGCCGCGGGCGCCGAAGATGTACGGAGCCATCTTCGGGTTCCAGTAGCGGGTCTGGTGGCCGAAGTGGACGCCGGCTTCCAGCATCTGACGCATGGTGACCTGGGGCATTGCAATACTCCTGATATGGAACCAGCGATTCCGCCCGCGGGATAGGTATGCGGGACGCTTGGAAGCGCGATCGGTTCCGGGGTTGGGCTTCCCTGTTGCCTCCGTGGCCGAACTCCTCGCGGAGCACCCCGGCACGGATGGGGGCAGCAGGTGTGGATTCACCGGTGACGTCCGGTGTGGACGGGCTCCCGCGCACGCAGGCGGCAGGAATCCGGTCGATTATAGCCCGCTGGGGGCGTCCGCTGCAATTGCAGGGTCAGATGCGGCCAGATCGACCTCGCGGCCGTCCTGCAGGCGGGCCCGGAAGTGGCCGCCCACATAGCCATCGGTGCGGGCAGGCAGGGGCCAGCGGCGTTCATGGCCTGCGAGGATATAGCCGGCCAGCCCGGCCACCAGCAGCGACGATTGGCCGTCGGCCGCTATGAATCGCAGATCGTGCAGGCGGCCACGCAGCGTACTGGAATTGCTGAGTCGCAGCATGGCCTGAGGCCCATGTGCCTCGACGCGGGCCTGCAGCCGGGCATGCAGCGCCGGCGCCGCTGGGCCGCGGAACAACGGCAGCGAGTAGCGGGGCAATCCCGGCAGGGCCGGCGCCAGTACGATCCGATAGGCCTGTTCACCCACGGATGCTGGCGGACCGCCTGGCAGCAGCCAGACGCGCTGGGTGCTGCCAGGGGGCAGGTCCAGCCGCGCAGGGCTGACCCGGATCCGGTCGCTGGGCTGCAGTCGTTCGGCGTCCAGTTGCTGCTCCCAGGCCAGCACCTGCACCTGGCCCTGCCAGCGGCCGGGCCCCGGATTACGCAGCCACAGTTCGGCGCGGCCGCCTTCGGCGGGTAGCTGCAGGGTGGTCGGCAACAGCTCCAGCGCCGCCGAGGGCTGCGCCAGCAGCAGTCCAAGCAGGATCAGCAGCGCGCGCATCAGTAGATGAGGGTCACGGAGGGCATTGCGCTGTCGTCTGTCGTCGGTGGTGCGAGGTCGCGGACCTGGGGCGGCACCTTGGCGTCGTCACTGCGCTGGTGTGGCGCCGCGCAACGGGGAGCGCCGGCATCGTCGCTGCAGGATTCGACCACGGTCAGCCGGATCTGCAGCGTGGTGCTGCGCGGTTCGGCGCGGGCCGGCGTGCTGGCGACCAGCATCGCCCCGATCAGAAATGCGCGAACCAACTGCCACCCACCGTGCTGAAAGACTCGCTGCGCGGTATCGGCCGGATGCGCCGCAACTGTAGCGCCGAGCCCGCGCTCGGCACGGCCTTCGTCCGGTGGGTGCCGACTGTTGGTCGGCACGCAGGTCAGTAGGTGATCGTCACCGTCACCAGGTCGTTGTAGGTGCCGGCCGGGGGCTGGCCGGTGACCGGCGGTACCCGGCCGTAGATGGTCAGCTGCTGTGCGCTTCCGGTGCCGGTGCTGCTGGCCGTGTCGACCGTCAGGGTGTTGCCCCAGCGCTGGCTTCGTGCCGGATCCCGGTACAGCTCGTAGGGGAGGTAATAGGTGCTGTTGCCGATGGTGGTGGCCATGCGCCGGGTGGTGGTGGCGGCGGGATTGTTCTGGCCGTTGTTCAGGCCGACCTGGAAGGCGGTGTTCTTCAGGCAGGTCAGGGTCAGGGTGGCGGTCTGGTCGATGTTGGCCGGGATGCCGCCGGTGACGTTGCCGAAATTCATGTTGGTGGTGACGTAGCTGCCGCATTGCGGCAGCACGTTGGCGGTGGCGGTGAAACTGAAGGCCGCGCTCGCGCTGTTGGTACCGGTGGCGCCGCCGTTGCAGGTGGCGGGAACGGTGGCGGTGCCGAGCAGGACTTCGTTCCAGGCCCAGGTCAGCACCACGCTGGCGCCGCTGAAGGTGCTGCTGTACGCGCCGGAGGCCAGGACCTGGTTGGCCGGAATCTGACCGAACAGCTGCACAGTCTGCGCACCACTGCCGCCGGTCAGCAGCGGTACGTTGTAGCTCATGGTCAGCTCCTGCGCTGGCGGCGTGCCGCGCGGGACCAGGCCAGTGACCTGGCCGAAGCTGGCGTTGTTATATAGCTGGAAGTTCATCGTGTCGCTGGTGGAGGTGGCCATCGTGCGGAACGTGGAACTGCTGCCGCCGCCACTGCCTGCGCCGATGCCCACGCAGACGCGCACGCCGGTGGTGGCCAGCAGGCTCAGCGCGGCGGTGGTGCAGGTCACCGTGATGTTGAGGTTGGCCGTGCTCGGGCCGGGTGCATTGCTGTTGATGTTGCCGAACGGCAGGGTCGGATTGGCGACCGCCGTGCAGACCGCGGTGGCACCGGCCGGCGCCGCTGCCAGCAGGCCGGCCCACAGCAGCAGGACGAGCAGCGGCACCCTCATGGCGCCACCTCCGGAATGCACTGCTGCGGTGCCGGCTTCGGGCGGGCACCGGACGCCACCACCTTGGGCGGGTCCGGTACCTTCACCCGGCACGGGCCATGGCTGGTGGTGACGTACAGCACGCTGCCGGCGGCGACATCTTCCAGATAGAGCAGGCCGTCGTAGCCGACCGTGGCCTGGCGACCGTCAGGCAGCTGCACCTCGCTGCCCGCCTCCAGAGGCTGGCCGTCCATCGCCAGCAGGGTCAGGCTCAGTGACGACCGCGAACGCAGCTGGAAGGTCACGCGGGTGCCGGCGCGCTGGCGCGGCGTGACCCAGTCCTCGATGCGGTCGGCACGCATGTCTTCGGGCAGGTCCAGGGTGTCGATCGAGACCCGGTTGCGCTGCCAGGACAGCAACGGACTGACCAGCAACAGGCCGCGATCGTCGGTGACACCGATCAAGCGGTTCTCCAGCCGCACCGGGACGCCGCCGACGCCATTGGTGCTGATCACCGCGAACGCATCGGATACCTCGCGCGTGGCGAAGGCGTGCCCGCCCATCCACACCAGGCTGCCGCTGGCACTGGCGTAGGCATAGTTGAGCCCGCCCTGGCGCGAGGCACCGAAAGAATAGCGGCCGACATCGTTGAGGATGCCGACCTCGGCCAGGCCGCCGTTGCCGTCCTCGCCGTGGCGCAGCTGCGCGCGCCAGCCGACGCCGCCGGCGCTGCCATCGCCGGGCACCGGCTGGGTCACGTCCGCGACCCAGCTCTGGCTGTCGCCGTTGCGCTGGCTGGAGAGGCTGGCCTGGCGATTGTTGCCCAGGCTGGCAGTCATCGACAGGTAGATGCTGCGGTCATCGCTGCGGTCCAGGTTCTGGTTCACCGACAGGTAGGCCGACCAGCGTTGGCTCCAGGTGCGCGACCAGAACAGGCTGGCATAGCGGTTGTCGTCGCCGTTGGGGTAGCGCAGGCGCAGATAGCTGGCGCTGAGCGTGCCCAGCCGCAGCAGGTCCAGGCCGACCGTGGCCTGCTCGCTGATGCTTGGTGGCAGGTTGCCCTGCAGCGCGCCCAGGTCGCGGTAGTCGCCGTGGCTGCGCACGCGGCGCAGATTGACGTTGAAGCGACGGTTGTTCCAGCTGTAGCCCAGCGCCCATTGCCCACCCTGCAGGCCGTGGTAGTCACTGTGCGCATAGGCGGCATTGAACACGCCGGCGGCGCCGAGCAACCACCAGCCGCCAATGCCGCCCTGGGCCAGGCCGCCGCCGCCTTCGGCATGCGCCTCGCCGGTGAACGTGTCGGTGACACCGCCGCGCCAGCTGGCGCTGGCCACCGTGCGATCGTCATAGGCGAAGGAGCGCTCGCCGAAATCCCGGCGCAGGTGGCCGACGCCGACCGACCAGTCCGACAGGCCCTTGGCCAGCAGCTGCTGGGTGCCGTAGAAACTGAAGTCCAGCGTCTGCATGCGGCCGAATGCGTCGGTCACCACCACCTGCGCGTTGCCGGTGCCGCTGATGCCGGGCTGTGCTGCGAGCTGGAAGGGACCGACCGGCACCTGCCCGCTGTACTGGCGCAGGCCATCGACATACAGCTCGACCGTGGAGGGCACCACGGCCTGGCCGAGGAAACTCGGCGTGGGCGTCAGCACGCGGTAGGGCTGCAGGCCATAGTTGCGGCCGATCTGCAGGCCACCCAGGCGCACGGGGCGGGTCCAGTCGACGAACCCGCTGTAGAAATCGCCGATCTCCAGGGTCGTTGCGCTATCGGGGAAATCCAGGCTCCAGCGCGTGTCCAGGCGCACGCTCTCGCCGCGCCAATGGCGGTCGCCGGGTTGCTGGTAGCGGCGGCTGATGGCGGTGTTCTCGAAAGTGCCATTGCCGATACCGAATACGCGCAGCTCCGAGCTCAGGCTGAGGTTGCCGAGCGTGTCCACCCGGCTGCCGTAGACGTTGTAGTTGAGCAGCACGCCGGGCGAGGCGCTGCCGGTGGGGGCGCGCGTCTGCGGGCGGCTGAGCACGGTGGTGGGCAGTGTCAGCTGGTCCAGCGGCACGTCCAGCGCCAAGGTCTGCATGTGGGCGTCGTAGCGCACCACCGCACCGCTGATCTGGTCCAGGTAGACCGGTGCATCGCCGCTGGCGTTGAAGCCGAGCTGGCGCAGCACTTCGGGGCTGGCCTGCAGCCGGCCACGGTTCTCGGTGAACGGCAGCAGGCCGCGCGGCGTGCTGTTGAGCGACACATCCAGGTACAGCGTCTGGCTGGCGGTCAGCGGGGTGGGGGGGGGCAGGATCGCATCGGCCGACATGCCGGACACATCAGCCGCCGTGGCCACGCCGGACACATCGGCGGCCTCGGTCGCCGCGGGAACCAGGGCAGCCAGCAACGCGCCCATCATGGCCTCAGCGAGCCGGTGGGGGCGACAGTGGCGTCTGTTCCGACTCGCCATTGAGCTTGGCCGTGATCTGGTCGTTGTCGCGGTCGATCGCCGTGCGTTCGATCGGCCAGCGCATCACCTGGCCGGGCAGTACGTAGCCCAGCAGCCCGGGATGGACGATGCGTGGGCGCGTGGCGCTGCCCAGCGCGAGATCGGCGATCTGAGCGTAACTGTTGCCCGAATTGGCTACTTCGACGCCGTTGCGGCCGTCCGCCAGCTTTGCCAGCCGGGCCTGCAGCTGCGGCGCCAGCGTGCCGGCCGAGGGCTGCACGAACACCGGGATCGAATAGCGCAGGACGAACTGCATGCCACCCGCGCGGATGGCCAGGTCGGGCACCTCGTCAACGATCAGGCGGTAATGTTGCTGTGCCGCTGGCGGTTCCTTGTCCGCACGCATGACCCGCACCAGCTGCTGCTGTCCGGCGGCCAGTTCCTGCATCGGCGGGGTGGCCATCAACGCATCGGTGGGCAGCAGCTGTTCCTGGCCGTCCTGCTGCACCCAGCGGAACACGCGTACCTGCAGCTTCACCGGCGAGGTGCCGCTGTTGGTCAGCCACAATTCGCCGGCACGCTGGCGGGCTTCCAGCTGCAGGCTGGTCGGGGCCACCTGCAGGCTGGTGGCGCCGGCGGCCGCGATGGCAAGCAGGTACAGGGCGAGCAGCGCCACGCCGGTGGCGCGCCACGGGCGGGATCCGGCCATGCGGGCGTGCTCCATCAATAGGTGATCGTGGCGGTAACCGTATCCAGGTAGCTACCGGCGGCCGGGTTGTTGGTGCTCAGGTTCAGGATCTGGCCGTAGACGATGTAGGGCACGGCCAGGCCGGTGCCGATGCCGGCCTGGGTGTTGGTGCCGGTCGTGGCGCCCCAGACCAGGGTATGTGCGGCATCCTGGTAGAGCTGGTAGCCAACATAGTTGTTGGCGGTCACCGCTGCATTGGTGTTCTTCATCCGCCGGGTGGTGACGTCGTTGGCGGTGCTGGCATTGGCGCCCGCATTCAGCGAGATCGTGTACGGGGTCAGTGCCGAGCACTGCGCGGTCACCGTGCCCTGGCCCAGGGTGGGCGTGGTGGTGGTCGAGGCCGCGGTGCCGAAGTCCACGTTGGTGGCGGCCGCCGCCGTGATGGTGCAGGCCTTGGTGACCACCAGGGTGACATTGAAGGTGGTGGTGTCGGCGGCCAGTGCCGGGCTGGACAGCAGGAACCCGGCCACGGCCCATGCCAGCGGGGATCGAACTGGGGATCGCATGAACAACCTCCCTAACCCGAAGGTCCGTTGAACAAGGCGAAGACGGCACGTTCGGTGCCGCTTTGACGACGGTGAGTGCAGCTTAGGAGGCGTAAGTGTCTGTAATCCGTGATAATTAGGCAGACGAAAGAGCGGAGACCATCACGCTTTCACTTTCCTTGCCGGAACCGTGCATCACCCGGATCGGCAGTTGGGTGGCGTTCGTTCAGATTGCGGCCGGATCGGCGATAATGGGTGCCATGAGCGTGAATCTGAAAACCCCGCAGGAAATCGAGATGATGCGCATCGCCGGCCGCCTGGCCAGCGAAGTGCTCGACATCGTCACCCCCCACGTCAAGCCCGGTGTCACCACCGAGGAACTGGACCGCATCTGCCACGACCACATCGTGAACGTGCAGGGCGCGATTCCGGCCAACGTCGGCTACCGCGGCTTCCCGAAGACCGTGTGCACCTCGGTCAACAATGTCATCTGCCACGGCATCCCCAGCGAAGGGAAGGTGCTCAAGGATGGCGACATCATCAATATCGACGTCACCGTCATCAAGGACGGCTGGCACGGCGACACCAGCCGCATGTACTTCGTCGGCACCCCGTCGGTGATGGCGCGCCGCCTGGTGGAAACCACGTACGAAGCCATGTGGCGCGGCATCCGCGCGGTGCGCCCGGGCGCCACCCTGGGCGACATCGGCCATGCCATCCAGAGCTATGCCGAAGGCGAGCGTTTCAGCGTGGTGCGCGAGTACTGCGGCCACGGCATCGGCAAGGTCTACCACGACGAGCCGCAGGTGGTGCATTACGGCCGCCCGGGCCAGGGCCTGGTGCTGCAGCCGGGCATGACCTTCACCATCGAGCCGATGATCAACGAGGGTACCCGCTACAACAAGGTGCTGCCGGATGGCTGGACCGTGGTGACCAAGGACCGCAAGCTGTCGGCGCAGTGGGAGCACATGGTCGCGGTCACCGAGACCGGCGTCGACGTGCTGACGCTGTCGCCGGGCGAGTCGCAGGTCTCCTGACGATGCTGCCGGCGAGTTCGCTGCTGGACACGCCGGCCGCGTCGCTCAACGACCCGGATTGGGCTGCTGCCGCGCGCCAGGCGCTGCAGCAGGCCGACGCGCGCCTGTATCGCCGCTTCGACCAGGGCGACAACATCGAGCGCCTGCTGGCGCTGCGGGCGCGCGCGGCCGACCATCTGATCCGCTTGGCCTGGCAGCGTTGCCTGCCGGCCGACAGCGGCCTGTCGCTGTTCGCGGTCGGTGGCTATGGCCGGGGTGAACTGTTTCCGCGTTCGGACATCGACCTGCTGGTGTTCGGCGACCCGCCCGCACAACGGGCGCATGAAGCGGCATTGGCACGCCTGTTCGCGCTGCTGTGGGACTGCGGATTGGCGGTCAGCCATGCGGTGCGTTCTGCATTGCAGTGCCGCGAGGCGGCGGCTGACCAGACCGTGCTGACCGCGCTGATCGAGGCGCGTCCGATCCTGGCCGATGATGCGGCGCGCCGTGCGCTGCGCGAGGCCATCGACGACCGTGAGCTGTGGCCGGCGCGTGCCTTCTTCCTGGCCAAGCTGGAAGAGCTGCGCAACCGCCACCAGCGCTTCGGCGACACTGCCGACAACCTGGAGCCGGATCTCAAGGATGGTCCCGGCGGCCTGCGCGATCTCAACACGCTGGGCTGGATGGCGCTGCGCGCCTTCGGCGTACGCGACCTGGAAGCGCTGGTCGGCCTGGGCCACCTGGGTGCCGACGAAGCGGCTGCGCTGAAGCGCGAGCGTGCGGTGCTGGCGCGGCTGCGCTTCGGCCTGCACCTGGTCGCGCGCCGCCCGGAAGAACGGTTGCGCTTCGATTACCAGAAGACCCTGGCCGCGCGCCTGGGCTTCGAAGACGATGCCGAGAATCTCGGTGTCGAGAAAATGATGCAGGGCTTCTACCGCGCCGCGCTGGTGGTGCGCCGGATCAGCGACCGCCTGCTGCAGCGCTTCGAGGAACAGTTCGATGGCGAGGCCCAGCCGGAACCGCTGACCGTGGGCTTCTCCCTGCGCCGCGGCTACCTGGCCGCCAACGAGGCCGACTGGCCGCGCGGTGACATCGGCCAGGTGTTCGCCCTGTTTTCCAGCTGGGCCAACAATCCACAGGTGCGAGGCCTGCATTCGCTGACCGCGCGCGCGCTGGCCGAAGCGCTGCCGTTGTTGCCGGCCTACGACCAGGCCGATGCCGATGCACGCGAGCAGTTCCTGTCCCTGCTGCGCGGCCAGCGTCCGGTCGACACGCTTTCGCGCATGGCGCGGCTGGGTGTGCTTGGCCAGTGGATCCCCGCGTTTGCCCAGGTCAGCGGGCGCATGCAGTTCGACCTGTTCCATGTCTATACGGTCGACCAGCACACGCTGATGGTCCTGCGCAACATCGGCCAGTTCGCCAGCAGCCGTGCCGACGAACGCTTCTCGATCGCGCACGAAGTGTGGCCCCGCCTGCGCAAGCCGGAACTACTGCTGCTGGCCGGCCTGTTCCATGACATCGCCAAGGGCCGCGGCGGCGACCACTCGGAGCTGGGTGCGGTGGACGCGCGTGCGTTCTGCCAGGCGCATGCGCTCAGTGGCACCGATACCGAGCTGGTGGCGTGGCTGGTCGAACAGCATCTGCGCATGTCGGTGACCGCGCAGAAGCAGGACATCGCCGATCCGGTGGTGATCCATCGCTTCGCCACCCTGGTCGGCAGCCGCGACCGCCTGGACTACCTGTACCTGCTGACCTGTGCCGACATCGCCGGCACCAGCCCGAAGCTGTGGAATGCCTGGAAGGACCGCCTGTTGGCCGACCTGTACTTCGCCACCCGGCGCGCGCTGCGCGAGGGGCTGGAGCATCCGGTACCGGCCGCCGAACGCGTGGCCGAGGCACGTGACAGCGTGCGCGCACTGGTGCGCGAGCAGGGTTACGACGACGCCATCATCGATCGCCAGTTCGCGGTGATGCCGGATGAGGGCTTCATTCGTCTGCGCCCCGAGCAGCTGGCCTGGCAGGCAGCCGCGCTGGTACCGGTGAAGCAGGGCCAGGCGCTGGTGAAGGTGCGCCGGATCAGTGTGGATGACCCGGCGCTGGAAGTGTTCGTGCACTCGCCCGACCGCGACGGCCTGTTCGCCGCGATCGTGATGACCCTGGACCGCAAGGGCTATGGCATTCACCGCGCACGCGTGCTGGACGGTCCGGCCGATACCATCTTCGATACCTTCGAAGTGAACCCGGCCGACACGTTTGCCGATGGCAGCAGTGCCAACCTGGAGGCGGCGCTGCGCGAGGCACTCAGTGGTGACCTGTCGCGCCTGCGGCCGTCGCGCCGTGTGGTACCGCGGCAACTGCGGCACTTCCGCTTCGCCCCGCGCATCGAGTTCCGCGATGAACCGGGCGCAACCCGTTTTGCCCTGGTCGCTCCCGACCGTCCCGGCCTGCTGGCCGACGTGGCGTTCGTGCTGCGCAACCAGGGCCTGCGCGTGCATGATGCGCGCATTGCCACGTTCGGCGAGCGCGCCGAAGACACCTTCGTGATCAGTGACGAACACGACCTCCCCCTGACTGAACCTGCCCGGCAGCAGCTGCATGACGCAATGCTGGCCTGCCTGGACCCTGATCGAAACGCCGGAGACCCCGCCTGATGGCCACCAAGCCCGCCAAGAAGACCGCCGCGACCCCCAAGAGCGCAGCGGCCCGGAAACCTGCTGCAGCCGCACCGGCCGCAAAGAAGGCCACTGCGCCGAAGAAGGCCGCTGCGGTGAAGGCCCCGGCGAAGAAAACGGCTGCGGTCAAGCGTGCTGTGAAGAAGCCAGCCCCGGCCAAGAGCGCCGAAGCCGTCCGCGCCGAAACCATCGCCCGCAAGTCGCTGCGCAAGCCGTCGGCACCCGGCGTGGAAGAACTCAAGTTCGGCATCGAAAGCGCCTTCGAGCGCCGCGCCACGTTGACCCTGCATGAGCTGGAAGGCTCGACCAGGCCGCTGGTCAACCGCGTGATCGACGGTCTCGAGAGCGGTGAATTCCGCGTCGCCGAGCCGGACGGCCAGGGCGGCTGGAAGGTCAACGAGTGGCTGAAGAAGGCCGTGCTGCTGTATTTCCGCGTCAACGACATGGCGGTGGTCGATGCACGGCCGGCACCGTTCTGGGACAAGGTCGAATCGCGCTTCGCCGGCTATGACGAAGCGAAGTTCCGCCGTGGCGGCGTGCGCGTTGTGCCCGGTGCGATCGCCCGCCGCGGCACGTACTTCGGCAAGGACGTAGTGCTGATGCCGAGCTTCACCAACATCGGCGCCTACGTCGGCGAAGGCACCATGGTCGATACCTGGGCCACCGTCGGTTCCTGCGCGCAGATCGGCCAGCACTGCCACCTGTCCGGCGGCGCCGGCATCGGCGGCGTACTGGAGCCGCTGCAGGCCAGCCCGACCATCATCGAGGACCACTGCTTCATCGGTGCGCGTTCGGAAGTGGTGGAGGGCGTGGTGGTGGGCCACCACAGTGTGATCGGCATGGGCGTGTTCCTCAGCCAGAGCACCCGCATCTACAACCGCGCCACCGGCGAGATCAGCTACGGCTACATCCCGCCGTACAGCGTGGTGGTGTCCGGCTCGCTGCCGAGCAAGGACGGCACCCACTCGCTGTACTGCGCGGTGATCGTCAAGCAGGTTGATGCCAAGACCCGCAGCAAGACCAGCGTCAACGACCTGCTGCGCGGCCTGGCCGACTGAAGGTGAGTGCGCCGGAGGACCTGGCGCAGTCCGCGATCTACCGGCATCCGTCCGACAACGCGTTCGGACGGATGCTGCCGCGCCTGCTGCACGCTCCGCGCTGGACCCGGTTGCGCCGGGCACTGTCACGGCGCTGGCCGATGCCGGTGCTGGTCAGCGACGTGCGCGACGTGGTCTACGCGAGCTGGTGGGTCGATGTGCGCCATGCCCCGCCAGCGCCACGTGGCCATCACTACGTGGTCCATGCAGGACGCACGCCTTACACCGTTCTCAGCTATCGCCATGGCCACTTCGGGCCGGCGCTGGCGGGACCGCTGCGCTGCCTGATGCCGTCGCCAGGGCAGAGCAACTGGCGCTGGTACCTGCGCCGTGACGATGATCCGGGCGGGACCCCGGTCGTGCTGTTCGATCGCAACGTGATGGACCAGCTGGCCTTCGTCGCCGGCGCGCGCGCTTTCAGCGATGCCATGCAGCCACACCTGTCCACGCGCTTCGAGCATGTGGTGCGCGTCGATGGCGATGGGCACACCCTGATCGAAGGCGGGCAGGGGAGTGCGCCTGCGCTGCACCTGCAGTGGCGGGCCGCTGCGGGCTGGGAGGACGGGGCGTGGCGGGGGGCCTTCGGGGGCCATCAGGCCCTGCTGCGCTTCCTGACCTGCCAGGACGAGGCCATTGCGCGCACCTGTGACCGGCGCTGGGCCAGCACCCGCATCGCACTGCAGGTGGATGTCGACAGCCTGCAGCCGCTGCAGCTGGAAGGCGAACTGCAGTGCCCGCGCCTGCAGGCGATGGACGTGGCGCTGCACGAGGGGCTGGCCTTCCGGCTGCCAAGGGTACCGTTCCGGGTCGTGTCCGAGCGCCTGTTGTGAGATTCTGGGCCTCTGTTTTCCAGCATCACAGATGGCCATGAGTACCACTGTCTACGGTTTGAAGAATTGCGATACCTGCAAGAAGGCGAGCAAGTGGCTGGACCGCTTCGGCGTGCCGTACACCTTCGTCGACTACCGCGACAACAAGCCGAGCCCGGAAACACTGCTGGCGTGGGCTGAGCAGCTGGGTGGCCTGGCCGCGATGGTCAACAGGTCCTCAACCACCTGGCGGCAGCTGCCGGACAACCGCAAGGCCGCAGATTCCGAGGCGGAATGGAAGCTGCTGCTGCGCGAGTACCCGCAGCTGATCAAGCGCCCGCTGGTGGTCACCGCCGACGGCACGGTCAGCCAGGGTTTCAGTGACAATGGCTTCAAGGCCCGCTTCGGCGTGGGTGACGCATGAGCGCGGTCCTCGACCTGACCTGCGAACTTATCGCACGGCCCTCGGTGACGCCGGACGATGCCGGCTGCCAGGCACTGCTGGCGGCACGCCTGAAGCAGGCCGGGTTCCAGTGCGATCACCTGCGGCTGGGCGAGGTCGACAACCTGTGGGCGACCCATGGCCAGGGCGCGCCGGTGCTGGTGCTGCTGGGCCACACCGACGTGGTGCCGGCGGGCCCGCGCGAGGCCTGGGCCAGCGACCCGTTCACGCCGCAGATCCGTGACGGCGTGCTGTACGGCCGTGGCACCGCCGACATGAAGGGCAGCGTGGCGGCGTTCGTGGTGGCCGCCGAGCAGTTCGTGGCCGCGCATCCCGATCATCCCGGCACGCTGGCGGTGCTGCTGACCAGCGACGAGGAGGGCGATGCCATCGATGGCGTGCGCCACGTCGCACGGCTGTTCGCCGAGCGCGGCCAACGCATCGACTGGTGCATCACCGGCGAGCCGTCGTCGACGGCGACGCTCGGTGACCTGCTGCGCGTGGGCCGTCGTGGCAGCCTGTCGGCCAAGCTGCGGGTGCAGGGCGTACAGGGCCATGTGGCGTACCCGGAGAAGGCACGCAACCCGATCCACCAGGCGGCGCCCGCCCTGGCCGAGCTGAGCGCACGGCGCTGGGATGACGGCTACGAGAGTTTCCCGCCGACCAGCCTGCAGGTCTCCAACATCCATGCCGGTACGGGCGCCAACAATGTGATTCCCGGCGAGCTCGAGGTGGATTTCAACATCCGCTACAACCCGCACTGGGATGCGCCGAAACTGGAAGCGGAGATCACCGCGCTGCTGGATCGGCATGCCCTGCAGTACACGCTGAAGTGGCATCGCAGCGGCGAACCGTTCTACACCCCGGAAGGCACCCTGCGCGCCACCGCGCGCGCGGTGCTGGCCGAGCACATCGGTCGTGCCCCTGAGGAGAGCACTGGTGGCGGCACCTCCGATGCGCGCTTCATCGCGCCGTTGGGCGCGCAGTGCATCGAAGTGGGGCCGGTCAACGCCAGCATCCACCAGGTGGACGAGAACGTGCGTGTGGACGATCTGGAAGCACTGCCGGGGCTGTACCAGCGGCTGGTGGAGCGGCTGCTGGTGTGAGGCATGGCACCGGGCACGGCCCGGCGCTACCCCTGTGGGTGCCGACTGCTGGGTGCCGACCGTTGGTCGGCACACCTTCACCTGGTTGCCAACGCAACGGTTGCGCCGTGCCGGAAACCGGGGTAGGGTCGATGCCATGTCGATCCGCCTGGCCACCGCCGTCAATAACAACAACCGCAATAATCTGCGCGCGAATAATCGTGCGCGGCCGATGCGGGACTGCGCCCTGGGTAGATAGACAGCAACACACGCCCGGACACCAGAAAACCCGCATCGGTCGATGCGGGTTTTTTTGTGCCCGGGCGCAGCCCCACCCGGGCCTGGATGGCCGGTCGAACACCCTCCCACCCGTGAAATTTCCCCAACAGGAGCTCCCCCATGTGTTCGATCTTCGGAATCTTCGGCCTGCAGGCCGGTGACGATCTTCCGGCCCTGCGCCGCCATGCGCTGGAACTGTCGCAGCGCCAGCGCCACCGCGGCCCGGACTGGAGCGGCGTGTATCTTGACGAAGGTGCGCTGCTGGTCCACGAGCGGCTGGCCATCGTCGACCCGGCCGGCGGCTCGCAACCGCTGCTGTCGGCCGACGGCCAGCTGGCGCTGGCGGTCAACGGCGAGATCTACAACCACCAGCAACTGAAGGCCGCACTGACCACCGCCTATGACTTCCAGACCGGTTCGGACTGTGAAGTGATCAATGCGCTGTACCGCCAGGGCGCTTCGCCGGCTCAGTGGCTGGAGCAGCTCAATGGCATCTTCGCGTTCGCGCTGTGGGACCGTGGTGCCGGTCGTGTGCTGGTGGCGCGCGACCCGGTCGGCGTGGTGCCGCTGTACTGGGGCCACGATGCCCAGGGACGTCTGCGAGTGGCCTCGGAAATGAAGGCACTGGTCGATACCTGTGCCGACGTCGCCCAGTTCCCGCCGGGTCACTATTTCGACAGTGCCAGCGGTGAGCTGGTGCGCTACTACCAGCAGCCGTGGCGCGACTACGCTGACGTGCAGGGTCGCCAGGCCGATCTGGCCGAACTGCGCCAGGCCTTCGAGCATGCGGTGGAACGCCAGCTGATGAGCGATGTGCCGTACGGCGTGCTGCTGTCTGGTGGCCTGGACTCGTCGCTGGTGGCGGCGGTGGCCGCGCGCTATGCACGCCGTCGCATCGAGGATGGGGGGCAGACCGAAGCCTGGTGGCCGCGCCTGCACTCGTTCGCGATCGGCTTGAAGGGCTCTCCCGATCTGGCCGCCGCTGCAATCGCCGCCGAAGCGCTGGGCACCGTGCATCACGGCTTCGAGTACACGTTTGAGGAGGGCCTTGATGCACTGCCGGAAGTGATCCGCCATATCGAGACCTACGACGTCACCACCATCCGCGCATCGACGCCGATGTTCCTGCTGGCACGGCGGATCAAGGCAATGGGGGTGAAGATGGTGCTTTCCGGCGAGGGCAGCGACGAGATCTTTGGTGGCTACCTGTATTTCCACAAGGCGCCGGATGCGCGTGAATTCCACGACGAACTGGTACGCAAGCTCGACGCGCTGCACAACTACGACTGCCTGCGCGCGAACAAGTCGATGATGGCCTGGGGCGTGGAGCCGCGTGTGCCGTTCCTGGATCGCGAATTTCTCGATGTGGCGATGCGCTTCGACGCCGCGCACAAGATGGTCGGTGCGGGCTTTGGTGGCCGCCGCATCGAGAAGGCGGTGCTGCGCGAGGCGTTCGAAGGCTACCTGCCGGACAGCATCCTGTGGCGGCAGAAGGAGCAGTTCAGCGATGGCGTTGGCTATGGCTGGATCGACGGGCTGAAGGCGCATGCCGAAGCTCAGGTGAGCGACCGTGTGCTGGCAGCGGCCGACAAGCGCTTCCCGCACAACCCGCCGCAGACCAAGGAGGCCTACTACTATCGTCATCTGTTCGAGCAGTTCTTCCCGAGCCGTGCGGCCGCCGAGACCGTGCCGGGTGGCAAGTCCATCGCCTGCTCGTCGCCGGCGGCGATCGCGTGGGATGCCAGCTTCGCCGCAGCTGCAGATCCGTCGGGGCGCGCGATCGCTGGCGTGCACGAGCAGGCACTGGCGTAAGCCCCGAAAAAGGGACGGAGGGGGGCCGGGGCGCTTGTGCCACTAACGACTTAATCCCCTCCGTCCCCTTTTTGTATGATCGCCCCCCTGCACATTGGGGAATGTTCATGGAAGTACACAGCGGGGGCCCGGCGCCACCGACGAAGTGGGGATGGCGCTATCTGGCCTGGGTCGGGGTCCCGCTGCTGGCTGGCGTGCTGCTGGCCCGTTATGCCGGGCCGGCGGCGCCCGAGGCTGTTGCCCGTGCCACGGCCACGGCCACGGCCGAAGCCACCTGGGTGCAGCATCTGGCGTCGCCGCTGGGCCTGTTCCTGCTGCAGCTGCTGGTGCTGCTGCTGGTGGCCAAGGGCGCAGGCGCGCTGCTCAAGCACTTTGGACAACCGGCGGTGATCGGCGAGATGGCCGCCGGCCTGATGATGGGCCCATTGATGCTCGGCAGCCTGTTGCCGCCGCTGCATGGAGCCCTGTTCCCGCCCAGCTCGCTGGGCCCGCTGGGCATGCTCAGCCAGTTGGGTGTGCTGATGTTCCTGCTGGTGGCCGGTGCCGAGCTGGACCTGGCGGCGCTGCGTGGACGCCGGCGTTTTGCCTTTACGGTCAGCCATGCCGGCATCGCGGTGCCGTTCGTGCTTGGCGTCGCCCTGGCGATCTGGCTGTACCCGCAGCACGGTCCGCAGGGCGTGGGCTTCACCGCATTCGCACTTTTCGTTGGCATATCGATGAGCATCACGGCCTTCCCTGTGTTGCTGCGCATCCTTGCCGACCGCGGTATCACGCAGGCGCCACTGGGGCAGACCGCGATTGCCTGCGCTGCATTGGGTGATGCCACCGCGTGGTGCCTGCTGGCGCTGATCGTGGCGGCTGCACAGGCCAGCGGATGGCTGCCGGCCAGCCTCAACCTGCTGTGCGTAGTCGCCTTCGTGGCGCTGATGCTGGGGCTGGTGAAGCCGTGGTTCGCCCGCCAGCAGATCGCGCCGGGTCGTGAGGGACGCTGGCTGCTCGGCATCCTGCTGCTGTCGCTGGCCAGTGCCCTGGTCACCGAGATGCTCGGCATCCATGCGCTGTTCGGTGCGTTCGCGGCTGGCGTGGCGGTGTCGTCAAATGTGCAGTTGCGCGAGCTGCTGATGGCGCGCGTCGAACCGTTCGCGGTGACGCTGCTGCTGCCGCTGTTCTTCGCCATGACCGGGCTGCGCATGCGCGCCGATACGCTGCAGGCCAGCGATGTCCTGTTGTGCGTGGTGGTGATCGCGGTAGCGACGACCGGCAAGCTGCTGGGCACCTTCAGTGCCGCACGCAGTGCCGGCATGCCCACCCGTGAGGCGTGGCAGCTGGGTGCACTGATGAACACCCGTGGCCTGATGGAGCTGATCGTGCTCAACCTGGGTTACGAACTTGGCCTGCTCGGTGACCGGCTGTTCGCGGTGCTGGTGATCATGGCGCTGGTGACAACGGCGATGACCGGGCCACTGCTGAACCTGATCGAGCGGCGTAGAAGCTGACCCGGTAGCGCCGCGCGGGCATTCTGTAGAGCCGAGCCCATGCTCGGCTGCTTCTGGCGCGGAGCCGAGCATGGGCTCGGCTCTGCGCCAGAAGCAGCCGAGCATGGGCTCGGCTCTACAGCGTGCAGCGCACCCTCGGGCATGTGGGTGCCGCCGTCAGCGCGCTGGCACCAGCGTCATGGTGTGCTGCGCCTTGCCGGGCAGGAACGGCGTCGGCCGGCCATGCACCCAGTCTTCGTGGCCGGCACCCCAGTAGGGCGACAGTGGATGCCCACTCTGGCCGCCGGGCATGTGCACGATGCCGTCGGCCTCGTGGCCCGGTGAAACCACCATGCGCTCGGAAGCGCCGAAGTTCGGCGTCTGCACGCGCGGCATGTCGCGGTCGCCGGGCAGGCGGTCGGCCGGCATGCACAGCCAGTGTTTGGCGATGTCCGGCAGCGCCCGTGCGATGGGGTGGCAGATCGCCGCCGTATTGCGTTCGCCCCAGCTGCGCTTGGCCAGTGGGCCCTGCCTGGCCAGCTCGCTCTCGGTGCGGCGTGCGGCGTCGATCAGCAGCGCATCCCAGCTGTCGAAGGCCGGTGGCAGCAGATTGGCCGGCCGCTGCTGCAGCATCGGCCAGGCCACGCCTTCCAGCTGCGCCAGGCGCGGCTCCAGATAGTCATCGCCCAGCTGCGCATTGGCCGGTGCCAGCAGTGCATCGGACAGTGTTGTCATCACCTGCGTACGGAACTCACGCACCACCCGGTAGCTGACCGAGCTGGCCGAGGCACGGCCGCCCCATTGATGGCTGGCCTCCTTCAAGCGCTTCAGTGCAGGGTCGTCACTGCGTTCGATGACGTCGTGCAGCAGCGCCCACCAGCGCTGCAGGAACACCGCGCGATCGTCGAGCTGGATCGCCAGCAGGTCGTGTTCATCGAAGCGCTCCTGGATCGCCAGCAGGTCGCGGATCTGCCGCGCACGGGCACCCAGGTCATAACCGCCATTGCCGACGGTAGCCAGCGCCTCGCCGTCGAGGACGCGGCCGTTGGCGGTCCACAGGCGATGGTTGGGGGGATCGATCAATGCCGGCGAGGCATCGCTGCGGATCGGCCAGGGGGCGCAGTCCTGGTTGTGGGCGGCGTTGAAGCCGGCCGGCGCGCAGCCCGGACCGCGATCCGGGCGGGCGCCGATCAGGCGCCAGGCGATGCGTCCGGTGCGGTCGCCGATCACCAGGTTCTGTGCGGGAATGCCGGCGTGGTCGGCGAACTGCAGGGCTGCGTCCAGATCACCGGCGCGGGCCAGGTCACCGAAGTCCAGGCGCACCGCACCGGGCAGCTGGGCGACCCAGCGCAGCGCGTCGCCGCTGCCATCGGCATGCGTGTGCAGGATCGGTCCCCAGGCGGTTTCGCGTACCGGGAACCGCACATCGGCCTGGCCGGCCACCGCAATCCGTTCTTCATGCACCGTCACTGCGGCATGGGCCGGTTCGGTGCGGTAGTCCGCCGTGTCAATGTAGCTGTTGGTGAAACCCCAGGCGACGTGCCCGTTGCTGCCGACGATCACGGCCGGAAGGCCCGGCAGCGAGAAGCCGGTGACGTCGACCTGGCCGCCAGCGGCCTGCGGGTCGGGGTAGCGCAGGCGCACGCGGAACCACAGGCTGGGTGCGCGCAGGCCCAGGTGCATGTCGTCGGCAACAATGGCGCGGCCGTCGGCGGTGAGCGCACCGGCCACCGCGAAGTTGTTGCTGCCGACGGCGTCGGCTTCTTCCTGCCCGGTGCCCGGTTTTCCCTTCAGCGTGCGCAGGTCCAGCTGGCTGGCATCGGGCAGCGTGGCGTTGCCGGTCGGTTCGCCGAACAGCGGTGCATCCCATTCAGTGCCGTCGTGGGCGATCAGTGCGTACAGCGCCGACGGCACCACCGCGCGGATGCGGCTGAGCGCAAGCTCGGTCTGGTTGCCGGGATCCTGCAGGTCGGCGTACATGGCCAGCCCGGTCAGCACGCTGTCGCTGGCCTGCCAAGGCTGCGGTGACTGCCGCAGCAGCAGGTACGCCCACGGCCGCACGGAGAGGTCGGCCAGGCCCTCATTGACCCCACCGACATAGGCGCTCACGGCGTCGACGTTGTCGCCCAGCGCAGCCTGCATGTTCGCCTCGGTGCGCGCGCGCAGCCGATGCACGCGCATGCGCTTGTCGGCATCGATCGCCTTCGGGCCAAACAGTGCGGACAGTTCGCCGGCGGCGCTACGGCGCATCAGGTCCATCTCGAAATAGCGTTCCTGCGCATGCACGCGGCCCAATGCGCGCATCGCGTCGGCCTGGCTGGTGGCGGTGATGGTGACCACGCCCAGCGCATCGCGCTCGATGGTGACCGGCCTGGCCAGGCCGGGCAGCGCATGCTCGCCGTCCAGGTCGGCCAGGCTGCCGCGCAGCAGCAGCCACAGGACCAGTGCGGTGACCAGCACGATGGCGACCAACACGCCCAGCACCCAACGCCATGTACGTCGCATCGCACGTCCTTTCCGAACTCGTGGGCCGATTGTAGCCGCAGGCGCAACTGCGACTGATTCCGATTAGATCACCGTATTTTGAAATGCGGCACCCTATGCCGCATCGATTCACAGGAGCCCCCCTCATGAAAGGCAACCCGGACGTCATCGCCTGCCTGAAGGAACTGCTGCGCGGCGAGCTTGCTGCGCGCGACCAGTACTTCATCCATTCCCGCCGCTACGAGGACCAGGGCCTGTTCGCGCTGTACGAACGCCTGAACCACGAGATGGAAGAGGAAACCCAGCACGCCGATGCGCTGCTGCGCCGGATCCTGTTCCTGGGCGGCGACCCGGACATGCGCCCGCACGCCACCGAGCCGGGCAAAACCGTCGAAGAGATGCTGCAGAAGGATCTCGACACTGAATACGCCGTTCGGAACAATCTGGCCGCCGGCATGAAGCTTTGCGAGGAGAAGGGCGACTACGTGAGCCGCGACATCCTGCTGGCGCAGCTGAAGGACACTGAGGAAGACCACGCCTGGTGGCTGGAACAGCAGCTGGGCCTGATCAAGCGCATCG
Organism: Stenotrophomonas sp. FR010; assembly: GCF_047520755.2. Taxonomy (NCBI): domain Bacteria; kingdom Pseudomonadati; phylum Pseudomonadota; class Gammaproteobacteria; order Lysobacterales; family Lysobacteraceae; genus Stenotrophomonas; species Stenotrophomonas sp. FR010. Next base: position 175,258 of record NZ_JAXBQT020000004.1, on the reverse strand, counting down.
GCCTGGAGCTGTACCAGCTGAGCAAGATCGACGGCACCGGCGCCGCGGCGCACTGAGCCGGCACCGCTTTTTGTAGAGCCGAGCCAATGCTCGGCTGCGTTCCGGTAGAGCCGACCGCTGGTCGGCTGCTCTGCGAAATGCAGCCGACCAGCGGTCGGCTCTACCAGAAGAAGTACAGCGTTCTGTCGCCCGCCAGCACCGGAGCACCGCCAGCCAGCCTTCGCCCGCCAGCCGCTCCACCGCCTGCCAGCCGACAACGAAAAAGCCGGGGAATGCCCCGGCTTTTTCGTGTCCGGGGTCAGATCCGTTTTCGACGAAAACGGCTCTGATCCCATTGGCTTGGAAATTGCCAACCGAGGTTGGCGTGTACCGGGGTAATGCGTGTCAACCAATGTTGACACCTGCCAGGGGCGTTGTCCGGGGTCAGAGCCCTTTCCGGTGGAAAGGGCTCTGACCCCGGTGCTCCTCACTCCACCGACAACCCTTCCACCTTCTGCCAGCCGCGCGGCAGCAGGTGGCCGCGGGTGGCGCGGGCGCCGAGGTAGGCGTCGAGCTCGTTGAACTTCAGCCCCATCGTGCGCTGGCCACTGCGCACCTGCAGGGTCTGCCCCGGGCTGATCGCCACGATGGCGACCACGCGTTCGGTGGCGAGCTTGGCCTTCGGGATCTCGATGATCTTGTTGCCCTTGCCCTTGTCCAGTTCTGGCAGGTCGTTGGCGGCGATCGCCAGCAGGTTGCCGGAACTGGTCACCGCCACGATGCGGTCGGTGGCCACGTTGGCGACCATCGACGGGGTCAGCACCGACGAACCGGCCGACAGGTTCAGCATCGCCTTGCCGGCCTTGTTGCGGCCGATCAGGTTCTCGAAGCGGGTGACGAAGCCATAACCGTGGCTGGAGGCCAGCACGAAGCGGGTGTCCGGCTCGGCGCTGGCCAGGGTCACGAAGCTGGTGCCCGGTGCCGGCGAGAAGCGGCCGGTCAGCGGTTCACCATTGCCACGCGCGGAGGGCAAGGTGTGCACCGGCGTCGAGTAGGCGCGGCCCTCGCTGTCGAGGAACGCGACCTGCTGGGTGCTGCGTGCGCGCACCGCGCCCTGCAGTCCGTCGCCTTCACGGTAGGACAGGGCAGATGCATCGACGTCGTGGCCCTTGGCGGCACGGATCCAGCCCTTCTCCGACAGCACCACGGTCATCGGCTCGCTCGGCACCAGCTCGGTCTCGTCGATGGCCTGCGCCGCCTGACGCTGCACCAGCGGCGAACGGCGTGCGTCGCCGAACTTCCTGGCGTCGGCGGTCAGTTCATCGCGGATCAGCTTCTTCAGCTTGGCCTTGCTGTCGAGGATGCCGAGGATCTTCTCGCGCTCCTTGGCCAGCTCGTCCTGCTCGCCGCGGATCTTCATCTCTTCCAGGCGGGCCAGCTGCTTCAGCTTGGTTTCCAGGATGTACTCGGCCTGTTCCTCGGACAGTCCGAAGCGCGCGATCAGCGCCGCCTTCGGTTCGTCCTCGGTACGGATGATGTGGATCACCTCGTCCAGGTTGAGGAAGGCGACCAGCAGGCCTTCCAGCAGGTGCAGGCGGCGCTCGACCTTCTGCAGGCGGTGCTGCAGGCGGCGGGTGACGGTGTTGCTGCGGAAGGTCAGCCATTCGCTGAGCAGCATCTTCAGGTTCTTCACCTGAGGACGGCCGTCCAGCCCGATCACGTTGAGGTTGACGCGGTAGCTGCGCTCCAGGTCCGTGGTAGCGAACAGGTGGCCCATCAGCTGCTCGGCGTCTACCCTGTTCGAACGCGGCACCAGCACCACGCGCACCGGGTTGGCGTGGTCGGATTCATCGCGGATGTCTTCCAGCCACGGCAGCTTCTTGGCGCGCATCTGTGCGGCGATCTGCTCGATCACCTTCGACGGCGACACCTGGAACGGCAGCGCCGTGATCACGATGTTGCTGGCTTCCTTGGTGAAAGTCGCGCGTGCACGCACGCTGCCGTTGCCGGTCTCGTAGATGTTGCGCAGGTCATTGGCCGCGGTGATGATCTCGGCGCTGGACGGATAGTCCGGGCCCTGCACGTGTTCGCACAGGTCGCGCACGGTGGCGTCGGGGTTGTCCAGCAGGTGCAGCAGCGCGCTGACGATCTCGTTGAGATTGTGCGGCGGCACGTCGGTGGCCATGCCCACGGCGATGCCGGTGGTGCCGTTGAGCAGCAGGTGCGGCAGCCGCGCCGGCATCCAGGTCGGCTCCTGCAGGGTGCCGTCGAAGTTCGGTGCCCAGTCGGTGGTGCCCTGGCCCAGTTCGCCCAGCAGCACTTCGGCGATCGGGGTCAGCTTGGATTCGGTGTATCGCATCGCCGCGAACGACTTCGGGTCGTCGCTGGAGCCGAAGTTGCCCTGGCCCTCGATCAGCGGGTAGCGGTACGAGAACGGCTGCGCCATCAGCACCAGCGCCTCGTAGCACGCGCTGTCGCCGTGCGGGTGGTATTTACCGATGACGTCGCCGACGGTGCGCGCGGACTTCTTCGGCTTGGACGCGGCATTCAGGCCCAGCTCGCTCATCGAATAGATGATGCGGCGCTGCACCGGCTTCAGGCCGTCGCCGATGAACGGCAGGGCACGGTCCAGGACCACGTACATCGAGTAGTCGAGGTAGGCGCGTTCGGCGTACTCGCGCAGCGGCAGTTGTTCGAATCCGTGGAACACGGGGCGGGCAAGTTCGGTCATGCGGCGTTGTTACCTATGTCGGGATGCGGCGACGGAGGTCGCCGCTCGCAATCCTGTGATTATCCGGATGCGGCGGGGGATGCCAAGCCGCGTGCAGGGTCCAGCCCGGTTTCCAGGCCGTGGCCGGCCCGCGCCAGGTAGCGCCCCGGTGGCAGCCCGAAGTGGCGGCGGAACACGGTGACGAAGGCGCTGGCGCTGCTGAAGCCCAGTGCATGGGCGATGTCGGCGACGCTGCGGCCATCGGTCAACTGGCGCAGGGCTTCGGAGAGCCGGGCCTGCTGCCGCCACTGAGCGAAGCTGAGCGTGGTCTCGTCGCGGAAGTGGCGGGTCAGGCTGCGCGGTGACAGGCCGGCCCAGTGCGCCCATTCGGCCAGGCTGCGTTCGTCGGACGGGTCGGCCAGCAGCTGCGAGGCGATCTTCAGCAGGCGCCGGTCATGCGGCATCGGCAAGTGCATGCGCTGGCGTGGCGCTGTGCGGATCTCGTCCACCAGCACCTCGATGATGTGCTGGCGTTCGGAGGTGGTGTCGTAGCCCGGTGGCCAGTCACAGATGCGCTCGGCCAGCGCCTGCGCCAGCTTGGACAGGCCCAGCACGCAGGGATCGGAGGGCAGGGTGGCACAGACCGGAGCCGCCAGCGCCATGCCCCAGCCACGCAGGGGGCCGTCGAGGGTGACCGTGTGCGGCTCCAGCGGTGGCATCCAGCCGGCCGAGCCCGGCGCCAGCGACCAGGTGCCGTGCGAGGTACGGGTGGTCAGCAGGCCGCGCTCGACGCAGATCAGCTGCGCGCGCTGGTGATGATGCCAATCCACTTCACGGACCAGCCCTTGCGGGCTGTCGAAACGGAAACCGACCACCGGGGGGCCGTCGTTGCGCTCGAACCAGTCCAGCGCTTCGTCCCTGAGCAGGCGTTTGGGAGTAGGGATTTCTGCCTTGTTCATCATGTCTGCTGGCTGAAATGTGTCATCCATTGGCTGGATTGTACTACCGGGCCACATGACCAGGTCATTAAGGTAGGCGCCTTCACTGATCCAGCCCACTGCTGCAACACAGCATTCGATGCCAGATCAAATATTTCCATTGAGAAATATTTTTTTTGGAAGAGAATGCTCCCCCATGATCTGTCCTGCAACCACTCCCCCCAGCTTCGGCCTGCTGCTGCGCCAGGTGCGCGACGGCCTGGTCCGCCAACTCGACGCGTCCATGGCTGAAGAAGATCTGGGCATCGGCTTCACCCACTACATCGGGTTGAAGGTGCTTTCGAACATGGCGCCGTGCACCGCCAACGAACTGGCCCAGGCCATCGATCAGGTGCCCAGCGCGGTGACCCGGCTGCTGGACAAGCTCGAAGCGCTGGGCTGCGTCCGCCGCGAACCGCATGCGCAGGACCGGCGGGCATTGCAGATCGTGCTGACCGACGAAGGCCGCGCGCTGTGGGCGCGCTTGAAGCTGCGTGGCGACGCGGTGATGGATTACGCCCTGCGTGATCTTTCCGCCGACGAGCGCACGCTGCTGCTGTCCCTCCTTACCCGAATCCGCGATTCACTGACGACCCCATGAACCCGATCCCGCATTCCACTTTCCGCCGGTCCGGGCGCGCGCTGCTGGTGTCAGCGCTGGCCCTGGCCCTGGCCGCCTGCGCCAGCAGTCGTGGCCTCAACCCGCAGGGCCACGTGCTTGACCTGGACAGCCTGCACAGCGAACGCACCCTGGCCGACACTGACCTGAGCGCCACCGGCTTCCCGGCGCAGGACTGGTGGAAGGCACTGGGTGATGCGCAGTTGGACGCGCTGGTCGCCGAGGGCCTGGCCGGCCACCCGAGCCTTGACGCCGCCGATGCCCGCCTGCGCCAGGCCCAAGCCCAGGTCGGCACCGCACGTGCCGACGAACTGCCGAGCCTGTCGGTGTCCGGTGGCTACACCGGCCTGCGCCTGCCCGAATCGATGGTCGGCAGCGAGATGGGTGGCCGTTACGGCGGCAGCAGCCAGGTCGCCTTCGACTTCAGTTATGGCGTGGACCTGTGGGGCGGCAAGCGCGCCGCCTGGGAAGCCGCCGTGGACGGTGCGCACGCCGCCACCGTTGAAGCGCAGGCTGCACGCCTGAACCTGTCCACTGGCATCACCCAGGCCTATGCCGACCTGGCCTACGCGTGGCAGCTCAACGACGTGGCCGAGGAAGAGCTGACCCGTTCGCAGAAGTCACTTGAACTGACCCGCCAGCGCCGCAGCGCCGGCATCGACAGTGATCTGCAGGTGCGCCAGGCCGAGGCCCGTGTGCCGGCCGCGCAGCAGCAGGTGCAGGCCGCCCAGCAGCGTATCGACGCGGCCCGCACCGCACTGGCCGCGCTGGTCGGCAAGGGCCCGGACCGTGGCCTGTCGATCCAGCGCCCGCAGCCGTTGAACCCAATGGCGCTGCAGCTGCCGGGCGTGCTGCCCAGCGAACTGCTCGGCCGTCGCCCCGACGTCGTCGCCGCACGCTGGCGCGTGGAAGCGGCCGACAAGCAGATCAAGGTCGCCAAGACCAAGTTCTACCCGAGCTTCAACTTGACCGCGCTGGCCGGCGTGGTCGCCCCGAACGTGGGCGACCTGCTGAAGAGCAGCTCCACCTTTGCCTATATCGGCCCGGCGCTGAGCCTGCCGATCTTCGAGGGCGGCAAGCTGCGCGCCAACCTGGCCAATACCGATGCGCAGTACGACCTGGCGGTGGCCAACTACAACCAGACCGTGCTCGACGCACTGCGGGACGTCGCCGACCAGGTCAACGCGGTGCGCTCGCTGGCACAGCAGGCGCAGTCGCAGCAGCAGGCGGTGGACACCGCACGCGCTGCCTTCGACCTGGCCCAGCAGCGCTACCGTGCCGGCATCGGCAGCTACCTGGACGTGCTGACCGCGCAGTCCACCCTGTTGCAGTCGCAGCAGCAGCTGGCCGGCCTGCAGTCGCAGCAGGTGCAGTCCTCGGTGCGCCTGAGCAAGGCGCTGGGCGGTGGTTTCCAACCCACTGACGCCGACCGCGCACCGATCGCCTCCCATTCCGATTCCTCGCATTCCTGAAGATCTCCGACATGAGCCAGACCCAAGACACCGCGGCCCCGGCCGCCCCCAACCGCCGCGGCAACCTGCTGCGCGGCCTGTTCGTGATCGTCGTGCTGCTGCTTGCCGCTTTGGCGCTGTGGTACTTCATGTTCGGCCGTTGGTTCGAAGAGACCGACGATGCCTACGTGCAGGGCAACCAGGTGCAGATCACCCCGCTGGTGGCCGGTACCGTGGTCGCCATCAACGCCGATGACGGCATGCGCGTGGAGCGCGGCCAGCTGCTGGTGCAGCTGGACCCGTCCGACACCGCAGTGGCGCTGCAGCAGGCCGAAGCCAACCTGGCCAAGACCGTGCGCCAGACCCGCGGCCTGTACCGCAGCGTGGAAGGCGCGCAGGCGGACCTGAACGCCCGCCAGGTGACCCTGAAGCGCGTGCGCGAAGACTACGCCCGCCGCAAGGACCTGGCCGCCACCGGCGCCATCTCCAACGAAGAACTGGCCCACGCCTGCGACGAGCTGGCCGCGGCCGAAGCGGCCGTGGCCGGTTCGCGCGAAACCGTCGAGCGCAACCGCGCGCTGGTCGACGACACCGTGATCGCCACCCAGCCGGACGTGCAGGCCGCCGCCGCACAGCTGCGCCAGGCCTTCCTCAACAACGCCCGCGCCGGCATCGTCGCGCCGGTCTCCGGCTACGTCGCCCGTCGTTCGGTGCAGGTCGGCCAGCGCGTGCAGCCGGGCAATGCCCTGATGGCCGTGGTGCCGACCGAGCAGATGTGGGTCGAGGCCAACTTCAAGGAAACCCAGCTGCGCCACATGCGCCTGGGCCAGGAAGTGGAGCTGAAGTCGGACCTGTACGCCGGCGACGTGAAGTACAAGGGTCGCATCCAGAGCCTGGGCCTGGGCACCGGCTCGGCGTTCTCGCTGCTGCCGGCACAGAACGCCAGCGGCAACTGGATCAAGATCGTGCAGCGCGTACCGGTGCGCATCGCCATCGATGCCAAGCAGCTGGCCGAGCACCCGCTGCGCATCGGCCTGTCGATGAAGGCCGAAGTGAGCCTGCGCGACCAGAAGGGCGAAGTGCTGCCGAGCACCCCGGCCAAGGGCACGGTGTTCGACACCGACGTGTATGCCAAGCAGCTGCATGATGCCGACGAGGTGATCCACACGATCATCCAGGGCAACCTGCCGCAGCAGCAGGCGAAGGTGGGCTGAGGTCGCCATGTCCGCACAAGCTCCAGCCGCGCCCGGCGCTCCGGGCGCACCGGCGGCGCCGGCTGCGGCCTCCGGGTTCCTGCCGCCCAGCGTCGCCCTGTGCACCGTAGGCCTGGCGATGGCGTCGTTCATGCAGGTGCTCGACACCACCATCGCCAACGTCTCGCTGCCGACCATCGCCGGTAACCTCGGTGCCAGTTCGCAGCAGGCGACCTGGGTCATCACCTCGTTTGCGGTCAGCACCGCCATCGCGCTGCCGCTGACCGGCTGGCTCAGCCGCCGTTTCGGCGAACGCAGACTGTTCGTCTGGGCGACCCTGGCCTTCGTCATCACCTCGCTGCTGTGCGGCCTTGCGCAGAGCATGGGCATGCTGGTGGTGTCGCGTGCGCTGCAGGGCTTCGTGGCCGGCCCGATGTACCCGATCACCCAGTCGCTGCTGGTCTCGATCTATCCGCGTGAGAAGCGCGGGCAGGCATTGGCGCTGCTGGCGATGATCACGGTGGTGGCGCCGATCTGCGGCCCGATCCTCGGTGGCTGGATCACCGACAACTACAGCTGGGAATGGATCTTCCTGATCAACGTGCCACTGGGCATCTTCGCCGCGCTGGTGGTGGGCAACCAGCTGAAGGGACGCCCGGAGCAGATCGAGAAGCCGAAGATGGACTACGTCGGCCTGATCACGCTGGTGATCGGTGTCGGCGCGCTGCAGCTGGTGCTCGACCTGGGCAACGACGAGGACTGGTTCTCGTCGATGAAGATCGTGGTGCTGGCCTGCGTGGCGGTGGTGACGCTGACGGTGTTCCTGATCTGGGAGCTGACCGACAAGGATCCGATCGTCGACCTGAAGCTGTTCCGGCACCGCAACTTCCGTGCCGGCACGTTGGCGATGGTGGTGGCCTACGCGGCGTTCTTCAGCGTGGCGCTGCTGATTCCGCAGTGGCTGCAGCGTGACATGGGCTATACCGCGATCTGGGCAGGCCTGGCGACCGCGCCGATCGGCATCCTGCCGGTGATCATGACGCCGTTCGTGGGCAAGTATGCGTCGCGCTTCGACATGCGGATGCTGGCCACCGTGGCCTTCATCGTGCTGTCGATGACCAGCTTCCTGCGCTCGAACTTCAACCTGCAGGTGGACTACATGCACGTGGCCGGCGTGCAGCTGATCATGGGCATTGGCGTGGCGCTGTTCTTCATGCCGGTGCTGCAGATCCTGCTGTCGGATCTGGATGGGCGCGAGATCGCGGCGGGCTCCGGCCTGGCGACGTTCCTGCGCACGCTGGGCGGCAGCTTCGCGGCCTCGCTGACGACGTGGCTGTGGGCGCGGCGTACCCAGGTGCACCATGCCGACCTGACCGAGCACATCTCGGCCTATCAGCCGGGCATGCAGGAGCAGGTCACGGCAATGGGGCAGGGCGACCTGCAACATGGCGCGGCGGTACTGAACAACATGATCAACCACCAAGCATCGCAGATGGGTTTCAACGACATCTTCTTCCTGCTGGGCTGGATCTTCCTGGCGATCATCACCTTCCTGTGGCTGGCCAAGCCGCCGTTCGGCGCAGGCGCGGGTGCGGCGTCCGCGGGCGGTGGGCATTGATCGACCATTGGCGTTGAAACGCACAAAACCCCGCCGCTAGGCGGGGTTTTTCTTTTGGTAGATCCACGCCATGCGTGGATGGATCCCGGGGTCGTGTGGGTTCCCGAATCCCGGAAACGAAAAAACCCGCTTTCGCGGGTTTGATCATCTTGAGTCGTGGTGCCCAGGAGAGGACTCGAACCTCCACGGTTTTACCCGCTAGTACCTGAAACTAGTGCGTCTACCAATTCCGCCACCTGGGCGACTCAGGAGAGGAATTGTGCGGCACGGCAGAGAGTGTGTCAACAACATTTCACACTTTTTTCTGCGGTTGCACGCCCAGGTGGTGCAGCAGGCTGCGCATCGCCGGTGACAGCTGCGCCCACCCGGCGAAACAGGCGCACAGGCGGCGTTGTGCCCACGCATCGGCAAGCGGCACCGCAACGGTATGCGTACTGCGTCGATGCTGGCGCGCGATGCTCCGCGGCACGATGCCGACACCGTTGCCGTGGCCGACCATGATGCAGACACCCTCGAAGGTCTTCATGCGGATGCGCACATCCAGGCGGCGCCCGATGTCGCGGGCCTGGTCTTCGATGTAGATCTGAAGCGCATTGCCATCGGCGAGGGCAACGAAGGTCTCGCCGGCGGCATCGGCGAAGGTCACGCTGCGCAGTGATGCAAACCGGTGATCGGCAGGCAGCAGCATCACCAGCGGATCTTCGGCCACCACATGCTGCTGCAGGCCGGTGGCGTCGACCGCATCACTGATGATGCCGGCCTCGGCCTGGCCAGCGCTGATTGCACGCACGACTTCGGGGCTGGTGCGTTCCAGCAGTTCGACGTGCAGGCGGGGTCGTTCGGCCAACCACGGTGCGAGCCGCGAGGGCAGGTAGTTGGTCAGTGCTGCGGTGTTGGCATACAGATGCAGGGTGCCGCGCGCGCCCTGCGCGAATGCCTGCAGTTCGCCGCGCAGCTGCGCCTGCTGTTGCAGGATCAGGCGTGCATGGTGGGCGAGGGCGGCGCCGGCTTCAGTCAGGCTGATGCCACGTGGATGCCGGTTCAACAGCAGGATGCCGGCATCGGCTTCGATCGTGCGCAGCCGCTCGCTGGCCGAACCCAGGGCCAGGTTCGCCTGCACTGCACCGGCCGTGATGCTGCCCGCCTCGGCAATCGCCAGGAACAGCCGCAGGTCGGCAATGTCCATCCGCATGTGATGCCCTCATCGCAACGCCCGAGCCTTCGGGTCAGCCGAAGGGTGGGCCGGGAAGACCGCATTGTGCGCCGGGCGACGGCCCGATCCAATGAAGGCATGAATGAATCGATGTACTTCTATGGGTTGCTGGTGGTGGTGTTCGTGCTGGCCGGCGTGGTCAAGGGCGTGACGGGCATGGGGCTGCCGACGGTGGCGATGGGCCTGCTCGGTGGCGCGCTGTCGCCGGTGGCGGCGGCGTCGATGCTGTTCATCCCGACCTTCGTCACCAATGCGTGGCAGCTGCTGTCCGGGCCGTCACTGGGCCACATCGTGCGGCGCCTGTGGCCGATGATGCTGGCCGTGGTGGTGGTGACGCTGGGTTCGGCAGCGTTGCTGGTACGGGTCGATCGCAGCGGGTCGCGCGTTGCGCTGGGCGTGGCCCTGATGGTCTATGCCGCCTATGCTTTGCTTGCGCCGGTGTTCCGCGTGCCGCAGCGGCGCGAGCGCTGGCTGGGGCCGCTGGTGGGCGCGCTGTCCGGCGTAGTGACCGGCGCCACCGGCGTGTTCGTGATGCCGGCGGTGCCGTACCTGCAATCACTGGGGTTGCAGCGCGAAGAGTTGGTGCAGGCGCTCGGGCTGGCCTTCACCGTGTCGACGATTTCGCTGACCACCGGCCTGGTGCTGCACGGTGCGTTCGGCATCCAGCAGCTGGGGCTGAGTGCGCTGGCGGTGCTGCCGGCGCTGCTGGGCATGTGGTTGGGGCAGGTGATCCGGCAGCGCATCAGCGCACGGGTGTTTCGGGCGTGCTTCCTTGGCTTCCTGCTGCTGCTCGGCCTGGAGCTGGTGCTGCGGCCATTGTTCTGATGCCAAATTCCCGGCATGAAAAAACCCGCTTTCGCGGGTCTTTCTCATTCTCGACGTGGTGCCCAGGAGAGGACTCGAACCTCCACGGTTTTACCCGCTAGTACCTGAAACTAGTGCGTCTACCAATTCCGCCACCTGGGCGTCGAGGAGCGAGATTATGGGGTGTCGTTATGGGGGTGTCAACACCTTTTGCAGCGCCGGGGTCGGATCCCGTTTCGCTTGCGAAAGGGGCTCTGACCCCAGGGCCAGAGCGCCGGATCGCAGGCAAAAAAAATCCCCGCCGAAGCGAGGAGTTTTTTCGTTGGTGCCCAGGAGAGGACTCGAACCTCCACGGTTTTACCCGCTAGTACCTGAAACTAGTGCGTCTACCAATTCCGCCACCTGGGCGTTCCAGAGGCGCAATTGTGAAGATGAATCCGGGAGCTGTCAACGACTTCCTGAAATTATTTCATCCAACGCCTCCAGGGCGGGCGCTGACCCGTTCTGCACGCCATCAACGGCTACCATGTAGGGCGATGACTACCAAAAAACCAAGCAAGGGCGGGAGCAAGTCCCGCAGCCAAGCCCCGAAGAAGGGCCCGAAGGCGGGCGCAGCCCGCACCACCAAGCCGGGCAAGCCGCTGCCAGGCTGGTTCCCCGAATTGAATGAAGGCGGTGCGCCGCCACGCGGCCGCAAGGTCCGCACCGCTGATGCGGCAGCACCCGGCCGGGCCCCGGGCCGCAAGCTGCCGCCGACCGGCAAAGTGATCGACGATCCCTATGCCGCCCGCGAAGCCGAGAAATACGAACAGCCCATCGCCAGCCGCGAGGCCATCCTGGCCCTGCTGGAGCGTTGCGAAGGGCCGCAGACCGCCGAGGAACTGGGCGCACGCCTGGGCCTGACCGCCCCGGACCGTGCCGAAGCACTGTCGCGCCGGCTCGGCGCCATGGTCCGCGATGGCCAGCTGGTGCAGAACCGCCGAGGCGGCTTCGCCCCGATCCAGACCCTGAACCTGGTCACCGGCGTGGTGATCGCCAACCCGGAAGGATTCGGTTTCCTGCGTCCGGTCGAGGGCGGCGACGACCTGTTCCTGCCGCCGTATGAAATGCGCAAGGTCATGCACGGTGACAAGGTGCTGGCCCGCATGACCGGCATCGACCACCGTGGCCGCCGCGAAGGCAGCATCGCCCGCGTGCTGGAGCGCGGCATGACCCGCCTGATCGGCCGCTTCAGCGTCGAGATGGGGATCAATTACGTGGTACCCGATGACAAGCGCGTGCAGCGCAACGTGCAAGTACCGCCGGACCAGACCGGGGGCGCGCGTGATGGCCAGCTGGTGGTCTGCGAACTGACCCAGGCCCCGGACAGCCGCCGTCCGCCGATCGGCCGCATCATCGCCGTGCTCGGCGACAAGCTGACCGCATCGCTGGTGGTGGAGACCGCCATCCACGGTCACGAGCTGCCGTTCGAGTTCCCGCAGGAGGTGCTGGATGAAGCGGCCTCGGTGCCGCTGGTGGTCGAACCGGCAATGATCGGTGACCGCGTCGATCTGCGCAGCACGCCGCTGGTTACCATCGATGGCGAGGATGCCAAGGACTTCGACGACGCGGTGTACTGCGAGCCGAATGCCGATGGCTTCCGCCTGGTGGTGGCCATTGCCGATGTTTCGAACTACGTCCGCCCCGGCACGCCGCTGGACGAGGAAGCGCAGAAGCGTGCGACTTCGGTCTACTTCCCCGGCTTCGTGGTGCCGATGCTGCCGGAGACCCTGTCCAACGGCATCTGCTCACTGATGCCCAAGGTCGACCGCATGTGCTTCGTCTGCGACATGCAGATCGACCGCGATGGCCTGGTCACGCATTCGCGCTTCTACGAGGCCGTGATGAATTCGCACGCGCGCCTGACCTACACCCAGGTGTGGAAGGCGGTGGGCGAGGACGATGCCGATACCAAGGCCTGGATGGGTAACCTGCTGCCGCAGGTGCAGCGCCTGCACCAGCTGTACAAGGTGCTGTCAAAGGCACGTGCCAAGCGCGGTGCCATCGAGTTCGAAAGCAGCGAGGTACGCTTCGTGCTGGACAACCGTGGTGAAGTCACCCAGGCCGGCATGCTGGTGCGCAACGACGCGCACAAGCTGATCGAGGAATGCATGATCGCGGCCAATGTGGAGGCGGCGAAGTACCTGCTGTCGCGCCATGTGCCGGCCCCGTACCGCATCCACGAGAAGCCGCCGGAAACCAAGTACGCCGACCTGCTGGAATTCCTCAAGGAGTTCAAGCTGAGCCTGCCACCGTGGTCGAAGGTGCGCCCGGGTGACTACACCAAGCTGCTGAAGAAGATCCGCGACCGCCCCGATGCGACGCTGCTGGAGTCGGTGTTGCTGCGCAGCCAGAGTCTGGCGATCTACAGCCCGGAGAACCACGGCCACTTCGGCCTGGCGCTGGAGGCCTACGCGCACTTCACCTCGCCGATCCGTCGCTATCCCGACCTGCTGGTGCACCGCGCGATCAAGCATGCGCTGTCCGGCAAGCCGCTGGACAAGTTCACCTACAACGCCCGCGAGATGGCCGCGCTGGCGCTGCAGTGTTCCGAGCGTGAGCGCCGTGCCGACGAGGCCGAGCGCGAGGTCGACGAGCGTTACCGCGCGGCGTGGATGGAAAAGCACGTGGGCGGCCAGTTCGACGGCGTGATCAGCGGCGTGACCAGCTTCGGCCTGTTCGTCGAGCTGGACGAGTCGAAGGTACAGGGTCTGGTCCACGTGACCCAGCTGCCGCAGGACTATTACAAGTTCGACGCGACCCGCAAGACGCTGACCGGCGAGCGCCGCGGCGGCAGCTACCGGCTGGGTGACCGCGTGCGCATCCTGGTGCTGAAGGCCAGCATGGAAGAACGCAAGATCGACTTCCGCCTGGTGGAACACAAGGGTGAGGACGAGGGCGATGGCCTGCCGCCGCTGCCTGAGCGGGGCAAGCCGGCCAAGCGGAAGAAAGAGAAATATTGATGACCGTGGTAGTGCCGGCCGCTGGCCGGCATCCATGGCACCCTCGGCACCGACGGGTTGCCGGCCAGCGGCCGGCACCACCAGGAGACATCGCATGCAAGGCCAACCCGAATACAGCGGCGGCTGCCAGTGCGGCGCGATCCGCTTCCACGTGCGTGGCGCGCTGACCGACAGCTCGATCTGCCACTGCCGCATGTGCCAGAAGGCCTTCGGCGCCTACTACGCGCCGCTGGTGTCGGTACGCGGTGTGCAGTTCAGCTGGACCCGCGGCCAGCCGCGCTATTTCCAGTCGTCCAACGTGGTGCGGCGTGGCTTCTGCGCCGACTGCGGCACGCCATTGACCTACGAAGCGCCCGATGGCGTGGCGGTGGCTGCCGGCGCGTTCGACGAACCCGAACGCCTGCCACCGACGATCCAGTACGGGGTCGAACGCAAGCTGCCCTTCGTCGACAGCCTGGCCAGACTGCCGGTACGGCGTACCGAGCAGGACATCGCGGCCCTGGACTTCCTGGCCACGATCGTGTCCCACCAGCACCCCGACCACGACACGCCGCACTGGCCACCGCGCAGCCGGTGAGGTTTGTGTAGAGCCGAGCCCATGCTCGGCTGCCTTGAAGCGCGGCCGCCGCCGATGCTCTACCATAGCCACCCCCTTTCCGGTCCCCGCCCGCATGAGCAAGAACAGCCAGTGGATTGTCGGCGTCAACGCCGTCGCCTCCTCCATCGAGAACGACGCCGAGAACGTCCGCGAAGTGCTGGTCGAGGCCGGAGCGAAGAACCCGCGCCTGACCGAGATCGAGGAAAACGCCCGCCGCAAGGGCATCGACGTGCGCAAGGTGAACAGCCAGGCGCTGGACGGTGTGGGCGGCTCGGTGCGCCACCAGGGCGTGGCCGCGCGCTATGCCGCCGCCCGCACCTACAGCGAGAACGAGCTGGAAGGCCTGGTCACTGCGGCCGAGGGCAAGGCGCTGCTGCTGGTGCTGGACGAGGTACAGGACCCGCACAACCTGGGCGCCTGCCTGCGCTCGGCCGCTGCGGCCGGTGCGACTGCAGTGATCATCCCCAAGGACAAGTCGGCCACGGTCAACGCCACCGTGCGCAAGACCTCGGCCGGCGCCGCCGACCTCATCCCGGTGGTGGCGGTAACCAACCTGTCGCGCTGCCTGAAGGACCTGCAGAAGCAGGGCGTGTGGATTTATGGCCTGGCCGGCGAAGCCACCGCGTCGCTGTACCAGCTGGACCTGAAGGGCAACATCGCGCTGGTGCTGGGCGGCGAAGCCGACGGCCTGCGCCGCCTGACCCGCGAGAACTGCGATGGCCTGGTCAAGATCCCGATGCCGGGCGAGATCGAGAGCCTGAATGTCTCCGTCGCCGCCGGCGTCAGCCTATTCGAAGCCGTGCGCCAGCGCGGTTGATCCGCCGGCGCGACGTGATCGGGGTCAGATCCCTCTCCGCAGGCGAGGGATCCGACCCCTTTTCCATGTGCCGTGTCGACCAAGGTCGACACCTACCGGTAGTCGCCAACCTTGGTTGGCGCTCTTGCCGCCTCAGCCCGCGCTGCCACCCAGTGCCTTGAACAGGGTCACGTCGTTGTTCAGCTGGCCCTGGCGCACGCGCGCCAGCGACAGCTCGGCATCGCGCCGGGTCTGCTGCGCTTCCAGCCAGGTGCGCAGGTCGGTAGCGCCCACGCGGTAACGCACTTCCTGCGCGCGTTCCACTTCCACCGCTTCGTCATACGACGCCTGCGAGGCAGCGACCTGGCGCGCCAGCTGCTCGCGCGCGGACAGGGCGTTGTCCACTTCCGAGAGCGCGGTGTACAGCGTCTTGCGGAAATTGGTCGCGGCGATCTGATAGCTGGTGCCGGCGATATCGGTATCCAGCTGCGCGCGCTGCAGGTTGAGGAATGGCAGCGAAAGGCCGGCACCCAGCGTGGCCACCGGATTGCGCAGTACATCGCCCAGCGAGGCCGCACTGGAACCGAGGCTGCCGGTCAGGCTCAGTGCCGGGTAGTACTGCGTGGCGGTGACCCTGATGGTCTTCAGGCTGTTGCGCAGGCGGAGTTCTGCCGCACGCAGGTCGGGGCGGCGGCCGAGCAGATCGGCCGGCAGCCCCTCGACAATGCGCGGGCTGCGTGCGCCCAGCAGGTCCTGCGGTTCGTCCTGTTGTGGCCAGGGCGTGCCGTCCAGCAGCACGGCCAGTGCGTTGCGCACCTCCACCCGCTGCTGTTCCAGCGCGCTCTGCGAGGCGCGCTGCGATTGCAGGTTCTGCAGCGCCTGGCGCACTTCCAGACGCGATACCGCACCGGCGTCGAAGCGGGCCTGCACCAGTTCGCGGGTGCGCTCCAGCCGCTCCAGGTTGGCCTGGCCGGTGGCGATCGACTGGTTCAGGTAGGCCAGGTTCCAGTACTGGGTGATGGTGTCGCTGATCACCAGCAGGGCGGTATTCTGCCGGTCTTCCTCGCTGGCTTCGGCTTCCCAGCGGGCGATGTCGCGCTGGGTGCGCAGGCGTCCCCACAGATCCACCTCCCAGCCCAGCGATACGCCGGTGGAGTAGCTGCGGCGCCATTCGTCGGCCTGGTCGGTGGCGCGGCTGGCATTGCCGCTGACGCCCGATGACGAAGGCTGCGGCCACAGCGCGTTGCTGGCCAGGCCGGCCTGCAGGCGCGAACGCTGCACGGCCAGGCCGGCGGCGGCCAGGTCGCTGTTGGCGGCCAGCGCCTGCGCCACCAGGCGGTCCAGGCGCTCGTCTCCGAAGCCGGTCCACCAGGTGTCCTGGCGGATGTCGTGGCCCGGTGTGTCCAGGCTGCTGCGCGGGTCGCCGGCCGGTGCGTTGAGGGTGGCATCGCCACGCCCATACTGGGCCGCCACGTCGGGATCGGCCACCGGATAGCGGCCGACAGAGGCGCAGCCAGACAGGGCGAGCAGAACGGCACCCGCCAGCAGCCGGCGCGAGGGGGCAGGGAAGGGCAGTCGGGTCATCATCTTCATTCGCGTGCCAGGGCCTCTACCGGGTCAAGCTGCGCGGCATTGCGCGCGGGCAGGAAGCCGAACGCCACGCCGATCAGGGTCGAGCAGGCGAAGGCGGCAACAATCGAGGCGGTGGAGAACAGCACCTGGAAGTCGCTGGCGAAGCGGCCGATCATCGAGCCCAGCAGCAGGGCCAGGCCGATGCCGAGCACGCCACCGAGCAGGCACACCAGCACCGCTTCGATCAGGAACTGCTGGCGGATATCACTTTGTCGTGCACCGACGGCCATGCGCACCCCGATCTCTCGGGTGCGCTCGGTCACCGACACCAGCATGATGTTCATCACGCCGATGCCGCCGACCAGCAGCGCGATGGCGGCGATGGCGCCGATCAGCAGGGTCATCGTGCGCGTGGTCTGTTCGATGGTGTCGCGGATCTCCGCGCTGTTGCTGAGGAAGAAATCCTCGGTGCCGTGGCGCATCGTCAGCAGGCGGGTGATCGCTTCCTGAGCGGCATCCATCGGTGTGTTGTCGTCCACGCGCACGGTGATGCTGGAGACATGGCTCTGGCCGAGCATGCGCGACATCACCGTGGTGTAGGGCACCCACACGCTGAGGCTGGTGCTGCCACCGAAGCCGAAACTCTGGCGCTTGGCCACGCCGACCACGCGTGCCGGCACGTTGCCGAGCAGGATCACCTGGCCGACCGGGTCGACATCGGGGAAGAACTGGGTCTGGGTGTTTTCGTCGATCACCGCCACCTGGCCGAGGCCCTTGACCGCATCGGCATCGAAGAAGCTGCCACCGAGCAGAGTCACGCCCTTGACCCGGAAGAACTGCTCGCCGACGCCGCTGACCTGCGCAGTGGAAGACTGGTTGCGGTAGCGCGCGGTGACCGAGGTCGACACGCTGGGGGTGGCGCTGTCCACGTAACTCTGCTTCGCCAGTGCATCGGCATCGCTGGCCTTGAGCGTCTGCACCCGCGCCGAGCGCATGTCGCCGAAACCGCGGCCGGGGTAGACGTCGATGGTATTGGTGCCGAGCGCGCTGATGTTCTGCAGGATCTGCTGCTGCGAGCCGTTGCCCAGGGCCACCACCGAGACCACCGAGGCGATGCCGATGATGATGCCGAGCATGGTCAGGAAGGTGCGCAGGCGATGGGCGTTCATCGCCAGCAGCGCCATGCGGAACGCTTCGGTGAAGCGGTCGCGGGCCGCCCGCCAGCTGTTGCCGTGGGCGACGCCGGTACTGGCTTCGCGCTGGGCGCGGTAACTCGGCGCATCCGGATTGGCGCGGTCGGCAATGATCTCGCCATCGCGGATCTCGATGATGCGCTGTGCGTGCCGGGCCACGCTCATGTCGTGGGTGACGATGATGATGGTGTGGCCTTCGGCATGCAGTTCGCCGAGGATCGCCATCACTTCCTCACCGGATTTCGTATCGAGCGCGCCTGTCGGTTCGTCGGCCAGGATCACCTCGCCGCCGTTCATCAGGGCGCGTGCGATCGACACGCGCTGCTGCTGGCCACCGGAGAGCTGGCCTGGCTTGTGATGCATGCGGTCGCCCAGCCCCAGTCGCCGCAGCAGTTGCTCGGCACGCGCGTTGCGCACCGGCCCGGGACTGCCGGCGTAAACGGCCGGCACTTCCACATTGCCGCGCGCGTCGAGGTCGCCGAGCAGATGGTAGCGCTGGAAGATGAAACCAAAATGCTCGCGGCGCAGTTCGGCCAGTTCGTCCGGCTCCATCTTTCCGGTTTCGCGGCCGGCCACCTGGTAGCTGCCGCGAGTGGGACGGTCAAGGCAGCCGAGGATGTTCATCAGCGTCGACTTGCCCGAGCCGGACTGGCCGACGATGGCGACCATCTCGCCGGCGTGAATGTCGAGATGGACGTCGCGCAGCACGGCGATCACATCGTCGCCGGCCGGGAATTCACGTCGCAGGTCGCGCAGGCGCAGCAGCGGCGCCGTCGTGCTCATCGGCGCCCCATGCCCGGGCCGCCGACCCGCATCTGCATGCCGCCGCGGTTGCCGCCGCCGGCGCTGGCACCGGCGGCAGCGGCTTCGCCGACCACCACGCGCTCGCCTTCCTTCAAGCCGGACAGGATCTCGGCCGAGGCGCCGTTGTTGATGCCCACGGTGACCTTGCGCGGCTGCGGTTGGCCCTTCTCGTCCAGCACCCGCACCATCCGCTCATCGCCACGGCGCTTCGGTCCCAGTGCCACCGCCGGCACCATCAGCACGCCCTTGGCCTGCTTGAGCAGTACCGAGACCTGCGCGGTCATGTCGATGCGCAGCGTGCCGTCCGGGTTTTCCACATCAAACAGCGCGTTGTAGTAGACCGCGCTGCTGGAGCTGGAGCTGGAGGAGCTGCTGGAGCTGGACGAATTCTCGTTGGCGATCGAGGCCGGCGCCGGATTGATCTGGCGCAGCGTGGCGTGATACTTGCGGTCCGGGTCGCCCAGGGTGGTGAAGTACACCGGCATGCCGGGCTTGATCTTGACCACGTCGGCCTCGGAGATCTCGGCATTGACGGTGACCACGTCCAGCCGCGCCAGCATGACGATGGTCGGTGCGGTCTGGTTGGCGTTCACGGTACGGCCTTCCTCGGCCACCACCGCGACCACGGTGCCGTCCATCGGCGCGGTGATGCGGGTGTAGGCCAGGTTGGCGCGGGCGGTGCCCAGCTCGGTTTCGCGGCCCTTGATCTGCGCCTCGTAGGACTGCAGCTGGGCACGGGCGGTCTTCAGCTGCGCTTCGGCGGCATCGTATTCCTGGCGCGAGGTGGCCTCGGCGGCCAGCATCTGCTGCTGGCGCGCGAACTCCAGTTCGGCCTGGCGCAGGGTGGCTTGCTGCACCGCGCCCTGGGCGGTGACCTGGTCCAGCGAGGCCTGCGCGTTGAGCACCTGGTTCTGCTGGGTGGTGGCATCGATCTCGGCGATCAGGTCGCCTTCCTTCACGGTGTCGCCCAGCTGTACCTTCAGCGATTTGATCTGGCCCGAGGCCTGCGCGCCGACGCTGACCAGCTTGTAGGCGTCGATCACGCCGGTGGCATCCACCGTTTGTTCGATGTCACCGCGGCTGACCGGCGAGGTTGCCACCGCCGGGGCGGCGGGCTTGCGCAGCAGCCACCAGGCGGTCGCGGCGACGATCAGGGCGAGCAGGGCGATCAGCATCAGGCGACTCCGGCGGGTCGCTGGCAGCAGGCGGAACGTCACGTCGTGGCTTCACTCTCGAGGCCGCGAGGGCGGCGTTGGTGGGCATTGTGAAGACCGGGCGACAGGCGGCTCAATCCTCGGGGTATGTCTGTATGTAACACTGTCGGTGAACAGGCGTAACCACAGGTATCCCGCCCGCGGGTGGATACACTGGTACGCATTGCCCCGGATGCGGTTCAGCTGCCGACACGGGATGATCGCGACATGGAGACTGAAAACCCGATGCATCGACTGCTGATCGTCGACGACGACAACGACATCCGCACGCTGCTGGCCGAACAGCTCGGCCGCGCCGGCTACCAGGTGAGCACTGCGGCCGATGGCACCGCCATGCGCCAACTGCTGGACCGCGAGCACGTGGACCTGATCGTGCTGGACCTCAACCTGCCGCGCGAGGATGGTCTGACCCTGTGCCGTGACCTGCGTGCGCGTTCGAACACGCCGGTGATCATGCTGACCGCGCGCGCCGAGCCGATCGACCGCGTGCTGGGCCTGGAAATGGGCGCCGACGACTACCTGGCCAAGCCGTTCGAGCCGCGCGAGCTGCTGGCGCGCATCCGCAACGTGCTGCGCCGGACCGAGGCGCTGCCGGCCAACCTGGAACCACTGGCGGTACGCCGCGCGCGTTTCTCGCGCTGGGTATTCGACCTCGAGCATCGCCACCTGGTCGATCCGGATGGCCGCGTGGTGGTGCTGTCCGGCGCCGAGTTCCGCCTGCTGCGGGTGTTCATCGCCCACGCCAACAAGGTGCTGTCGCGCGAGCAGCTGGTCGCGCTCAGCAGTGGCCGCAACTACGAGGCTCAGGACCGCGCGATCGACCTGCAGGTCAGCCGCCTGCGCAACAAGCTGGGCGACGATGGTGGCCCGGATGGACTGATCAAGACCGTTCGCAACGAAGGCTACGTGCTGGCCTCGTCGGTCAACCTGGAATAAACCGCGATGACGCGCCTGCGCCATTTCCTGTCCTCGATGGTCGGGCGGTTGTTCGTGATCCTGCTGCTGGGCATGGCGGTGGCTGCGATCGGCGCGACCATGCTGGCCACCTCCAAGCGCCAGCAGGAGTTCGAGCGGCAGAACCTGAACCGCATCGCCGACCGCCTGCAGGGCTACGTCAACCTGCTGGACGGCAATCCGGAGCTGCGCGAGCGCCTGCTGGCGATCGGCGGGCCGAGCGTGCGCGCGCTGCAGCCGGGCGCACGCCTGGGGCGTGCCGACACGGCGCTGATGGAAGTGCTGGAAGACCGACCCGGGCCGGTGTCGCGCGCGCACGTGCACTTCGCTTCGTTCCGCTCCTGCATTCCCAAACTGCAGGAGCTGCTGCCGCCGCCGCCGCCGGGCCACCGGCGGCCGCCGCGCGAACGCGACCCCGCGTTCATCCCGCCCAAATGCCGCGCGGTGGACGTGACCCTCAACGACGGCACGCTGCTGAAGCTGGCGCTGGACTCGCCGGCGGTGGCGCACAACGGCATCCTCGCCGTGGACCCATGGTTCCTGACCCTGCTGGTGCTGGCGATTGCCGTGCTGGCCTATATCGTCGCGCGCATGGCCAGCGCGCCGCTGCAGGAACTGGCCGCAGCCGCAGAAGACCTTGGCGATGACCTGCAGCGCGACCCGTTGCCACTGCGCGGGCCGCGCGAAGTGCAGCGTGCCGCCGAAGCCTTCAACGCCATGCAGCACCGTCTGCAGCGGCACCTGGCCGAACGCACGCAGATGCTGGCGGCGATCACCCACGACCTGCAGACGCCGCTGACCCGGCTGCGCCTGCGCCTGGAGAATGTCAGCGACGAGGCCCTGCGTGAGCGCCTGATCGGCGACCTGGCGGCGATGCAGGCGCTGGTGCGCGAGGGCCTGGAACTGGCGCGCAGCGCCGAGAGTGCCGAGCAGCGCGCCGCACTGGACCTGGATTCGCTGCTGGAGAGCATTGTTGAGGACGCCGCCGAAGGCGGCGGTGATGTGGTCTTCGAAGGGGGCAGTGGTTCGGTGCTGATGTTGCGTCCGTTGGCCATGCACCGGCTGTTCTCCAACCTGGTGGACAACGCGGTGATGTACGCGCAGCGGGCACGGGTGCGGGTTGAGCGGAGCGGCGGTGCAATTACCGTGGTGGTGGCCGATGACGGCCCGGGCCTGGCCGAAGAGCAGCTGGAGGCGGTGTTCGATCCGTTCGTGCGGGTGGAGACCTCGCGTTCGCGCGAAACCGGCGGGGCCGGCCTGGGCCTGACCATCGCGCGCGCCCTGGCCGAGAAGGACGGCGCCCGGCTGTGGCTGCGCAACCGGGCCGAAGGTGGCCTGGAGGCGGTGGTGCAGTGGCCGGCCAGTGCCCAGGTGGTGGCGCCCGGCCGCGCCGGCTGAGTCGGCGCGCTGCGGACGGTGACGCCGGGGCCGCGGTTTGGCCTATCATCTGCGCATCTCCCCAGTCTCCCCCCGATGAGCCAGCCCGTTCCTGCCGGCATGCCATTGCACGCTGCCCGGCCGTTCCCGCACGCTGCCGCGTCCTGCAGCCGCACCTGGCCGCCGCCGCTGCGGTGATGGGCGGGCAGGGGGACAAGAGGCGCTGGGTGGAGCGCCGCGCATCAGGATTCAGG
This sequence comes from Stenotrophomonas sp. FR010, assembly GCF_047520755.2. Taxonomy (NCBI): domain Bacteria; kingdom Pseudomonadati; phylum Pseudomonadota; class Gammaproteobacteria; order Lysobacterales; family Lysobacteraceae; genus Stenotrophomonas; species Stenotrophomonas sp. FR010. The sequence continues at coordinate 152,930 of NZ_JAXBQT020000004.1, read as the reverse complement.
CGGGCACTGCGGCAGGGCCTGTTGTGGCTGCTGCTGGCCCTCGCGCTGCCGTTGGCTGCGCAGGAAGGCGCGCCCCCGCTGCGCGACTACGCCATTGATGTATGGACCTCGCGCAATGGCCTGCCGCACAACTCGCTGCGCGACATTGCGCAGACACCGGAAGGCCATCTGTGGTTCGCCACCTGGGAAGGGCTGGTGCGCTACAACGGCCTGGATTTCACCGTGTTCGACCGCAGCACGCGCCCGGGCCTGCGCGACAACGGCATCGGTGCTCTGTTCGTCGACCGCCAGGGCGGACTGTGGATCAGCGATTCACGCGGCAACGTCAGCCACCGTGGCAGTGATGGCCAATGGCGGGTCTGGGAGCACCAGGCCGATACGCCGCAGGTGCTGATCCAGTCCATGCAGATGGACAGCCAGGGGCGGCTGTGGCTGCTGTACGAAGGCAAGGGCATCGGCTACCTGACGCCGGACAGCGGCATTGTCTACCAGGCGCCGGCGGCGGACCTGCCGATGGCGATGAGCTTCACCAGGCTGGTGGTCGACGCGCAGGACCGGGTCTGGGTCGGTACGCTGGACGGGCTGGTGCTGCGCGACAACGATGGCGTGCTCAAGCGCGCCCCCGCCGCATGGGGGCTGGGTGCCGGCAGTGGCCTGTCGTGGCCCTACCGTGCGCCGGATGGCGCGTTGTGGATCGTCGCCGGTGAGCGCCTTTACCGGGTGGAGGACGACCAGCTGGTGCTGGTGCACCGCCTGCCGGGCCAGCTGCACATGACCTCGATGCTGCAGGACCGGCACGGTGACCTGTGGCTGGGCACCGAGAACCAGGGCCTGCTGCGCATCTCCGCACATGGCCTGGAGCGACTGCCGGCCGGCCTGAACCTGCCGGGCGGACGCGTGGTCAGCCTGCGCGAGGATGCCGAAGGCAGCATCTGGGTGGGCGCCAACGGCGGGCTCTATCGCCTGCGCGAAACACTGTTCAGCAGCTACACCGAGCGCGATGGGCTCAGTGGCGACTACGTGCGCACGGTATTCGAGGATCGAGATCGCCAGCTGTGGGTCGGCAGCGCCAGTGGCTTGGACCTGCAGACGCCGGATGGCCGGTTCCGTGCCGTGCCGCTGCACAACCGCGGTGGCAAGGCACCGTCCGTCCTGAGCCTGGCGCAGGGGCCGGACGGTGACCTGTGGGTCGGAACCTTCGGCGATGGTGTCTACCGGCTCGGCCGCGACGGCCACCTGCGCCACAACTACGCCGCAGCCGACGGCATGCCGGGTGGCAACATCCGTGCGATCAGCGTTGATTCCCAAGGCGTGGTCTGGGCCGGCACGCAGAAGGGCGTGGTGCGCATCGACGGCGACCATGTGCAGGTCTCGAACGTGCCGGGCATGCCCGGCGGCCTGATCACCGCGCTTGAGCATGACCATCAGGGCAACCTGTGGATCGGCACCATCGAAGGCATCCGCGTGCTGCGCGGCGACCACGTGCAGTCGATCGACTTGGCGCCGCTGGGCGGTGGCCGCAGCGTGTTCGGCTTCCACCAGCTGGGCGACGCGATGTGGATCAGCAGTGATCGCGGGCTGTATCGCTGGCGCAACGGCAGGCTGGCGCGGGTGGGGCTCGAGCAGGGCATGCCGGTGGATGCGGTGTTCCAGCTGGTGCCGGATCGCCTTGGCAATGTGTGGATCAGCAGCAATCGCGGCGTGCTGCGCACCGATATGGCCACCCTCAACGCCGTGGCCGATGGCCGCACGCCGCGGGTGGGGGTGGAGCGTTACAACGAGATCGACGGCATGGCCAATGCACAGGCCAACGGCAGCTCCAGCCCATCGGCGATCCTGCGCCAGGACGGCACGTTCTGGGTGGTCACCGCAGGCGGCCTGAGCACGGTCGACCCGCAGCGCCTGCAGCGTTTCCGCGAGCGGCCATCGCCGCCGGCCGCGATCGAGAGCGTGCAGGTGGATGGCGCGCCGGTGCATTGGGAAGGGCCGGATCGCAACCATATTCCAGGGGGGCGCCGGTTGGCGGTGAGTTATGTCGGCCTGAGCTACCTGATGTCTGACCGGATCCGCTACCGCACGCGGCTGGACGGGCTGGATGCCGGCTGGGTCGAGCGCGGCCCACAGCGCAGCGTTGAGTTCGTCGGCCTGCCGCCGGGCGACTACACCCTGCATGTGGCGGCCGCCCATCCCGGCGGCAGCTGGGGCCAACAGGAGGCGGTGTGGAGCTTCACCGTGGAGCCGTTCTGGTGGCAGCGCCCCAGCGTGCAGGTGCTGGCGGGGATGCTGCTGCTGGCTGGCCTGGTGGCGCTGTACCGGCTGCTGCTGCAGCAGCTGAAGGCCAGCAACCTGCGCCTGGCACGGCGGGTGGACGAAGCGACCTTCGACCTGCAGGCCAAGACGGTGCACCTGCAGGCGCTGAACCAGGAAAAGACCGAACTGGCCGAGCGCCTGGCGCGCCAGGCCGAAGCCTTCGAGCGGCAGGCCCGTGAGGATGCCCTGACCGGCCTGGCCAATCGCCGCGCCTTCGACGAAACGCTGGCGCGTGACTTCGCCCGGTCACAGCGCAGTGGTCATCCGCTGTGCCTGGTGGTGCTCGACATCGATCACTTCAAGGAGGTCAACGACCGCCACAGCCACAGCATCGGCGATGCCGTGCTGGTGCAGGTGGCGTCATTGATCGCAGCGGCCTGCCGCGACTCCGACCTGCCGGCGCGCACCGGCGGCGAAGAGTTCGCGCTGCTGCTCAACGACACCCGCCTGGAGGAAGCCGCACAGCTGTGCGCGCGCCTGCGTGGCCTGTTCCATGATCATCCCGATTGGGGCGGCGTGGCGGGCCTGCGTGTCACCTTCAGCGCGGGCCTGGTAGAACTGGATGCCGACGACCGCACCCCGGCGCTGCTGTACCAGCGCGCCGACCGCGCGCTGTACCGTGCCAAGAGCGACGGCCGCGATCGCACGAGCATCGGTTGATCACATCCACGCATGGCGTGGATCTACTGGAGTGCCGCACCAACCGGCGATGCCGACCAATGGTCGGCACCCACCAAAGGAGTACCCACCACAGAGGTCGTCGGCGGCCCCAACGAGCGCAGCGATCCGCTGTTGCTCCTGCTTTTCTGATCTTTCCGTGGCACCCAGCAACGTGTCCGGCCCAACTGATGATTCGCTTCACGCCACGAAGGGCTCCGCCGTTGGCCGCTTCACCGCGGCCAGGCGTTGGCGATGGTGCAGAACAGCCGCGCGGTCTGCTCGGTGTCATACACCGCGCTGTGTGCCTCGTTGGCATCCCAACCCAGCCCGGCGGCGGTGGCCGCACGCGCCAGCACGGTCTGGCCGTAGGCGATACCGGCCAGGGTGACCGTGTCGAACACGCTGAACGGATGGAACGGGTTGCGCTTGTGGCCGGTGCGGGCCACGGCCGCGTTGACGAAGCCGAGGTCGAAATGCGCGTTGTGGCCCACCAGGATCGCGCGCTGGCAGCCGTACTTCTTCATCGCCGCACGCACCGGAGTGAAGATGTGGTCCAACGCCGCTTTTTCTTCCTTGGCCAGCCGGAACGGGTGGTCGAGGATGATGCCGGTCACTTCCAGCGACTTCGGATCGATTTCCAGGCCCTCGGCTGGGACCACGTGGGCACTGGCGGTCTGGCCGGGGTAGAGCAGGCCGTTCTCGTCCATCTCGATCGGCACCGCAGCGATTTCCAGCAGCGCATTGCGCTGGCTGTCGAAGCCACCGGTTTCCACATCCACCACCACCGGCAGGAAGCCGCGGAAGCGTTGTGACATCGCGCGCTGCGCCTGGGGTACTGCGGAATCGGGAGCGGCGGCAGGTGCGGAGGGGGAGTCAGTCATGCGTGAATTCTAGCAGAGCGACCCTGAGCGCCCGGCCAGCCTTCTGCGCATGGGTTCCCTGCGTGGGCGTGTGTCGACCAAGGTCGACACCTACCGGGCATCGCACGCTCAGGATTCCGGTGCCAACCTTGGTTGGCACACGGCGCACCGACCATGGCCGGCATCTAGCGCACCGCAGGCCGTGCCGTCGTGACCGATAGCTGCCACCGGGCCAACCAGGCGTCCACGCTCAGCTTGCCGGCGCCAGTGAAGATCAGCGGCAGCAGCATGGCCATGAACAGCACCGGCAGCTTGAAGTTGCCGTAGCCCTGGTCGCTGATGGCATACCCCATCGCGAGGTCACCCAGCGAATTCCATTGCATCGGCCAATGCACCGCATAGGTCGCCACCACGGTCAGCACCAGCAGGCTGGCGGCGGCGAAGCGGGTACCGAAACCAAACAGCAGGCAGGCCGCGCCAACCAGTTCGAACCAGGTGGCCAGCTGCCAGTTCAGGGCAGCAGGCAGTTGGTTGAACGGGAACGGGAAGGCGTCCTGCAGGTCGGCGAACCAGTTCTGGCCGTGCAGCTTCTCACGGCCGGATTCGAAGTATTCCCAAGCCAGCAGCAGGCGCAGGCCCAGCGGCGCCACCCAGGGGGCGAGACGGTCCAGCCGGCCGCGCGCGGCGGCCAGGAGCGGCAGGTTCATCGTTGGATCTCCAGTGGAAGAGGCGTCAGGGCGGGGGTGCGAGCGGGCCGATCACGCCGGCCTGCAGGAACTGCAGCAGCAGTGCAGCACCGGGCTCGGCCAGTGCGTCTTCGGCCAGGCCGTGCGAGGTGGCCAGCTGCTGCAGGTACGTCTGTCCTTCCAGGCCGGGCCGTTCGCCGATGCTGACCAGCAGGTGTACCGCCAGCGGGCTGAGCGCGGCGAATCGCACTTCACCGTCGGCTTCGCGGCGGACCAGCAGGCCGGTGGGTTCTGGAAGGGGCTGGGTCGGCGCATCCTCTGCACCGAGACGGTGCACCGGCCATTGGTACAGCAGCGGCCATGCCAGCGGCGAACGCCGCAGCGGCACCCGAAGTGGATCAGTATCGCCAGGCGCAGGAAGCGGTTCGGCCTGCAGCTGGTACAGCGCGGTTTCCACCCACTCGTAGTGCGCCAGTTCGGCCAATGCCGGGTGCGGCAGCTGTGGCTGCGCCTGCAGCCACTGCACAAATTCAGCGGCCAATTCGGTGAACAGCGGTGTCTGGCAGCGATGCGTGGCGAAGTAGTGGCGCACCAGGGCGCTCCAGGCCGGTTCGCCAAGCAGGCGCACGCAGACCGGGAAACCGTTGCTCAACAGGCCGAGCAGGTTGTTGAACAGCAGGTGCCGGTATACCGCGACCCGGCGTGGATCCAGGCCGGCCGGCGCAGGTACCGCCTGCGGGTCGCGCAGGTGTGCGGTGAACGCGTGCTGCTGCGCGCGCAGGGTGTCGGCGGAATCAATCATGTGCCATCCCGGCGTGCGTGGCCTGCAGGCGGCGGATGGTCTGCAGTTCGCCCTGCAGTTCTGCATAAGGCGGGAAATTGAAATCGCGTTCGAGCAGGGTGGGGCGCGGGCCGATGCGTGCATAGGTACGTGCCAGCAGCGCCCAGACCGGATCGATCACCGCGCTGCCGTGGGTATCGATTTTCAGGTCCGGGGCTTCATCCAGATGACCGGCCACATGCAGGCAGACGATGCGCTGCGCAGGCAGGCCGGCGATGAAGGCATCGGCATCGTAGCCGTGGTTGCAGGCGTTGACGTAGACGTTGTTGACGTCCAGCAGCAGGTCGCAGTCGGCTTCGGCGAGCACCGCATTGGTGAACGCCAGCTCGTCCATCGCCGGTTCCGGTGCCAGGTAGTAGGACACGTTCTCCACCGCGATACGGCGGCCCAGCAGGTCCTGCACCTTGCGGATGCGCGCGGCGGTATGGCGCACGGCTTCGTCGGTAAAGGGAATCGGCAGCAGGTCGTACAGGTGGCCGTCGTCGCTGCAGTAGCTCAGGTGCTCGCTGTACAGCGGCACGCGGTGCTTCTCCAGGAACCGGCCGACCTGTTCCAGCAGCTGGGTATCCAGCGGTGCACTGCCGCCCAGCGACAGCGACAGGCCATGGCAGCTCAGCGGATGGCGCTGCGCCAGTTCGGCCAGGGCATCACCGGCCGGGCCGCCGACATGGATCCAGTTCTCCGGTGCGCATTCGAGGAAGTCGAAGTCGCCTTCCGGGGCGTCACGCAGGTCCTGCAGCAGCGCCCGGCGCAGGCCCAACCCGGCGGCCGCCGCACGAAGCGGCGACCGCGGGTGGACGAGGCTGGCGCGGGCGTCAGTGCTTGCCACCGCACTTGCCTTCGCCGCACTTGCCTTCAGCCGACTTCGTGTCGCCGGCCTTGGCCTTGGCGCCCGCTGCGCCGGCAGCCTTGCCCTTGTCGGCACCGCACTTGCCTTCGCCGCTCTTGCCATCGGCACCACACTTGCCTTCGGCGTGCTTGGTCGCGTCGGCGGCCATCTTGGTGTCGGCGGCCTTGGCATCGGTGCTGGCCTTGGCTGCCTGGCCGGCCACCAGGTAGCCCTGGGCGAGGTCGCTCATGCTCAGCGCCGAGGCGCTGGCGGTCATGCCCAGGCCGGCGGCCAGGGCGGTAGCGGTCAGCAGGGACAGGGTCTTGTTGGAACTGCTCATCGGTCTTACTCCTGGGTGGTGGGCAGGTGCCCGGGGTGAAACGATGGTGCAGCGATCCTACTCAACGAATCCTCGCCAAGAACTCAAATTTTCGTGAGATTTGTTACAGAAGCATCCGGAAGGTCTGCGCCGGGCAAGCACGGCGCCCACAACGCGGGTGGAGCACCGCAAAAAAAGAAGGCCGCTGTCACAGGACAGCGGCCACCTTGGAGTCGACTCCGGTGTTGCAGTGCAGCGTCAGGGCTGGCCGGTGCTGGAGGTCTCGTCGCGCTTCTCACGCGGTGGCAGCGGCTGCTCGCCGTGCACCAGGAACCACACGTTCTCGGCGATGTTGGTGGCGTGGTCGCCCACGCGCTCCAGGTTCTTGGCCATGAACAGCAGGTGGGTGCACGGGGTGATGTTGCGCGGGTCTTCCATCATGTAGGTGAGCAGCTCGCGGAACAGCGCCGTGTACTGGGCGTCCAGGCGGGCGTCGTCCTCGCGCAGTGCCAATGCGGCCTCGGCATCGTTGTCGCGGTAGGCGGCGATGGCACGGCGCACCTGCTGCGCGGCCAGGCGGCCCAGCGCGCGCAGGCCCTGGATCTGCGGCAGCGGCGGGACCTTGCCCAGCGCGATCGAGCGCTTGGCCACGTTCGCTGCATAGTCGCCGATGCGCTCGATGTCGGCCGGGATGCGCAGGCCAGCGAGGATCTCGCGCAGGTCGCGCGCCATCGGCCCACGCAGCGCCAGGCGCATCACGTCGTGGCTGATCTGCTGCTCAAGCGCGTCGATCGCTTCGTCGTTGGCGATGATGCGATGGGCGGCGTTCTCGTCGCGTTTCTCGATCACGTCCATCGCCGCTTCGAGCTGGGCGACGGCCATCTCGCCCATGCGCACGATTTCGGCCACCAGGCGCTGCTGCTCCTCGTCGTAGCTCTTGACGATGTGGTCGTTGGGAAGGTTCATGGTTGTTCCGCTCTGTAGAGTCGAGCCATGCTCGACAGACGTTGTCTGGAGAGTCGAGCCACGCTCGACTGAGGTTTCAGCCGAAGCGACCGGTGATGTAGTCCTCGGTCTGCCGCTGCGACGGCTGCGAGAAGATCACTTCGGTGCGGTCGTGCTCGATCAGGTCGCCCAGGTACATGAAGGCGGTGTAGTCGGACACGCGCGCAGCCTGCTGCATGTTGTGGGTGACGATCACGATCGTGTACTCGTGCTTGAGTTCTTCCACCAGCTGCTCGATGCGGCTGGTCGAGATCGGATCCAGCGCCGAGGTCGGCTCGTCCAGCAGCAGCACCGACGGGCGCAGGGCCACGGCACGGGCGATGCACAGGCGCTGCTGCTGGCCACCGGACAGGCCCAGTGCGCTCTGCCCCAGCTTGTCCTTCACTTCGTCCCACAGTGCGCCCTGGCGCAGTGCCTGCTCGACGCGGTCGGCCATATCGGCCTTGCTCAGCTTCTCGTGGTGGCGGATGCCGTAGGCCACGTTCTCGAAAATGGTCATCGGGAACGGCACCGGCTTCTGGAACACCATGCCGACCTTGCTGCGCAGGCGGTTCATCGGGTACTTCGGCGACAGGATGTTCTCGCCGTCCAGCAGCACTTCACCGCGCGCTTCCAGCTTCGGGTACAGCGCGTAGATGCGGTTGAAGATGCGCAGCAGGGTCGATTTGCCGCAACCGGAAGGACCGATCAGCGCGGTCACGCGCTTCTCCGGGATTTCCAGGTTGATGCCCTTCAGGGCGTGGAACTTGTCGTAGTAGAAGTCCAGTCCGCGCGCGGCAAGCTTGACCGGAGCCGGGGTGTGCAGGCTCTCGTGCGAGGACGGCACGGCGATGCGCTGCATCGGCACGGCGTTGGAAAGGTCGTTCATGGCGTTATCCACGGAAAGGTCAGTCATGGGAGATACGGTTACGCAGCAGGATGCCGCGGGCGGCAAGGCTGACCAGCAGCACGAAGACAGTCAGCACCAGGGCACCGGCCCAGGCCAGTACCTGCCAGGATTCATACGGGCTGCCGGCGAACTGGTTCATCACCACCGGCACCGAAGCCATCGGCTGGAAGATGTTGTTGTTCCAGTACTGGTTGCCGAAGGCGGTGAACAGCAGCGGAGCGGTCTCGCCGGAAATGCGGGCCAGCGCCAGCAGGATGCCGGTGATGATGCCGGCCGAGGCACTGCGGTACAGCACCTGCACGATCACCTTCCACTGCGGGATGCCCAGCGACAGGGCCGCTTCGCGCATCTGCGAGGGCACCAGGCGCAGCATTTCGTCGGTGGTGCGTACCACCACCGGCAGCACGATGAAGGCCAGCGACAGGGCGCCGGCGAACGCCGAGAAGTTGCCCCCGGTCTGCATCACGTACAGCGTGTAGACGAACAGGCCCAGCACGATGGACGGCGCCGACAGCAGGATGTCGTTGACGAAGCGGACCACGGTGCCGGCCTTGCGGGCGTTGCCATACTCGGCCAGCCAGGTACCGGCCAGCACGCCCAGCGGGGTGCCGATGCCGATGGCCAGTGCACACATCACGGCACTGCCGAAGAAGGCGTTGGCGAGGCCGCCGTCCTGCATCGGCGGCGGGGTCATCTTGGTGAACAGATCCCAGTTGATGCCGGCCAGGCCCTTGGCAGCCAGGGTGAACAGGATCCAGCCCAGGAAGAACAGGCCGAACAGGGCGGTGGCGCAGGACGCAGTGATCGCAACGACGTTGCCGATGCGGCGGCGCAGGTACAGCGAATCAGCGGTGGTGGACATCAGTTGCCCTCCTTGCGGGACAGGCGCATCAGCATCAGGCGGGCGATGGCCAGCACCACGAAAGTGACGATGAAGAGGACGAAGCCGAGCAGCAGCAGGGCCGAACGGTAGGTTTCAGTGGCTTCGCCGAAATCATTGGCGATCAGCGCGGCGATGGTGGTGCCCGGTTCCAGCAGCGACGGCGACAGGCGCACGCTGTTGCCGATCACGAAGGCCACCGCCATCGTTTCGCCCAGCGCGCGGCCCAGGCCGAGGAAGATGCCGCCGATGACCGCCGAGCGGGTGTAGGGCAGGACGATGTCCCAGCTCACTTCCCACTTGGTGGAGCCCAGCGCATAGGCCGATTCCTTCAGGCGGGTGGGCACGGTCAGGAACACCTCGCGCATCACCGAGGAAATGAACGGAATGACCATGATGGCCAGCACGAAACCGGCGGTGAGCATGCCGATGCCCAGCGGCGGGCCCTGGAACATCGGGCCGATGACCGGCCATTCGCCCAGGGTCTCGTTGAGGAACGGGGTGACGTACTCGGTCATCACTGGCACCAGCACGAACAGGCCCCACATGCCGTAGATGATCGAGGGGATGCCGGCCAGCAGTTCGATGGCGGTACCGACCGGGCCACGCAGCCAGCGCGGCGCGACTTCGGTGAGGAAGAAGGCGATGCCGAAGCTGACCGGCACGGCGATGACCATCGCGATGACGGCGGTGACCAGGGTGCCGTAGATCGGAGCCAGGGCGCCGAACTTGTTTTCGACCGGATTCCAGTCGGCGGAGAAGAAGAAGCTCAGTCCCTGCATCTGCAGGGCATGGCGACCGCCCCACAGCATCGACAGCGCGGCGCAGGCCAGGGCGATCAGGACGAAGATGACGGTGCCGACCAGCACCCATCGGAACAGTTTGTCGTTGCGGGCATCACGCGCATCACGCGTGGACGGGGCGGCTACAGGCTGGGCGATGGCATTCATGGGGACGGCTGGGCCAGGAAGGGGCGGGGCGGCACGGCGTGGAACAAGCGGTGCCCGCGCGGGGCGGGCACCGTCGAGTCCATCACTTCAGGTCGGTCGCCCAGTAGGCCTCGATCTGCTTGACCAGTTCGGCCGGCAGCGGCACGTAGTGCAGCTCGTTGGCCTGGGCCTGGCCGTTCTCGAAGGCCCACTTGAAGAAGGCCAGGGTGTCCTGGTTGCGCTTGGCGTCCTTCGGCTGCTTCTGCATCAGCATGAAGTTGGTGGCGGTGATCGGCCACGCCTGCTCGCCCGGGGCGTTGGTGATGACCAGGTTGAAGTCCTTGGCGCTGGCCCAGTCGGCGCTGGCGGCCGCAGCGGCGAAGGTTTCCGCGCTCGGCTCGACCCAGTTGCCGGCGGCGTTCTGCATGGCGGTGTACGGCATGCCGTTCTGCAGGGCATAGGCCAGTTCGACGTAGCCGATCGAGCCCTTGATCTGCTTCACGTAGGACGCAACGCCTTCATTGCCCTTGCCACCGACGCCGTCCGGCCACTGCACCGAGGTGCCTTCGCCGACCTTGCTCTTCCACTCCGGGCTGACCTTGGACAGGTAGTTGGAGAAGTTGAAGGTGGTGCCCGAACCGTCCGAACGGTGGACCAGGGTGATCTTGCCGTCCGGCAGCTTCACGCCCGGGTTGGCGGCGACGATCGCCGGGTCGTTCCAGGTCTTGACCTTGCCCAGGAAGATGTCGGCCAGCAGGGCGCCGCTCAGGCGCAGCTTGCCGGCTTCCAGGCCTTCGATGTTGACCACCGGCACCACGCCGCCGATGGCCGACGGGAACTGCGCCAGGCCGGCCTGGGCCAGCTCCTCGCTGCTCAGCGGCTTGTCGGACGAACCGAAGTCGACGGTCCCGGCCTTGATCTGGGCGATGCCGCCGCCGGAGCCGATCGACTGGTAGTTGATCTTGGCGCCGGTGCTGGCGTTGTAGTCAGCCGACCACTTGGAGACCAGCGGGAAGATGAAGGACGCGCCCGCGCCGGACACTTCGGCGGTCACCTTGGCACCGGCGGCGGCCGGAGCGGCGGTACCGTCGGCAGCCGGCTGCTGCGCGGCCTGCTTGTCGCCACCGCAGGCCGACAGGCTCAGGGCGATGGCCAGGGAAAGGGCGGCAAGGCCGGCCGAGTGCAGTTTCATGGTCACTCCATAGCGGGGAAGAGCCGACGTGGTCGGCGGATGCGGCTATGAAATGATGTTTTTGTTACAGCCGTATTACGACCATGACAGAGGTGTCGAGGATCACGTTCTGACAAGGCTTTCACAGGGCTGGCGCCGATCCGGCCGGGGCCCGGAAACCCCGGATCTGCGCACCGATATGACGGCGGCTTGGTCCTTGCAGCGTCAATACGCGACAGCTCCTCGCCCACGGTAGGTGCGGACCGCTGGTCCGCACGCTCCAGAGCGCAGCCGAGCGTCGGCTCGGCTCTACAGAGGCAGGTGCATCCCCGAAAACAAGAAGAGCGCGAGATCTCGAGGATCTCGCGCCCGGGTGGGAGCGGCGGGGGAGAGAGGACCCGCCGCCCCCGTTCCTGCGGGGGAACGCGCTTACTTCAGGTTCTGCGACCAGTAGGTCTCGATCTGGCGGACCAGGCTGTCCGGCAGCGGCACGTAGTCCAGCTGGCGGGCCTGGGCGTCGCCGTTCTTGTAGACCCAGCGGAAGAACTCCTGGGTCGCCTTGCCATTGGCGGCATTCTTCGGCGTCTTCTGCACCAGGATGAAGTTGGTGGCGGTGATCGGCCAGGACTCGGCGCCCGGCGCATTGGTCATCACCAGGTAGAAGTCGCGGGCGTTGGCCCAGTCGGCGCTGGCAGCGGCGGCAGCGAACGAGGTGTCGCTCGGCTGCACGAACTTGCCGGCGGCATTCTTCATCGCGGTGTAGGAGAGCTTGTTCTGCAGCGCGTAGGACAGTTCGACATAGCCGATGCCGCCCTTGATCTGCTTCACATAGGCGGCAACACCTTCGTTGCCCTTGCCGCCGATGCCGGCCGGCCACTGCACCGAGGTGCCTTCACCGACCGAGCTCTTCCACTCCGGGCTGACCTTGGACAGGTAGTTGACGAAGTTGAAGGTGGTGCCCGAGCCGTCCGAACGATGCACGACGGTGACCTTGGCGTTGGGCAGGGTCACGCCCGGGTTCAGTGCGGCGATGGCCGGGTCGTTCCAGCTCTTGATCTTGCCCAGGAAGATGTTGGCCAGCACGGCGCCGTCCAGCTTCAGGGCGCCCGGGGCGATGCCGGCCACGTTGACCACCGGCACCACGCCACCGATCACCGACGGGAACTGCGCGAGGCCTGCAGCAGCCAGGTCTTCCGGCTTCAGCGGCGCATCGGAAGAGCCGAAATCAACGGTCTTGGCCTTGATCTGGGCAATGCCGCCGCCGGAACCGATGGACTGGTAGTTGACCTTGTTGCCGGTTGCGGCGCTGTAGTCGGCCGACCACTTGGACATGACCGGGTAGATGAACGATGCGCCCGCGCCGGTGATGTCGGCGGCGTTGGCGGCGAACACGGACGATGCAGCCAGGATGGCGACAGCGGCGCGCGATTTGAAGGCGTGGATCACGGGGAGACTCCTGGGGTGGTGGTCGAAGGGCGGTTGCCCGACGTTTCGGTGCACATTCCATAACGGTTGCGTGACACGCCCGCGTCTGTCATATGACGCGGGCGTGACACGCGTCATGAGGGATGTCACGTCCGCTGCGCCGGCAGGGCGGCACGCGTACCGCTGCAACGACGAAGGCACGGCCGGGGCCGTGCCTTCGCGGTTCATTGCAGGTGGCTGGACTTACCAGAAGAACTGCGCGCGGGCTTCCAGGATGTTGGGATCGTCGTTGACGAAACCGCGCGCCGTGGAGCTGTACTTCTTGCTGTCGACCATCACGTAGTTGAGCATCAGCTTGAAGTTGGAACGCAGGTACCAGTTGGCGCCCACGGTCCAGATGTCCATCTTGCCACCCAGCACGCCATCGACGATCGGCGGGCGACCGGCGACCGGATTGGCGGCGAGGTTGCCGTCATTGAGGTCCATGTGGTCGTAGCGCACGCCCAGCTGCCACTGGCCGCCGGCCGGGTTGTTCGGCAGGCCGGTGCCCGGAGTGCCGCCCTTGTAGCTCCAGGTCTCGCCGGTGACGTTCCACACGCCGCTGATGTAGTAGCCGTCGCTGGTGTAGTTGTCGTGGTCGTAGCGCTTGGCCTTGCTGGTGTAGTACTCGGCCTGGGCCTTGAAGGGTCCCTGGAAGTACATCGCTTCGGCACCGATGGTGCTGACGCGGTCGGTGTCGGTCAGGTTGCCGCTGTCAACCAGGCGGGCAGTGGCGAGGTCGGCATTCGGACGCGCACGCACGCGCAGGGTGTCGGCGTCGGCGTCGTAGTTGACGTAGCTCAGACCGAAGTGCAGGACCTGGCCCTTTTCATTGATCGGGGCCCAGGTGCCACGCGCGCCGTAGCCGCTGCCGTGGGCCAGGTTGCGGGTCAGCTCGCGGCCGAAGGCGCTGGCGGTCACCGACCAGTTGTCCTGGCCGTAGCTGTACGCGCCGCCCAGGCGGCGGGCGATGGCATAGGTATTGGTGACCGCTGCCTTGGAAATGAAATCGTTGTTCTTGGTGCTGGACAGTTCTTCCAGGCTGTTGGGCTGCTTGAACTGGCCCAGCTGCAGGAAGTGGTTGGCGTTGCCCAGCAGCTTGTACTTCACGTTGGTGTCGAGGAACTTGTCGGCCTTGGCGTCATAGCCGACCACCCACTCCACGTTGCCCGGGCCCTTGCCCTTCAGCACCAGCTCGGCGCGACGCAGTTCGAATTCGCTGTTCTTGCCGTTGCCGGCGTCGCCACCGTTGAGGTCGACCACATCGTTGTGGAACCAGTTGCCGTCGGCCTGGACCAGGCCTTCGAAGGTGATTTCCGAACCGCCGATCACGTCGATGGCAACTTCGGCGTGTGCAGCCGGCACATACAGCGCAGCAGCCACGGCCACCGTCAGGAGTTGGTGATGCAGTTTCATGGAGAGGAGCCTTGCAGGCAGGTGGGAAGATGCGCGCAGGCTAGAAGGTAAAGATTGCGTAAATGTGACAGTTCACGCGCGGCAGACATCCGCCGCAGGCCCCGTCACGGCAGGGCCTGCCATTGAAACCGCTTGCGTATGACGCCCGGATTGCGACCCGGTTGCAGTAGATCCACGCCCTGCGTGGATGCTGCCGTCACTCGGCCGTGGTCTTATCCTTGAACCGGCACAGGTCGGCGATCACGCAGCCCGGGCAATCCGGCTTGCGCGCCTTGCACACATAACGCCCGTGCAGGATCAGCCAGTGATGTGCGTCGAGCAGGAACTCGGCCGGAATCACCTTCACCAGCTTGTCTTCCACTTCGCGCACGTTCCTGCCCGGCGCCAGTCCTGTGCGGTTGGCGACGCGGAAGATGTGCGTGTCCACCGCCATCACCGGCTCGCCGAACGCGGTGTTGAGCACCACGTTGGCGGTCTTGCGCCCCACACCCGGCAGCGCTTCCAGCGCTTCGCGATCGCGGGGCACTTCACCGCCATGCTTCTCCAGCAGGATCGCGCAGGTCGCGATCACGTTCTTTGCCTTGGCGTTGAACAGCCCGATGGTGGCGATGTACGGCTTCAGGCCATCCTCGCCGAGCGCAAGGATCTTCGCCGGCGTGTTGGCGACCGGGAACAGTCGACGCGTGGCCTTGTTGACGCCGACATCGGTGGCCTGCGCCGACAACGCCACCGCTACCAGCAGCTCGAACGGCGAGCTGTACTCCAGTTCGGTCTTCGGGTGCGGGTTGAGTTCGCGCAGGCGGGTGAACATCTCCACCACGTCGGCGCGCGGCATCGTGCCGCCACGCCGCGCCGGGGCGCGTGCGGTCTTCTTCGTGGTGGCCATTACTGTTCCTTGCCGCGGGCGCGGGCCTTGGCCCGGGCCAGAATCGCGGCTGCCGCAGCGGGCAGGGCGGGCTTCACGTCCGGGGCTGGTGCCGGGGTGCGGCGTGCATCGCGCTCGGCCTCGCGGCGGGCCAGGCGCACCGCACGGGCGCGGTAGCGTTCGCGTGCAGCCCAGGCCGCGCGCAGTTGCTGCTGGGCCTGGCACAGGCGTTGCGGAAGGTCGGGGTGGTCAGGCAGCAACCGGTCGTCGCCGGCACGGACGACGTAGTCCATCAGCCCGGCCTGCAGGGCACCATCGAGATCGTCTGCCTGGACCCGGGCGAACAACTGCGCGGGGTTGGGTCGGGATGCCATGGCGTCAGCGGTTCTGGAAGGCCGGCGCGCGGCGTTGCAGGAAGGCGCTGGTGCCTTCGCGCATGTCCTCGGTGGCGAACAGCAGGCCGAACTGCGCACTTTCGTATTCCAGCCCGGCCTCCAGGCTGCATTCGCCGCCCACGTGCACCGCGTCGAGCAGGCCACGCAGGGCCAGCGGGGCCGAGCGTGCCAGCTGGCGGGCGACGTCCTGCACGCGGTTGTCCAGCGCGTCGGCCGGCACGACTTCGTTGACGATGCCCAGTTCCAGCGCACGCGCGGCGTTGATCGGCGCCCCCAGCAGGCACAGCTCCAGGGTGGCGGCGCGGCCGCACAGGCGCAGCAGGCGCTGGCTGCCGCCGAAGCCGGGGATCAGGCCGAGGTTGATTTCCGGTTGGCCGACCTTGGCGGTATCTGCGGCGATGCGCAGGTGGCAGGCCATCGCCAGTTCCAGGCCACCGCCCAGTGCGAAACCATTCACGCGTGCGATGACCGGTTTGGGCATGCGTTCGATCTGGCGCATCAGGGCCTGGCCCAGCAGCGAGAAATCACGTCCCTGAACGGCGCTGAGAGTGTTCATTTCCGCGATGTCGGCACCGGCCACGAACGCCTTGGGGCCCGCCCCGGTCAATACCACGACGCGCACCTCCGGATCGGCGGCGGCGTCCCTGAAGGCATCGGCCAGGGCCTGCAGGGTCGCGGCGTTGAGGGCATTGAGCTTGTCCGGGCGCTGGACGGTCACGGTGCGGATGGCGCCGTCGTCAGCGACAGCGATCAGGGCATCGGCCACGGGGAAACTCCTGGAACGTTAAAAAGAAGTGATATTGAACTCTGCAAACGCAGACGGGTCATAGCCTGCATCGTGAGTAGCGGTTACACGTTGCGCCCGTTATCCTAACCCGTCGCCTCAGGGCGGCGCAGAACGTCCCTGAGTTACCACCCCTGGAGAACTGTTTGATGAAGTTGCGTTCTATCGCGGTCGCCGTCGCGGCCCTGGCCCTGACGGGCAATGCCTTCGCCCAGGACGTCTCGTCCGAAAAGGGCAAGCTGAGCTACTACTTCGGTTACGACTACGGCAACAACCTGGCGGAGCTGACCGGTCGTGGTGAGCAGCTGGACATCAACTCGGTGGTGAAGGGCCTGCAGGATGCCTACGCCAAGAAGCAGCCGGCGATCACCGCCGAGCAGCTGAAGCCGGCCGTTGAAGCGTTCCAGAAGCGCGAGCAGGGCCGTGCCCAGGCCGCCAAGGCCGAGTACGAAAAGGCGGCTGCCGAAAACAAGACCAAGAGCGACCAGTTCATCGCGGCGAACAAGGCCAAGGCCGGCGTGCAGTCCCTGCCGAGCGGCGTCCAGTACCGCGTGATCGAGGCCGGCAAGGGCGCCAAGCCGACCCAGGCCAGCACCGTGCAGCTGGAAGTGGCCGGTCCGTTCCCGTACGGCCAGCGCCCGACCGAAGCCCGCCCGGCCCAGCAGATCCCGTCGATCAAGGTCAGCGAAGTCGAAATGAAGGCCATGCGCGAGACCCTGCTGCAGATGCCGGCAGGCTCGAAGTGGGAAGTCACCCTGCCGCCGGACCAGGCCTACGGTGCCGATCCGCGCACCCCGTTCCCGCCGAACGTGGCTGTGCAGTTCGAGATCAAGCTGGTCAGCGTCAAGTAAATCGAAGCAGCAAACGAAACGCGCCGGTGATTCCACCGGCGCGTTTTTGTTTGCGCAGTCCCTGACGGTAGAGTCGACTGTCAGTCGACTGTTTTTGGGTCACATCGGGGAAACGCCCGCGCTGCGCGCGCGAGTCGACTGACAGTCGACTCTACCGTCCGGCTGGGCCACCCGCGCAAATTCAGCCCGATCGCGCTACTGTTGGCGGGTGCAAACAATGGAAGAAACGGCGCGTGTTGTCGCAAGTCCCTGCATCGGAGTGTGCACGCTGGATCCGCACCGGCGATGCGCCGGCTGCGGGCGGCATATCGATGAGATCGCGCGGTGGTCGTCGATGAGCAACGAGGAACGCAGCCGCATCCTGCATCGCGTGCAGCCCCTGCGGCAACAACTGCAGCAGTCCCTGCGCGGTTCGCTGACCGACCACGAACGACTGATGCGCGCGCTGCACCCCTTGGCCCAACCACCTGCGGGCGACGGCTGGAACCGCAGTGAGCTGGTCGACCTGCTGCCGCCCGGGCCTCCAGTGGAGGCTGCGGTGCTGGCCGGCATCGTGCCGCGCGCCAACGGCGCACAGGTGATCCTCACCCGTCGCACCGAAACACTGCGCACCCATGGTGGCCAGGTCGGATTCCCCGGTGGCCGCACCGAACCCGATGACCGCGACGCGCTGGCGGCCGCGCTGCGCGAGAGCCAGGAAGAAATCGCATTGGCGCCCGGCCAGGTGCAGGCGCTGGGGTATCTCGATCCCTTCGTCACCATCACCGGCTACCGCGTCACGCCGGTGGTGGCGGTGGTCGATCCGGAGTTCGTGCCTGTGCCGCAGCCCAGTGAAGTAGCCGAGGTATTCGAGGTGCCACTGGATTACCTGATGGCGCCTGACAGCCTGCGCCAGGTCGAAATCAACCATCGCGGCCGGGTACGCCACGTGCTTGAGTATGGCTGGCCGGGCCAGCGCATCTGGGGGGCGACCGCCGCCATTCTCTACAACCTGCGTCGCCGCCTGGAGCAAGTGCAATGAAGCTGATCGATCCGCCGTGGACCACCCTGGTCGATGTCGCCACCCTGGCTGCCGCGTTGGGCGAAGGCATCCGCGTGGTCGACGCACGCGCCACTGCCAGCACTGCGGTGCGGGTGGTCGATGCGCGCTCCTCGCTGGCCGACCCGCAGGCGGGAAGCAGCCAGTATCTGGCAGGTCATATCCCTGGTGCGGTGTATGCCGATCTGAATCGTGACCTGTCTGATCTGTCGCGTGTCGGCCATGGTCGCCATCCACTGCCGGACAGCGATGCCTTTGCTGCGAAGCTGGGGCAGTGGGGCATCGGCCCCGACACCCAGGTGGTGGTCTACGATGGCAGCGACGGCAGCATGGCCGCCTCGCGCCTGTGGTGGCTGCTGCGCCTGATCGGTCACAGCAGGGTGGCCGTACTCGACGGCGGCATCGCCGCCTGGCAGGCCGCCGGTCACACGTTGGAAAGCGGCCAGGCTGAAGTGACAGCGCTGCCTGCCTACCCGGGCCGCTTCGACACCATCCAGATCGCCAACGCCGATGAAATCAGCGCGCGGCTGAAGCATGCGCCGGGCTGGCTGGTCGACGCGCGGGCGGGTGAGCGTTTCCGTGGTGAAGTGGAGCCGCTGGACCCGGTGGCCGGGCATGTGCCGGGCGCGGTCAACCGCCCGTTCGCATTGAACGTACTCGACGGCCGCCTGCGCGACGCACAGGAGCTGCGCGCCGAACTGCAGGGCGTGATCGGCAACCGCGATCCGCAGCAGGTGGTGCTGATGTGCGGTTCCGGCGTGACCGCCTGCCATCTGCTGCTGGCGATGGAAAGCGCGGGCCTGAGCGGCGCGCGCATCTACGCCGATTCCTGGAGCGGCTGGGTGAGCGACAGCAGCCGCCCGGTGGCGACCGGCGCCTGAGCCGCGCGGGGTCGGATCCGTTTTCCAACGGAAAGCGGCTCTGACCCCATCAACCGAAAATCGGGGTCAGAGCCCGTTGCGCAGCAACGGGATCCGACCCCGTGTCGATTCGAAGGATCGCGGAGAACTGTCGAAGGCGGGGTGGGTCCGGTTGCGGGGGTGTCCGCGGCATGGATGCCGCGGCCAAGCCGCCATGGGTGAGGGCGCTTTGCTTGCGAAGCACTGCTTCGCAAGCGCCCGAACGCACAGCCGCCAGCGGCTGGGCCGGCCTGGGGCTTTACGGCGTCCCCCGCAATCGGATCCACCCCGCCATCCCCCGGAATGCCAGCTCTTGACGTTGACGTTGCCTCTGCGGGTGCAGGGCGCAGCCCTGCCGCTTACCCAACCGGCTGCAGTGGCACCTTGGCCAGGATCCGCGCCCACGGGAACAGCGGCCCCGGATCGCGCTTGCGCGCCACCGTCAGCGCCGCATCGTCGCTGGCCGGCACCTGCTCCAGGTCCAGCTGGTCATGCCCGGCAATCCGCCGCAGCGACGGATAGTGCGCCACCAGCGCTTGCAGCAGGCCTTCCAGCGCCTGCAGCTGTGCCTCGGTGTAGGGCTCGTCCATCGCCTGGTGGCGGCTGTCGAACCAGTCCGGATAGCGCCCGCGGTTGACCAGCTCGATGCCCAGCGTATGCGCGTTCATGCCGCGCACGTGATGGGCCACGCGTTCCGGCGCCACGTACTGCACCACGCTGCCATCGCGGTCGATGTAGAAGTGCCCGCTGTTGCCGGCGCCGCTGTCGTACAGCACGCGCTCGCCGTACTCGCGGGCCATCGCCAGATCGGGCAGCTCGGTGCAGTGGATCACCACCATTTCCAGCGAGGCGGGATCCCGCAGCGGCAGTCGGTCGTGATAGGGCAGGGGCTGCAGCTGCAGGCCGGGCAGGAGCGGGTTGGGCATCCGGCGATGCTAGCATTGCGGCATGAACCTGCCTTCCCTTTCCTCGTCGGCCCGCGCCCACGGAGCACGCGCATGAGCCGCGGCCACTGCATCCTCTCCCATGGCTTCGAGAGCGGCCCGGAGGCGACCAAGGTCACCGCGCTGGCCGAGGTGGCGCAACGCCTGGGCTGGACCCACGAGCGCCCCGACTACACCGACCTGGACGCGATGAGCGAGGTCAGCCGGGTGGGCGACGTGCCGACCCGCCTGCGCCGTCTGGTTGACCGCGCCGCCATCGCTGCCGGCCAGGGGCCGGTGGTGCTGGCCGGCTCCAGCCTGGGCGCCTACATCTCCGCCATCGCCTCGCTGCAGGTGCCGGTAGCCGGCCTGTTCCTGATGGTGCCGCCGACCACCATGGGCCCGATGCCGGCGCTGGACGCCGCTGCGGTGCCGACCACGGTGGTGCAGGCCTGGCATGACGATGTGGTACCGGCTGCCGGCGTGATTGCCTGGGCGCAGGCGCGTTCGGCGCAGTTGCTGCTGGTTGACGATGGCCACCGCCTGGAGCGCCACGTGGAGGCCTCCGCGCAGGCCTTCGAGCGCCTGCTGCGGCAACTGTGAAGCCAGGGCGCACGGCGCGCCCGCCCGCATTGACTACAATGGCAGCCCCGCCGCCCCCGGCGCGGGCCTGCCGGCCGTGCCTACGGCCCTCCTTTCCGACCGGCCCGGCCCCTGTGCCGCGCCCGACCACCTGCGAACCGATCCCGTGAAATTCTTCGTCTCCTGTGCCAAGGGCCTGGAATACCTGCTTGCCGATGAACTGTCGGCCCTGGGCCTTGGCAAGGCCACCGCCACCATTGCCGGCGTCAACGCCGACGGCGAACTGGCGCAGGCGCTGCGGATCGTGATGTGGTCGCGCCTGGCCAGCCGGGTGCTGTGGCCGATCGACGAGTTCGACTGCCCGGACGAGCAGGCCCTGTATGACGGCGTGCGTGCACTGCCGTGGCACGAGCACATCTCGCCGGAGATGACCCTGGCGGTGGATGCGCACGTGTCCGGCGACAAGATCACCCATGCACGCTTTGCCGCGCAGCGGATCAAGGATGCGATCGTCGACCGCATGCGCGACGAAGGCCTGGAGCGGCCTTCGGTCAATACCGATCTGCCCGACGTGCGCGTCAACCTCTCGCTGCGCAAGGGCCGCGCCTCGCTGTCGATCGACCTCGGCGGTGGCCCGCTGCATCGCCGTGGCTGGCGCGGTGCCGCCCACGAGGCGCCGCTGAAGGAAAACCTGGCCGCCGCGCTGCTGCTGCGCGCGCAATGGCCGCGCCTGCATGCCGCCGGCGGTGGCCTGCTGGACCCGATGTGTGGCAGCGGCACGCTGCTGATCGAAGGCGCACTGATGGCCGCCGACGTTGCCCCAGGCCTGATGCGGCATGGCAGCCTGCCGCCGAGCCGTTGGCTGGGCTTCGACAAGGCGGCCTGGAAGTCCATCCAGAGCGAAGCACGTGAGCGCGAAGCGGCCGGCCTGGCCGCGCTGAAGCCGGTCATCCACGGCAGCGACATCGACCCGGCTGCGATCCAGGCGGCCCGCGAGAATGCCGAGGTCGCCGGCGTCGCCCACGCGATCCGTTTCACCCGCGCCGATGTCGCCGACCTGGCCGCGCCGGAACAGGAGATCGGTGCGGTGGTCTGCAACCCGCCGTACGACGAGCGCCTGGCCGCCGATCCAGCGTTGTATCGTGCACTGGGCAATGCCTTGCAGAAGGCGGTGCCGCAGTGGCGCGCCAGCCTGCTGTGTGGCAATGACGAACTGGCCTTTGCCACCGGCCTGCGCGCCAGCAAGAAGTACCAGATGTTCAACGGTGCGCTGGAATGCGCGCTGATCGTCTGCGATCCGATCGCTGTTCCGGGCCGTGATCCGGCACAGCCCCGCGAGCTGAGCGAAGGCGCGCAGATGGTGGCCAACCGCCTGCGCAAGAACCTGAAGAAGTTCAAGAGCTGGCGTGCCCGCGAGGACATCACCTGCTTCCGCGCCTACGACGCCGACCTGCCGGAGTACGCGGCGGCCATCGACGTCTACGAGGAAGAGGGGGGCAGGCGGCGTACCTTCCTGCATGTGCAGGAATATGCGGCACCGGCGGCGATTCCTGAGAACGACGTGCGCCGCCGCCGCAATGAGCTGCTGGCCGCCGCGCGCGAAGTATTCGGCGTGCCGCCGGAGCAGGTGTCGATGAAATCGCGCGAGCGCGGCAAGGGCGGCAGCAAGTACGGCCGCTTCGAGCAGCGCGACGAGTTCATCGTGGTGCGAGAGAACAACGCGCTGCTGCAGGTGAACCTGTTCGACTACCTCGATACCGGCCTGTTCCTTGACCACCGCCCGCTGCGCCGGATGATGGCCGAGCAGGTGCGTGGCAAGCGTTTCCTCAACCTGTTCTGCTATACCGGCGTGGCCAGCGTGCAGGCCGCCGTGGCCGGTGCCGCCAGCACCACCAGCGTCGACCTGTCGGCCACCTATCTGCAATGGTGCTACGACAACCTGGCGCTGAACGGGCAGGGGGGCAACCAGCATCTGCTGGTCCAGGCCGATGCAATGGCCTGGCTGGAAGGCGACCGTGGCCAGTACGACGTGATCTTCTGTGACCCGCCGACTTTCTCCAACTCCGCACGCGCCGATGACTTCGACGTGCAGCGCGAACAACTGAAGCTGCTGCGTGCGGCGGTGGCGCGGCTGGCACCGGGTGGCGTGCTGTACTTCTCCAACAACTTCCGCCGCTTCAAGCTGGAAGAGAACGCCATTGCCGAGTTCGCCCAGTGCCGCGAGATCACCGCACGCACGATTGGTCCGGATTTCGAGCGCAACGCGCGCATCCACCGCGCGTGGGAACTGAAGCGGTTGGGGTAAGCCCGGTAGTGCCGGCCGCTGGCCGGCAACTGCGTCAGAACCGTGGAAGGTCCGCGGGATGCCGGCCAGCGGCAGGCATTACCGCGTCTGGTCCGTAGATCCACGCCATGCGTGGATCGGCCTAAAGCACCAACAATCGCCCCGGCGCATGGGCCAGGGGCCAATGGCCCTGTTCGTACAGCGCAAGCACAGGCTCCCAGTGTGCCGGCAGGCCGAGATGCATCTCCAGCAGGCGTTGCCGGAAGGCGAACATCGCCCCATCGCGCGCCACCAGCTGCAGGTCATGTGCACCACAGCGCAGTGCCGGCAGATCCAGTGCCGAAAGCGCGCGCATCAACGTGCGGTTGAGTTCGCGTCGGGCGTCGGCGAGTTCGGCTGGATGGGGCAGGGCGCCGTGAAACGGATCCGAATCGCCCAGTGTGGTGGGCATCCATTCGAAACCATCGGTATCGATGGTCCGCAGTGCTTCGGCCAGCGACCGAACGGCGACGACGCCGGCCGCTATGGGCAGTGTTTCACCCAACCGGGAAAAAAAGCCGATTCCAGACATCCGCTGCAGCACGCTATCCATACCGGCATTGTAGTTCGACGCCATGCGTGGACGCCGCCGTCCACGTCCTGCGGCTACAGCAATTCCAGCACCAACCCCAGCACCGGCAGCGCGATCGCCAGCGGCGCAATCCATGTTGGACGATACGGGTACAACCCGAACGACAGCGTCACGCCGGCCAGGGTCATTGCCCCCAGCCATAGCACCGGGCCCATCGCCCAGCCGTGGTCGGCCACGCACAGTGCGAACGCCGCCGCCAGCAGCGCCCAGCCCAGCACCCGCCACTGCATCCGCCGTGCGGGTGCGGCCGCGGCCTTGCCATGCAGGTCGTGCTGGTGCTTTTCCATCGACAGCGACAGCGCGGTGAACGCAGAGAACGACAGCGCCAGTGCCAGCAGCATCATGCGCTGGCCTCCGCTTCGGCCGCTTCCGCAGTGTTCACCGATGCCTTCGGTGCAGCCGCAGCGGCCGCACGTTTCTTCTTCTCGGCCGCACTCAGCGGTGGCGTCCAGCGCTGCATGCGCCAGCCGCACAGCGCCAGCATCGCGCCGAATGCGATCATCGAAAGATCGACGCCGGCCAGTACCCAGTCGCCGCTGCGCAGCGTGACCCCGAGGTGGGCATGGGTGGTCACTGCATTGACCACCGGCACCAGTGCGAACGCGGCCGCACCCAGGTACAGCTGCCACGCCCACATCATCCGCTTCGGCCAGATGAAGGCGGCCAGCAGCGCGGCGCCCCAGGCGCAGAAGAACACGTTGGCCTCGGCACCGGAGCGCTCGGCTATCTGCAGCGGCAGCAGGCGGTTGCCCCAGAAGTACGCCGCGAAGGCGATCGGCAGGCCGGCCACGGTGCCGATGTTCAGCGCATCGACCAAGCGCAGGCCGAATCCGGTACGCCCGTTCTTGGCATGCTTGGGACGCTCCTTCACCGCCCACAGCACCACGCCGCTGGCGACCATCAGGCAGCCGACCAGGCCGGACAGGAAGAACAGTGCGCGCAGGCCCCAGTCGGCGAAGCGCGCCAGGTGCAGGCCATACAGCACGCCACGGGTGGCGGTGGCACCGCCGGACGGTGGCGTCTCTTCCAGCAGCGCACCGCTGACCATGTTGTAGCGCAGCGCCGGGGTGTCGGTGGACAAACGCCTGCCGTCACGTTGGCGGATGTCGATCACCGCATTGGCAGCGCCCGGGTTGGACACGGTGAAGCCGGCCACTTCCACGCCGTGCCAGTGCGCACGCGCGCTGTCCAGCAACTGTGCGATCGGCAGCGGCGTGGCGCGGCCCTGCGCCGGCGCGGTCACCTCTGGCATGCCGCCGAAGGCTTCGCTGAAGAACTTGTCCTCGTCCTGCGGGTAGGCGACTTTCACCCCCCACGGCAGGTACATGATCATCAGAGTGACGATGCCGGTGTAGGTGATCATCGCGTGGTACGGCAGGGCCATCACCGCGCTGACGTTATGGAAATCCAGCCAGGACCGCAGGCCCTTGTCCTTGCGGAAGGTGAAGAAGTCCTTGAAGATTTTCTTGTGGGTGATGACGCCGGTGATGATCGCCACCAGCATGAACATCGCGCAGAACCCGACCAGGTAGCGCGCCCAGTACACCGGGATGTAGTGCAGGTCGAAGTGCAGGCGGTAGAAGAAGTCGCCGCCACGGGTCTCGCGCGCCTTCAGTGCCTGGCCGGTGTTCGGGTCGAGCGTGGCGTCGCCGAAGCCACCGCGACGGCCACGACTGGGGTCGGCCAGTTCCGGTGGCAGCCGCCAGAACAGCTGCATGGCCGGGTTGCGCGGCTGCGGCAGGGTGACGAACCAGTTCTCGGCGTGACTCGCATTGGCCTGCAGGTAGGCCACCGCGCGCTGCGCGGCCACGTCGATGCTGACGTTGCTGGACGGCAGCTCCGGGCGCATCCAGCGGCTGATTTCTTCACGGTAGTAGCTGGCCGTGCCGGCCATGAAAATCAGCAGCAGCAACCAGCCGACCAGCAGGCCGGTCCAGGTGTGCAGCCAGGCCATCGACTGGCGGAATCCGTTCTTCATGCCCAGGCCCCCAGCATGCGCGCGATGGCAGCCATCAGCAGGGCGGGAGCGAGAATGCCGACCCACGCACGCAGCGCGCTGCGGGTGGCGAACGCCCACAACGCCGCGCAGGCGGCGACCAGGATCGCCAGCAGCATGCCGGTCAGCACGGTCTGGCCGCGCGCGCCGGGCAGCGCCACCGCGCAGAACACGCTGGTCACCGAGGCCAGCGCATAGCCGCCGAAGATCGCGGCCAACGAACGTGACAGCACGCCCCAGCGCGGGTTGGAGAACAAGGTGCGGGGGCTGGCGGGTGTGGGCGAGCGGTCCACGGCGTTCCTGAAGGTAGGAGAAGGGATGGAACGCGTCCGCGGCCCCCTTGCGCCCTGCGCATGTCGCCCAGCGTGTCCCATCGACGAAGCACTGCCCGCGCAGACGGGCAGCCCAGAAGTCGGGGCAGTACACGGGCGATGGGCACGTTTTTCGTGCCCGTTTGGCTAAGCGTACAACCGATCAGTAAATGATATGTATTCGCATTTCATGAATCAAGCGTGCTGATCTTGGGCGTTGGCCGGGGCTAGAACCTGAACACCACGGTTGCCGCATGCAGCAGCAGGCCGATCAACCCGCCCACCAGGGTGCCGTTGAAGCGGATGAACTGCAGGTCGCGACCCACACTCAGTTCCAGTTGCTCGACCAGGTGCCGCTCGTCCCAGCCCTTCACGGTCTGCGCGATATGCGTGGTCACGCCCTCGCGCAGGCGGTCGGTCAGGCGCTGCGCACCTTCCAGCAGGTGCTGGTTGAGGGCCTCGCGCAGGGCCGGGTCGGCCTGCAGGCTGCTGCCCAGCGACGCCAGGCTGCGCCGCAGGTGGCCGACCAGTGCCGAGTCCTCGCGTTGCAGGTCGGCGCGCAGGCTGGCATGGATGCGCGCCCACAGCCCCTGCACGTAGTCCTGCAGGGCGGGGTGGTCGATCATGTCCTGCTTGAGCTGTTCGATGCGCTCGGCCAGCGCCGGGTCTTCGCGCAGGCGCTGCACATAGTTCTGCAGCCAGGTCTCGTAGTCCTGGCGCAGCGGATGCTGCGGCTCGGCCAGCACCTGTTGCAGTTCTTCCAGTACCGCCCGCGCCAGGCGCTCGGCCAGGCTGTCGCCGATCTCGTCGATCGGCTTGACCCAGTTCACCGTGCTCGACAGCGTCGGCCATTCGCGCTGGATGTAGCGCACGATCAGCTGCGAGGCGCGTTCCTTCACCTCCGGCTGCTCCAGCCAGCGCCCCAGCCGCTGCAGGCCCTCGTCCAGCACGCGCTGGTGGCGTCCATCGGCGGTCAGCAGGGCCAGCAGTTCACCGGCGGTGGCAGCTGCATTCCACTGCCGCAGCTGCTGCACCACGAAGGCGTGCAGTTGCCGGCGTACCGCGGTTTCGTCGAAGAAATCCAGTGCCTGCAGCGCCCAGCTGCGGGCCATGTCGGCCAGCATCCGCGAGCGTGCCGGGTCGGACAGCCAGCTGCCGAGACGGCTGGCCGGATTGAACACCTGCAGCTTGGCCAGCAGCACACCTGGCTCCAGGAACTGGTCGCGCACGAACAGCGCCAGGCTGTCGCCGATGCGCTCCTTGCTGCGCGGGATGATCGCGGTGTGTGGAATCGGCAGGCCCATTGGCCGCCGGAACAGCGCAACGACCGCGAACCAGTCGGCCAGCGCGCCGACCGCAGCGGCCTCGCAGAAGGCCGAAACCCAGGCCCAGATGCCGCGTTCGCCGTGCCAATGGCTGACCGCGAATCCGGCCAGCATCAACAGCAGCAGGCCCAGTGCGAGGGCTTTCAGGCGCCGCAGCTGGGCGCGGCGCGGATCGTGGGCAGGCGTCATTGCACGAGTCTAACCGCAGCCCGGTGATGCCTGCCTGTAGAGCCGAGCCCATGCTCGGCTGCCTTGCGCGCGGCAAACCGCAGCCGGGCATGGGCCCGGCTCTACATGAGAGATTCGCGCGTTTCTAAAGCGCTTCCAGTTGCTTGCGCAGCGCGGCCAGCTGCGCGCGCAGGGTGTCGTTCTCGCGGGTCAACGCGACCACGCGGCGGCGCAGGGCCGGGGCATCCTCGCCCAGCTGTTCCAGCGCCAACAGCACTTCGGCGTCGCGGCTGGCGA
Organism: Stenotrophomonas sp. FR010; assembly: GCF_047520755.2. Classification (NCBI taxonomy): domain Bacteria; kingdom Pseudomonadati; phylum Pseudomonadota; class Gammaproteobacteria; order Lysobacterales; family Lysobacteraceae; genus Stenotrophomonas; species Stenotrophomonas sp. FR010. Next base: position 125,321 of record NZ_JAXBQT020000004.1, on the reverse strand, counting down.
TCTCGTCCTCGCTGGGCTCCTCGAAGTCCATCTCGGCCGCGTCCGGCTTCGGCGCGCGCGGCTTGCGCTTGGATTCGCGCACGCGCTTGGCCGCCTGCTTCAGCTCGTCCTTGCCACCGGCGGCGGCGGCGCGCTGCTCCTCTTCGGGCAGGTCGGCCACGGCCGCAGCGGCGCTGATCGAGATCACGCCGGCCTTCACTGCCTCCACCACTTCGGGTGCAGCCTGGGCGTGGATCCGCTCGATCATGCCGACCTGGCTGGTACTCAGCTTGGCTTCGCGGGCCAGCTCGGCGCGGCTGAGCTTCGGTGCCGGCTCCCACGGCGGGCTGTCCTCGCCCGCCTCATCGGCGGTTTCGGCGGTACCGTCGCTCTCGCGCTGCAGCTGCGCCTGCTCGACCTGCTTGCGGGCGGCCAGGATGTCGCGCTTGCGCAGTGCCAGCACACCGCGCTGGAAGTCGGATACGCTGCGGCGGCCCAGATGCTGCTCGATCATCCACAGGTGCACGTCTTCCATGCTCTGGAAGCGCGTGTTCTGCACGGTGTTGAAGGGCAGGCCATGCTTCTGGCAGATGCCGAAACGGTTGTGACCATCGACCAGCACATTACCCCACAGCACCAGCGCATCGCGGCAGCCTTCGGCCAGGATGCTGCGCTCCAGCGCGTCATGTTCGTCCGCGGTCAGCGGGTCGATGTAGGCCTTGAGTTCTTCTTTGACGACGATATCCATGGGCACGGCAGCGAGCAGGAGCGGAACCGCCCATTGTACCCGCTCGCCACCACCGGCCCGGGCTCAGGCGGTGGCCCCGATCATCTCGCCCAGCGTGCCGGTGATCTGGTCGATCTGTGCCTTGTCCACGATCAGCGGCGGCGACAGCGCGATGATGTCACCGGTACAGCGCACCAGCAGCCGGCCGTCGTGGAAGCAGCGCCGGAACACCTCGTAGCCGCGGCTGCCAGGTGCATCGCGGCGCGGCGCCAGCTCGACCGCGCCGACCAGGCCGAAGTTGCGGATGTCGATCACGTTGGGCAGGCCCTGCAGCGCGTGCAGCCGTTCCTGCCAGTACTCGCCCAGTTCGATGGCGCGCTCGAACAGGCGCTCCTCGGCGTAGACGTCCAGTGTTGCCAGCGCTGCGGCGCAGGCTAGCGGGTGCCCCGAGTAGGTATAGCCGTGGAACAGCTCGATGGCCTGTGGCGGGGCCTGCATCAGCGTGGCATGCACGGCGTCGCTGGTCAGCACGCCGCCCAGCGGCACCGCGCCGTTGCTGACCGCCTTGGCAAAGGTCAGCAGGTCCGGGGTGACCCCGAAGCGCTGTGCGGCGAAGGGCATGCCGACCCGGCCGAAACCGGTGATGACCTCATCGAACACCAGCAGGATGCCGTGGTGGTCGCACAATTCGCGCAGGCGCTGCAGGTATCCGGGCGCGGGCAGGATCACCCCGGCGGAGCCGGCGATGGGCTCGACGAAGACGGCGGCAATCGTCGAGGCGTCATGCAGCGCGATCAGCCGTTCCAGGTCGTCGGCCAGCTCCGCGCCCTGGCGCGGCAGGCCCTTGCTGAACGCGTTGCGCTGCAGGTCCAGGGTGTGGCGCAGATAGTCCACGCCCCCCAGCTGCAGGCCGAACGCCCTGCGGTTGTTGGGCAGACCGCCCAGTGCCATGCCACCGAAACCGACGCCGTGATACGCCTTCTCGCGGCTGATGAAGCGCGTGCGCTGGCCCTCGCCACGCTGGCGGTGGTAAGCCAGCACGATCTTCATCGCGGTATCCACCGCCTCCGAGCCGGAGCTGGTGAAGAACACATGGTTGAGCGGGGCCGGAGCCAGTGCGGCCAGCCGCTGTGCCAGCGCGAAGGCCGGCGGCGAGCCCATCTGGAAAGCGGGCGAGTAGTCGAGCGTGCGTGCCTGCCCGGCGATGGCCTCGACGATGCGCGGTCGCGCGTGGCCGGCGTTGCAGCACCACAGGCCGGCGGTGCCGTCAAGGATCTGTCGGCCATCGATGGCTTCGTAGTGCATGCCTTCGGCGCGGACCAGCATGCGTGGTGCCGCCTTGTACTGGCGATTGGCGGTGAATGGCATCCAGTAGGCGTCCAGTGACTCGGGGCGCTGTGTGGCCAGGTCGTGCAGGTCGCTCGCGGAACGCTTCATGCCAGCTCCATCGGGTCCGATGCGATGAATGTAGCGCAGCCACGTCACGGCGGAGTCGCGGTGACCCCGGTATAACCAAGGTTCGTTGAATGCTGGAGCTTCCCATGGCCGATTTTCCCGACCGCAGCCATTGGCAGGTGCTGGCCCTCGAGCTGTCGATGCCAGGCCAGGCCTTCATCGATGGCCGCTATGTCGATGCAGCCAGCGGCGCCCGTTTCGACTGCGTCAGCCCGATCGACGGTCGCGTACTGGGGGAGGTCGCCGACTGCGACGCGCAGGACGTGGAGCGCGCGGTAATGGCCGCGCGGCGCAGCTTCGAGGCGGGGCACTTGGTCGCAGGCAAGCCCGTCCTATCGCAAACGCGTGCTGCTGGCCTTGGCGGCGTTGGTGGAAAAGCACGCCGACGAGCTGGCCCTGCTGGAAACCCTGGACATGGGCAAGCCGGTGCGTGATGCGCGCCGCATCGACCTGCCAAGCGCGGTGCGCTGCCTGCGCTGGACCGCCGAGGCCGTCGACAAGCTGTACGGCGAGATCGCGCCGACCGGCCCGCACGAACTGGGACTGGTCACGCGCGAGGCCGCCGGGGTCGTGGCCGCGATCGTTCCGTGGAACTTTCCGCTGCTGATGGCCTGCTGGAAGATCGCGCCTGCATTGGCCATGGGCAACTCGGTGGTGCTCAAGCCGTCCGAGCGCTCGCCCTTGAGTGCGTTGCGGCTGGCGGCGCTGGCCGCCGAAGCGGGCCTGCCAGAGGGCGTGCTGAACGTGCTGCCGGGGTACGGTGCGCGCGTCGGTGAGCCGTTGGCCCTGCACATGGATGTGGACGTGCTCGCCTTCACCGGCTCCACCGCCACGGGCGCGAAGCTGCTGCAGTGTTCAGGGCAATCCAACCTCAAGCGGGTCTGGCTGGAGTGTGGCGGCAAGAGCCCGCATGTGGTGTTCGCCGACGCCCCTGATCTGGACGCCGCCGCGAAGGCGGTGGCACAGGGTATCTTCTTCAACCAGGGCGAGGTCTGTACCGCAGGTTCGCGGCTTCTGGTACAGCGTTCGATCCGCGAGGATTTCGTGCATCAGGTGGTTGCCTATGGCCAGCACATGCACCCCCGCCATCCACTGGACCCCGATGCGCCGATGGGCGCGCTGGTGGATGCCGCGCACCTGGACAAGGTGATGGACGATATCGCGCGCGCCGAAGGCGAGGGCGCCCGGTTGCTGCTGGGTGGGCGGCGCGCCGAAGTGGAAGCCGGCGGCAGCTACGTCCAGCCCACCGTGTTCGACCAGGTGCGCCCGGAGCAGGCACTGGCGCGCGAGGAAGTGTTCGGGCCGGTGCTGGCCGTGCTGGGGTTCGAAGACGAGGCCGAAGCGGTGCGCGTGGCCAATGACAGCCGCTACGGCCTGGCCGCCGGCCTGTGGACGCGGGACCTGGGGCGGGCCCACCGCGTCGCGCGCCAGCTGCGCGCCGGCAGCATCTGGGTGAACGGCTGGGATGGCGGCGACATGACCGCTCCGTTCGGTGGCTACAAGCAGTCCGGCAACGGGCGCGACAAATCGCTGCATGCGTTCGACAAGTACAGCGAGATCAAGGCCACCTGGATCCAGTTGTAACGACGCGATTGCTGGACGGCTGTTCGCTCTCTGTAGAGTCGAGCGATGCTCGACTGCCGTTCGTTCTTCCGTGGAGCCGAGCCATGCTCGGCTGCATCTCGCGAAGAACCGTCGAGCATGGCTCGACGTTACAGGCGCCTGCCCCCTCGTTGGCATCGGTGTCGGCTGAAACCATCGTGCCGTACCGCCGCCAGCCCGTGGCAGAATCGGGCGATCTGCCATTTCCCATGTTGCCGATGTCCTCGATCACCGCTGCCGCGCCGCCCGTGAATTCCCCCCGTCGTGTGCTGCTGGCCAGCCTGATCGGTACCACGATCGAGTTCTTCGACTTCTACATCTACGCCACGGCCGCGGTGCTGGTGTTCCCGCACCTGTTCTTCCCGGACAGCAGCGAACAGGCAGCCCTGCTGCAGTCGCTGGCAACCTTCGCGGTGGCCTTCATCGCACGCCCGGTTGGCTCGGCAGTGTTCGGCCATTTCGGCGATCGCATCGGCCGCAAGGCCACCCTGGTGGCTGCGCTGCTGACCATGGGGCTGTCCACGGTGCTGATCGGCCTGCTGCCGACGCACGCACAGATCGGTCTGTGGGCGCCGGCGCTTCTGGCGCTGTGCCGTTTCGGCCAGGGCCTGGGTCTGGGCGGGGAGTGGGGCGGGGCAGTGCTGCTGGCCACCGAGAACGCACCGCCGGGCAAGCGTGCCTGGTACGGCATGTTCCCGCAGCTGGGTGCACCGCTCGGCTTCCTGCTGTCGGCCGGCATCTTCCTGGTGCTCGGCCGTTGCCTGAGCCAGGCCGACTTCCTGCAGTGGGGCTGGCGCATTCCGTTCGTGGCCAGCGCGCTGCTGGTCGGCCTCGGCCTGTGGGTGCGGTTGAACATCCACGAGACCCCCGACTTCAAGCAGGCGCTGGAGCGCAAGGCGCCGGTGCGGCTGCCGATGTGGACGGTGCTGCGTGACCACCCGGTGCCGATGCTGCTGGGTACCCTGGGCGCGTTCGCCACCTTCGTGCTGTTCTACCTGATGACAGTGTTCAGTCTGGGCCATGGCACCGCGGTGCTGGGTTACAGCCGCGAGCAGTTCCTGCTGATGCAGATGGCCGGCATGCTGTTCTTCGCGCTGGGCATCCCGCTGTCGGCGCGCTATGGCGACCGCTGGGGGACGCGCCGCACGATGATCGTGGCCAGTGTGCTGATCATCGGTTTCGGCGTGCTGTTCGCGCCGCTGTTCCAGCCGCACAGCCCGTGGCTGGTCACCGCCTTCCTGTGCCTGGGCCTGTTCCTGATGGGCCTGACCTATGGCCCCTGCGGTACCTTCCTCGCCGAGATCTACCCGGTGGAGGTGCGCTACACCGGCGCATCGCTGTCATTCAACCTGGCCGGCATTCTGGGTGCGGCACCGGCGCCGTACCTGGCCACCTGGCTGGCCGAACGCTTCGGCCTGGTCGCGGTCGGCTACTACCTGTGCCTGACTGCGGCAGCGACGCTGTGCGCGCTGGTGGCACTGCACCGGCGCGCGCTGCGGTTCAGCCAAAGAAGCGCTTGAGCGTGCGTCCCAGCCAGCCACCGCCCTGGTGCTCGCGGGTGAACTGGTTCAGGTGCGCCTTGACCTGTTCGGCATAGGCCTGATCATCGCCGCGGATGTGGTTGAACAACCAGCGCGAGAGCATGGTGCGCAGTTCGTCGCTGATGTCCTCGCCGGCCTGGAAGCGCAACCGGTACTCGGCCACGCGCTTGATGAAGATCTCATGCACGCGCTTGTGCGCTGCACAGAACGGGTAGCCCGCCTCCTCCATCAGCTCTTCCTCGAACGCGAAGTGCGACATGGTGTAGTCGACGACTTCGTCGATCACTTCACCCACCGCTGCACGCTGCAGGCTGGTCTGCGCCACGTGCAGGTGGTTGAGCATCTCGATGATGCGGCGGTGTTGTTGGTCGATCACATCGATGCCGATGTTCAGATCGTCCTGCCAGACCAGTAGTGCCATCCCCGGCTCCCCTTCATGCGTATGTCGGGGCCGACTGTAGAGCTGCCGTGCGGGAACGGCGTTGATCTGGATCAAAGCGAGCCGGTCAGGTCAGCGCAGGCTCGCGTGGACGCAGCGGGCTGGCCACCGTGGTGCAGCTGACCCGGTTGCGGCCACCGGCCTTGGCCAGGTACAGCTGGCGGTCGGCCTCGGAGATCAGCCGGTGCAGCGCATCGCGCTGCGGGCGCAGGCAGCACAGGCCGATGCTGACCGTCATGCGCAGGGTAGCGGTGCCGATGTCCACCTCCAGTGCGGCGATGCGCTGGCGCAGCTCCTCGAAGTACAGCAGCGCCTCGTCCTGTTCCATGTCTGGCACCAGCAGGCAGAACTCCTCGCCGCCGAAGCGCGCGATCAGGTCGTGGCTGCGTGCATGCGCGGTCACCGCGCCGGCCACCGCGCGCAGCGCGTCGTCGCCTGCTTCGTGGCCATGGGTGTCGTTGATGTGCTTGAAGTGGTCGATGTCGATCATCGCCACCGCCACGCATTGGCCGTGCAGCTGCAGCTGCGGCAGCTGGCGCTGGCTCTGCTCCAGGAAGAAGCGCCGGTTGGGCAGGCCGGTGAGGAAGTCGCGGGTGGCCAGGTCCTGCAGGGTGCCGATCAGTTCCAGCTGGTCCACGTTCTGCGAGACGCGGCAGAAGAACTCCTCGCGCGAGAACGGCTTGCGTAGGAAATCGTTGGCGCCGTTCTTCAGGAAGCGCGGGATCAATGAGGCGTCGGTATTGCCGGAGATGCCGATCACCGCCACCTTGTCGCGCGAGCGCAGGGTGCGGAGGCGACGGGTGAATTCCACGCCTTGCATGCCGGGCATTTCCTGGTCGACCACCGCCAGGCGGATCGCCGGATGCGCCTCGATAGCAGCCAGGCCCTCGTTGCCGTCGGCGGCTTCGTGCACCTCATGCCCATACATCCGCAGCAGGGCGGCGGCATAGCCACGCGCGGACGGCGAGTCGTCCACCACCAGCGCGGCGATGCGCCGGTTGCGTTCCAGCCGCTGCACCAGCCATACCAGGTAGTCGATGCTGCCGGGGGTGTTCTTCAGCACGTAGTCGATGATCTGCTGCTGCAGCACGCGCTTGCGCAGGTCCTCGTCGTAAACGCCGCTGACCACCACCGTCGGCAGGTCGCGCTTGAGGAAGAATTCGACCACTGCATCGCGGTCGCCGTCGGCCAGCACCAGTCCGGTCAGCACCAGGAACCAGCCTCCGCCTTCGCTGAGCAGCCGGTCGGCCTCGGCCAGGGTGGAGGCGATCACCACCGGCAGTTCCAGGCGCTGCTCGATGGCTTCGCGCAGCATGCCGGTGAACGCACGGGAGTTTTCGACCAGCAGGATCCGCTGCGGCAGCGGATCGGCCAGGTCGCCATCGACGGCGGCCTGCGGCAGCACGGGCATGATGCGGTGGCTCACGAGGGAGGGACTCGGCACGGATAGCGGCGGTTTCGGGTGTAACTTTAGCGGGGCAGTATGCCCTGCGTGTCGTTCGGCGATCAGGCGGGCGATGCGAATGACGCCGCTGTGCCCGCAATGGATTCGTGCAGGACGAGCCGGAGCCGGTTGCCACGGCAATGCACCGTACCGCCGTAGGCCATTATCCGGCCGGCCAGACGCTCCGTGGCCTGCTGAACGGTCCCACTCGACAGCGTGCAACTGCGGTCAAGCAGGCCCACGACCACCACAATGCCGCGGCGGTCGCCAGCCTGGCCGCTGCGGGCGCGCACGCTGACCTGTCCCGACTCCAGCTCCAGCAGCAGCGACACCGCCTCGATCAGCGAGCGATAGATGGCGAGCTGCAGGTCAACAGTCAGCAGGCAGGGGTTGCCCTCCAGCCGGGGCGGTATCACGCGATGGGAGTTGTCCCAGTTCTCGCATGCGCCGCCAACGCGCAGCGCGATATACAGCCCAACCTGCTCCAGCCCCGTGGGGTAGACCAGACTGGCCTGTTCACGGAACAGCCGCGAGTGCACGGATGAGGCGTGCTGCAGGCTGTTGGCCACCGCGTGATGCCCCTGCGCCTTCAGCCAGCTGACCATCTCGCCGAGCGAGCTGTCCATGCCTTCGCCGAGTTGCTTGAGATGGGAGGCGCGCTCGCGAAGTTCACGCTCACGGATCTGATGCGAACTACGTGCCAAGCGCAATGTGGTTTCCTCAGCCAGTCCACGGGACCGTGCACGCTCGTGGTGATAGCTGATGCTGGATCCCAGGGCGAGCAGTGCGACACTCATCACGGCCATGTTCTGCTGGGTGGCGAAGGTGCCCAGGTCGAACGAGGACGGTAGGCCGGTGCTGGGAGTGGCGAAATGGAGTGGAAGGTTCAACAGCGGAATCGCGATGGCAGCGCCACGCCACCCATGCATGAAGGTCAGGGCGATCGCTGGTAGGGAGGACAGCAGCACCAGGTGGGTGCGTGTGGTGTGGGCGCTGATGGCCGTAAGCTGCATGCACAGAGCCAGGACCAGCATCACCAGGATGGCCGTGACCGTAGGTGCAGCAAAGCGGCGCGTCCAATTGGGGGCCGCCTCTCGTCGCGACCAGAGGAATGCCAGTGGCACGAGGGTAATGATGGCGGCGAAGTGGCCAAAGATCGTGCGATCAACTGCGCTAAGCAGGTTGCTCGGCGGCGGGTTCGACCACAGGGCGAATGAAATGCCCATATTGAGAACCGGGACGAACAACGCCGTGCAGAAGGTCAGCGACAGCAGCCAGAGGCCGGCGGCGGACTCCGATGGCATTCTCATGCGGTGCAGGTGGACCACCAGCATCGCCATCGGCATCAGCAGCGTCGAGGCCAGGATGACCCAGGCCAGGCCGTAGCTGTCGATCATGGGGATGCGCAGGGTTGCGAAGTAGGCGTACTCGCCAAGCAGCAGGTAGGGCCACAGGCGGGTCGGGACGATCAGGAGTGCCGCTGCCCGGATGCCCGCTGGCAGGAAGAACTGATCCAGCGAGAACTGACGCGAGATAAGGCAGCTCAAAGCGTAGACGGCCGCGAGTGCGATTCCGACGGGTCGGATCCGGAAGCTCAGTTCAATCGATTCATTGAATCGCTCCAAGCCCGCGCCTCTCGTTTCCCGGCCAATGATGACTGGCCCCTTCCGTAGACATTATCGACAGTCGGAGAAGGGCGCAATCGAGGTGCGTGGCTTCCCCTTGTGCTGCAATTGCCGGCTTCCTGCGCTTCGTGGCCCTACACGGTCAGCAGTGCGTCGGCATAGCCACCAGCGGACGGTGAATCATCCACAATCAGCGCGTCCTCGGTTCGATCACGTTTCAGCCGTTGCACCTGCTACGTTCGGCAGTTGATGCTGTCCACTGTGTTCACTATCGCGCAATCGACAATGTCCTGCTGTTACACGCGCCTGTCCAGGTCATTTGTCGCAGATGCAGCTGACCCGCACCGTGGGCGGGTTTCGCTACGGGTATTGGCGATTTCGGCCGCAGCTTCGGCGTGGCATGGGTTTGTATCGATCCAGTGGATTATGTCCGACAGGCACTGCGGAGTCTGCCCGGTATATGCTGATGTGATTGGCGGTAGCATCCTTCTTGATCCGTATTGCATCCAACCTGGAGGTTAGTGTGAGAAGTTTCCGAATTCATGCATGTGCTGGTGCATTGATGTTGGTGCCGGTATCCGTTTTTGCTTTTGCCCCGAGTGACGACCATGGAATCAAGATGGCCGGCCAAGGACTCGGCCAGTCGATTCCGCAGGCACAGGACCTGAGCGTGGATCCCGGCTGGTTGGTCTATGGGTTCGAGCGCGATGGCATGGATTATTTCCAGGTAAACGATCTCGCGGGCCACGTGCACATCGTGATCGGCAATGCTGCGGGCACGTTCTGGGTACTGCCGGCAGGTGACCCATCTGCGAAGGTGTCGTTGCCTGAGCAGCGCCTGCCTGTTCCCGCCAAAGCCACCAGGACGGTTGTCTATCGGTCCCCCGCATTCACGCTGGTCAGATATGCAAGCGGAGCTGATGTCTTGTGGGCGGTAGAGGCACCCTGATACCGCCCGTTGCCGGGATATCGGAGAGCTTCAGTGTCAGACCGCATGGGCACCCGGATGTTCGCCGGGTGCCCATGACGCCTTTGGCCAGCGGGATGAGCGGGACGTTCATGCGATACCGCTGCGTTGGTTCGATCCGGTCGCTTGACTGTGAATGCACTACTGCAGCGCAGAGGGTGCAGGGCAGCTGTACCGTGATGGAGCACTGGGCTGTGTCTCAAGTTTTGTTTCACGGTCGAGGAACAGGATCCTGACCCGGTTGCGATAGCAGTCAACGGTCCCGTCATAGGGCAGGGTTCGCCCGGTCAGCCGCTCGAACGCTGCCATGGTTGTCTGCTGGGAAAGACGCCGACGCGACTCCAGCAGCGACACGACCATGAGAATTCCGCGCCTGGAGCCCATTCCGCCGCATCTTGCACGAATGCGAATCTGTCCACCTTCATGCTTGAGAAGAATGGAGACCGCATCAATGAGTGTCCGGTAAGCGGCCAACTGCAGTTCCACGCTCAGGTTGCAGGGGTCGCCTTTCAGATCAGGGCGGAGAACGCGCTCCGTCAGCTTCCACGACTCACGGATGCCACCAGCCTGCAAAGCCACGTAAAGCCCAAGATGCTCCAGGCCCGAGGGATAGACCATGCTTGTCTGTTCGCGAAAGAGCCTCGAATGTACATTCGAGGTATGCAGAAGGCTGCTGGCCACTGCGTGATGTCCCTGGGCCTTGAGCCAGTCGGCCAGCTCCACCAGTGACGTATCAATGCCGTCGCCGAGCTTGCGAAGGTGCAGGGCACGCTCACGCAGCTCCATCTCGCTGGCCAATTGCGAGCTCCTCGCAAGATGGATGGCGTCCCTTTCCCCCATCTCGCGCAGCCTGTAACGATGGTAGAAGTGGGTGATGCGTGATCCGAGCAACAGCAATACGATGCCGCTGATCGCCATGATCTGCTGGGTGATGAAGGCTGCGGGATCGAATGCGCTGGGATGGGTGTTGGGCGTGGTCAGACCGATGACCATGTTGAGCACCGGTACTGCAAGGGCGGCACCCTTCCAGCCATACAGGCAGGTAAGTGCGGCCGCGGGGAGTGCCAACAGCAGCAGGAGCGTTGCCTTCAGCGCAACCCAGTCTGCGGGCAGTTGAGTTGCTGCTATCCCGATCAGGAGCATCGATGAAAGTGCCGCCAGCATCGGGGTCTTTCGTCCAGCGTTCCACTCCTGCCCCACGTCCTGTCGCGCCCACAGCATGGCGATGGGGGCCACCGTCAGAATGCCGATGAAGTCGCCCACGCTGTAACGCGCCGCACTGGTCAGGAAGGGCGTGGAAGGGGGTGTTGGCCAGAGCAGATGGGAAAAGCTGAGGTTCAGCAGCGTAACTACGACGCTGGAAGCGGCGGCAATCAACAAAAGGCCGATCGTCTGCGACTCCGCCATCAGTCGCCGTTGCAGCTTCACAATCAACATCACTGCGGGCATGAGGAACGCGGAGGCAACAATGACCCATGTCAGGCCGTACTTCTCGATCATTGGCACGCGGGACTGTGCAAAGTACGCATATTCGCCCAGCAGCAGATACGGCCACAGGCGCGGCGGGCACAACAGTACGGCCGCCACCCGGATGCCGGCTGGCAAATAGAACTGATCCAGCGACAGCTGTCGGGTTGCCCAATAGGCAACTGCATAAAGCAAGGCAAGCATCAGGCCAGCCGGACGAATGCGCACCTTCAGCAACAATCCTTCTTTCCACCAGTCCAATCGCACGTCCCCCTCTCCTGCGTGTCCCCTGTCAGCTTCCATTCGCCGCGAGGCCCGGTTTCTCAGGACGTTATCGGTCTGCGAACGATTATGCAATTGCACAGCGGCGCATTTAGGTAATTGACCAACCATCCATCACACATGTTGCGTGAAAATCTGTGACGTGTGCAGCACGATCAGCGCTGCGGTGCGCTTGTCAGAACGTTCAATACAGGTGGAGATGCAGAATCTTCACCACAACGCATCCCGCAGCTTGTACCAGGACATCGCCGCCACCAGCAGCGGCGTGCGCAGCAGCCGGCCGCCGGGGAAAGGCGCATGCCGCAGGCGCTGGAACACGTCCAGGCGCTCGCTCTGGCCGGCAATCGCGGCGGCGATGACTTCGCCAGCCAGCCCGGCGGCGGCCACCCCATGGCCGGAGAACCCCTGCGCGAAGTACAGGTTGCCGTCCAGCCGGCCCCAATGTGGAGCGCGGTTGCAGGTGATGTCCACGTAACCGCCCCAGACCTGCTCCAGTGGCACATCGGCCAGTTGTGGAAACACCTGGTGCATGCGCCGCTGCATCACCCCGCGCAGGCCGGGTGGGGGCAGCGCCGAGTAACTGGCGCGGCCGCCGAACAGCAGCCGGTGGTCGTGGCTGAGGCGGAAATAGTCCAGTGCCCACGCGGTGTCGGCCACGGCCATGTTGTTGCCGATCAGGGCGCGGGCGCGCTCGGCCCCCAGCGGCGCGCTGGCGCCGATATAGGTGCCGACCGGCATGATCCGCCGTTCCAGGTCGGGCAGCAGGCCCTGCAGCCAGGCGTTGCCGGCAACCACCAGATGCGCAGCGCGCACGCTGCCCCGCGCGGTATGCAGGGTGGGCTGCGGTCCGCGCTGCACGCGGGTCACTGCGGAGTTCTCGTGGATCACCACGCCGGCCGCGCGCGCCGCATCGGCCAGGCCACGCGCATAGGCCAGCGGGTGCAGGTGCGCGCTGTGCGGATCGAACATCGCGGCGCGGTAGCGCGGGCTGTCCAGCTGTGCGCGCAGGGCATCACGGTCCCACCACTGCATCGGGTAGTCGTAGTGGCGCTGAAGATGCTCGCAGTTGGCGCGCAGGTCGCGCTCATGGCGCTCGCGGATGGCGACGCTGGCGTGGCCCTCCACCCAATGGCAGTCGATACCATGGCGGTCGATGCGCCTGCGCATCGCCTGTACTGCGTCGCGCGACCAGTCGAACAGGTGGCGCGCATCGTTACGGCCGAGCTGACGCTCCAGTTCGTCCACCTCGCAGCCATAGCCGACCAGCGCCTGGCCACCATTGCGGCCGGACGCGCCCCAGCCGATCCGCTGTGCGTCCAGCACCACCACGCGTTGGCCACGCACGGCCAGTTCCAGTGCAGCGGTCAGGCCGGTATAGCCGGCGCCCAGCACCGCAACGTCGGCCTGCACCTGCCCCTGCAACGCGGGCAGTGCGGGCGGTTCGGGCAGGCTGGAGGCATACCAGCTGGGCGGAAAGGCGGCGCTCACTGCAGGCCTCGCGGGTGCAGTGCGGGAGGGCGGAGCAGGGCAGGTCGATCAGCGTTCACCCCGGTAGTTTCGCCGATGCATGGCAGCTGTGGTGTGACGGCAGCGACTTGCCGCCGTTGCCAGGCGACGGGTAACGTGTCGGCACGCCAAGGAGTCTTCCCATGCGCCGCCTGCCCTGGGTGGGCCTGCCCACCGACAGCACCGTGCTCGGCCACCACCGTTTCGCGGTGGCCGGCGAGAAGTACGTGCGCGCGCTGGCCGAGGCGGCCGAGGTGACCCCGGTGGTGTTGCCGAGCCTGCAGCCACCGTTGCCGGCCAGCGACTGGCTGCTTGGGCTCGATGGCCTGCTGTTGACCGGCGCGGTCAGCAACATCGAACCGCAGCACTACGAAGGCGGCCGCAGCTGGCCAGGCAATCCGCATGACCCTGCCCGCGATGCCAATGCCTTCGCGCTGCTGCACGAGGCGCTGGCGCTGGACCTGCCAGTGCTGGCGATCTGCCGGGGCTTCCAGGAGCTGAACGTCGCACTGGGCGGCAGCCTGCATCCGCAGGTGCATGCGGTGCCCGGCCTGGCCGACCATCGCGAAGACCCGCGGGCGCCGGTGGACGTGCAGTATGGGCCGGCCCATGCGGTGACCCTGGCCGCCGACGGCTGGCTGGCGCAGTGGCACGGCAGTGGCCGCGCGCAGATCAATTCGGTGCACGGACAGGGCATCGCCCGCCTCGCGCAGGGCCTGCAGGTCGAGGCCATGGCCGATGACGGACTGGTCGAGGCGGCGCGCAGCCTGCACCATGGATTTGTGCTCGGCGTACAGTGGCATCCGGAGTGGCGTGTCACGCAGACGCCGTTCTATCACGCTATTTTCCGTGCGTTCGGCCAAGCTTGCCGGCAGCACCAACAGAACCGACTGGATTCCCGATGAGTTCCCGAACGCGCCCGCGCAAGACGGCCACGCCCCCCGCACCGCAGGAAAGCAGCCTGCTGCGCTGGCTGAAGGAGCGGCGCATCACCGAGGTGGAATGCCTGGTGCCGGACATTACCGGCAACGCCCGCGGCAAGATCATTCCTGCCGACAAGTTCTCGCACGACTACGGCACGCGCCTGCCGGAAGGCATCTTCGCCACCACCGTCACCGGCGAGTTCCCTGACGACTACTACGAGCTGACCTCACCGTCGGACTCGGACATGATGCTGCGCCCTGACCCGGATACGGTGCGCATGGTGCCATGGGCAGCCGATGCCACCGCACAGGTCATCCACGATTGCTACACCAAGAGCGGCGAACCGCACGAGCTTGCGCCGCGCAACGTGCTGCGCCGCGTACTGGCGGCTTATGCGGAACTGGGCCTGCGCCCGGTGGTGGCGCCGGAGCTGGAGTTCTTCCTGGTGCAGAAGAACACCGACCCGGACTTCCCGCTGCTGCCACCGGCCGGTCGCTCGGGGCGCCCGGAGACCGCGCGGCAGTCGTACTCGATCGACGCGGTCAACGAGTTCGACCCGATCCTCGACCTGATGTACGACTATGCCGATGCGATGAAGCTGGATGTGGACACGCTGATCCACGAATCCGGCGCAGCGCAGCTGGAGGTCAATTTCACCCATGCCGATGCGATGGACCTGGCCGACCAGGTGTTCCTGTTCAAGCGCACCATGCGCGAGGCGGCGATGCGCCACGGGGTGTACGCCACGTTCCTGGCCAAGCCCATGGAGAACGAGCCCGGTAGTGCCATGCACATCCACCAGAGCCTGGTGCGGGTGAGCGATGGCAGCAATGTGTTCGCTGGCGAGACCGATGCCGAGGGCGAGTTCAGCCCGGTGTTCGGCCACTACCTGGGCGGCCTGCAGAAGTACGCGCCGCAGGCGATGGCGTTCTTCGCGCCGAACGTGAATTCCTACCGGCGCCTGGTGTTCGGCGAAGTCTCGCCGAGCAACGTGCACTGGGGCTTCGACAACCGTACCTGCGGCCTGCGCGTGCCGCTGGATACGCCGGAAAACATGCGCGTGGAGAGTCGTTTCGCCGGTTCCGACGCCAATCCGTACCTGGCAATGGCGGCCACCCTGGCCTGCGGCCTGCTCGGCATCCGCGAGCGGCTGGCGCCGGACGCGCCGGTGACCGGCAGCGCGAAGGAACTGGGCTACAACCTGCCGCGCTCGCTGGGCGAGGCGCTGGACGGGCTGGAGCAGTGCAGCGAGCTCCAGGCCCTGCTGGGCGAGCGTTTCTGCCGCGCTTACATCTCGGTCAAGCGCAAGGAATACGAGACCTTTTTCCGCGTCATCAGCTCGTGGGAGCGCGAGTTCCTGCTGCTGAACGTCTGAGCATCTGGAATAGAAAAATCCGCCGCCGGGGGGTAGGCTGGCACCCGTCGCCGGCTCCGCCGGCCCCCCTTCCCGCATTCTGGAGCACCCGATGAAGCTGCGTATCCTCACGCTCGGCCTGGCCTCCGCCATGCTTGCCGCCTGTGGCGGTGGCAACGGCGGCGCGCAGGACAGCCAGGTCCTGAACGTCTACAACTACAGCGATTACATCGCCGAGGACACCATTCCGACCTTCGAGAAGGAGAGCGGCATCAAGGTGACCTACGATGTGTTCGACAGCGATGAGATGGTCGAGACCAAGCTGCTGGCCGGCAACAGCGGCTACGACGTGGTGGTGCCGACCCTGAACTTCTTCGGCCGCCAGATCCAGGCCGGCGTGTTCCTGCCGCTGGACAAGAGCAAGATCCCGAACCTGGCCAACCTCGATCCGGCGGTGATGAAGCGCATCGCCACCCAGGATCCGGGCAACCAGTACGGCGTGCCGTACATGATCGGCACCACCGGCATCGGCTACAACGTGGACATGCTGAAGCAGCGCTTCGGCGGCAGCACCGATATCGCCAACAGCTGGGACCTGGTGTTCAAACCGGAGAACATCAGCAAGATGAAGGACTGCGGCGTGACCATCCTGGATACGCCGGCCGACATGATCCCGATCGCGCTGCATTACCTGGGCCTGGATCCGCACAGCGGCGACCCGGCCGAGCTGCAGAAGGCGGCCGACTTGCTGAAGTCGATCCGCCCGTACGTGCAGAACTTCCACTCCTCGCAGTACGTCGGTTCGCTGGCCAATGGCGGCACCTGCCTGGTGGTCGGCTGGTCGGGTGACATCATCCAGGCCCGCGACCGCGCCGAGGAAGCCAGCAATGGCGTGCACGTGGCTTATTCGATCCCGAAGGAAGGTGCGCCGCAGTGGTTCGACATGCTGGCGATCCCGAAGGACGCCAAGCACCCGGAAGCGGCTTACAGGTTCATCAACTATCTGCTGGAACCGAAGGTCGCCGCGGCCAACACCAACTTCATCCACTACGCCAACCCGATCCCGGCCGCGACACCGCTGGTGGACGAGGCGATCCGCACCGACCCGACGATCTACCCGCCGGCCGACGTGGCCGAGAAGATGTTCACCTACTCGATCAACACGCCGGAGACCGACAAGCTCTACACCCGGCTGTGGACCGAGGTGAAGACCGGCCGTTAAGCCGGTCTGGCGCCGCCGGGCCTTGCCCGGCGGCCGCCTTGCTTCACCGCTTCACCGTGCCGGAATCGGTACCGTCGGCCTGGCCAAGGTGCCTCAGGATGGCCGGCAGCAGGTCGCGTGCATCGCGGCCGCCGTTGCACAGGAACGACGAACTCATCCGCTGCAGGTTGTGCATGCCGATGAAGAACAAGCCCGGTTGCGGGGAAACGCCAAACTCGCCCAGCGGATAGCCGTGGGCATCCAGCGCGCCCTGCACATCGAGCCAGGGCCATTCGGCGACGAAACCGGTGGCCAGCACCACCGAGCGGATGCCTGCCGCCGGCAGATCCAGTTCATCCGGGGCTACGTCCGGCTCCCAGTGCAGATAGACCTCTTCGGGAATGTAGCGGGCATCGTCGGTGCGCGGTTCGGGCCGCGTGGCGTAGTACGCGCTGGCCAGCGAATCGAGATAGGCGTACTCGGCCCGCGTCGCTTCGATCGCGGTGCGAAGTTGCGGGCGGACATCGGCGAAGCGGGCGGTGTTTCCATTGAATTCCTGCAACCGTCCCAGCAACCTGATCCCTGCGCGGTGCATCGCCAGCAGGCTGATCGAACTGCCCAGGCCGGCACTTCCTTTGCCGGAAATCAGGGGGAACTCTGCGGTGCGGGCCTTGCGCAGCGCGTCCGGCTCGCCTGCCAGTACGGCCGCCGATTGGCTTACGTGTTGATGGATGCGCCCGGCCATGTCCCACCAGGTCATCGAGTCCTTGCCGCGCAGCCGACGGGTGTGCGAATGACGATCGGCCAACGACCAGTACACGCTGCGACCAGCGTCGCACAGGTCCTGGGCAATCTGTGCGCCGGACTGGCCGCCGCCGATGACCAGCACCGCGCCCGCGGGTAGCTGGCCGGGACTGCGGTAGTCGCTGGAGTGCAGCACGGTGAGGCCTGCTGCGGGCGCGAAAGGGGCCCGGGGCAACCGCGCCCGGCGGTATTCACCGGTGGCGACCACCACCGCCTGGGCATGGATCAGCCCCCGGCTGCTGTCGATGGCATAGCCACCGGACTCCGGCCCGACCCGATGGACCACGCACCCCTCGCTGATCGGCAACGCGCGCTCGTCGGCATAGTCTCGCAGCCGTCGGATCACTTCCGGGGCCCCCATGAACCCTTCCGGTTCATCCCCCGCATAGGCATGGCCATGCAGGGCCATCGTCGCGTTGGCGGTGTTGGTCTGGAACGAATCCCAGCGCCGCCGCCAACTGGCGCCCACGGTTTCGGCCTCCAGCACGCGATGCTCGACGCGGGCCTCCTGCAGGAGCGCGCTGAGCGACAACCCGGCCTGGCCGGCGCCGATGATGACCAGCGGCAGCCGTGCAGGCAGGCAGCCCGGCAGGCGGGGCGGGAAAGGGGAGGGGCTGTCCGGGGAAATCACCAGGGGCGGTCCATGCAAGGCCTAGATGCGGGACATTGCGCGGGGAATGTCCGGGGCTTTCAATGGATCCCGTTCTGAAAAATGTTGCAGATCGGGCTGCCGCCCGCAGTGTCTGGCCGGGACGGCTGCAGGGTCGTCCAGGGGAGCCCGGGCCTTGGGGCGGACAGGCCACCATCGCGGGGAAAACCGACATGCCCTCGGGGGCCCTGGGCGGGCCAGCGGCCGCTTCCACCCACTCCCGTCATATCCCCTTCGGCCCCCGGCCGTTAGAATGGCCGCCGCTGTCCACCGCCCGCTCCCGGAGCCCCCATGCCCGTTGAAGCCCAGCCGGTAGCCGCCGTCGTCGACACGACCGGTGCGCCCGGCTATCTCTCCATTCGTGATCTGCGCAAGGAATTCGACGGTTTCGTCGCCGTCGACGACGTCAACCTGGACGTGCGCAAGGGCGAGATCTTTGCCCTGCTCGGTGGCTCCGGCAGTGGTAAATCGACCCTGCTGCGCTGCCTGGGCGGCTTCGAGACGCCCACCAAGGGCAGCATCACCGTCGATGGCCAACGCCTGGATGCGCTGCCGCCGTACCAGCGGCCGGTCAACATGATGTTCCAGTCCTATGCCCTGTTCCCGCACATGACGGTCGAGCAGAACATCGCCTTCGGCCTGAAGCAGGATGGCCTGGGCAAGGATGCGATCAGCAAGCGCGTCGGCGAGATGCTCGACCTGGTGCAGATGGGCCACCTGGGCAAACGCAAGCCGCACCAGCTGTCCGGTGGCCAGCAGCAGCGCGTGGCGCTGGCGCGGTCGCTGGCCAAGGGGCCGAAGCTGCTGCTGCTGGACGAACCGATGGGCGCGCTGGACAAGAAGCTGCGCTCGCAGATGCAGCTGGAACTGGTCAGCATCATCGAATCGTCGGGCGTGACCTGCGTGATGGTCACCCACGACCAGGAAGAAGCGATGACCATGGCCACCCGCATCGCGGTGATGGATGCCGGCTGGATCCAGCAGGTCGGCAAGCCGGACGAGGTCTACGAGCAGCCGGCCAACCGCTTCGTCGCCGAGTTCATCGGTTCGGTCAACCTGTTCGACGGGGTGATCGACGAGGACCTGCCCGAGTACGTGACCGTGCGCTCCCCGCTGTTCCCGGCGCCGATCTACATCGCCCATGGCATCACCTGTTACGAAGGGCAGCCGGTCGCATTCGCGCTGCGCCCGGAGAAGGTGATGATCGGCAAGGACGAGCCGGAAGGGCACACCAACAAGGCGCAGGGCGTGATCGAGGACATCGCCTACTTCGGCAGCCACTCGGTGTATCACGTGCGCCTGCCCAGCGGCGCCAAGGTGCTGGCCAACTTCGCCAACTCGCAGCGCTGGGCCAGTGATGGCTTCACCTGGGGCGACGAGGTGTGGGTGCACTGGCGCGACAACGACGGCGTGGTGCTCACCTCATGAGCGTCGCCGGCCTGAAGCGCTGGCTGCCGGGGCTGCGTGCCACGGTGATCGGCATTCCGTACCTGTGGCTGCTGCTGTTCTTCGCAGTGCCGTTCCTGATCGTGCTGATGATCAGTTTCTCGCTCAGCCGGGTCGGCTCGCCGCCGTATACCTGGCTGCTGCAGTACGGTGACGGCGGGTTCTCGCTGAAGCTGAACCTGGAGAACTACCTGGCGCTGTTCCGCGATTCGATCTATGCGCAGGCCTTCCTGAGCTCGATCAGGATCGCGGCCATCTCCACCTTCCTGACCCTGCTGATCGGCTACCCGATGGCCTACGCCATCGCCCGCCTGTCGCCGGCCGCACGCAACGTGGCGATGATGCTGGTAGTGCTGCCGTCGTGGACCTCGTTCCTGATCCGCGTGTATGCGTGGAAGGCGATCCTGGACCGCAACGGCCTGCTTGACCAGTTCCTGCAGTTCACCGGCCTGCAGACGCTGATGACGTCGATGGGCCTGCCGAAACTGCAGTTGATCGATACGCCGACCGCCGCCTACATCGGCATCGTCTACTGCTACCTGCCGTTCATGGTGCTGCCGCTGTACGCCAACCTGGTCAAGCACGACCACCGCCTGCTGGAAGCGGCCTACGACCTGGGTGCCAGGCCATGGCAGGCCTTCCTCCGCATCACGCTGCCGCTGTCGAAGGCCGGCATCATCGCCGGCTGCATGCTGGTGATGATCCCGGCAGTGGGTGAATTCGTGATTCCGGAAATGCTGGGTGGGTCGGAGACGCTGATGGTCGGCCGCCAGCTGTGGAACGAGTTCTTCAACAACCGCAACTGGCCGGGTGCCTCGGCGATGGCGGTGGCGATGATCCTGTTGCTGCTGGTGCCGATCCTGCTGTTCAACCGATCCCAGCAGCGCCTGCTGGAAGGGAAGCAGGCATGAGCCCGCGTACCGCCAAGGGCCTGGGGCTGGGCGTGCTGCTGCTCGGCTTCGCCTTCCTGTACCTGCCGATCCTGCTGTTGATGTTGTATTCGTTCAACAGCTCGCGGCTGGCGATGGTCTGGGCCGGGTTCTCCACCCGCGCCTACAGTGACCTGTTCGCCGACCGCGCGCTGATGGATGCGATGTGGACCAGCCTGGTGGTGGCGTTCTGGACCGCCTGTACCGCCACCGTGCTGGGCACGCTGGCGGCGATGGTGATGACCCGCTTCAAGCGCTTCCGTGGCAAGCCGCTGTTCGGTGCGCTGGTCACCGCGCCGCTGGTGATGCCGGATGTGATCCTGGGCTTCTCGCTGATGGCGCTGCTGGCCTCGATGGGCGCGATTCCCGGCTTCCCGGCGCGCGGCCTGGCCACCATCTGGATCGCGCACGTCACCTTCACCCTGTGCTTCGTCACCGTGGTGGTGTCTTCGCGCCTGCAGGAAATGGACCTGTCGCTGGAAGAAGCGGCGATGGACCTCGGGGCCAGCCGGCTGACCGTGTTCACCCGCATCACCCTGCCGATCATCGCGCCGGCGCTGGTGGCGGGCTGGCTGTTGGCGTTCACCCTGTCGCTGGATGACGTGGTGGTGGCCAGCTTCGTCGCCACGCCGGGCTCGACCACGCTGCCGATGAAGGTGTTCGCGTCGGTGCGCATGGGCATCAGCCCGAAGATCAATGCACTGGCCACGCTGCTGGTGTCGGCGGTATCGATCGCCGCGGTGATCGGCTGGTACATCAATGCCCGCGCCGAGAAGCGGCGCCAGCGCGACCTGCAGCTGGCGCGGCAGGACAACGGCTGAGTACACGATCCGTCCACTGTGCCGGCAACACCCGGCTCACGGCCGGCGGCGCACAATGGGGGTCTTCCAGATGGAGATCCCCCATGACCGTCGAGATCGTCGACCCGGCCACCGGCCAGGTGACCTACCGCCATGAACTGATGGGCGCTGCCGACATCGAGCAGCGCCTGCAGGCCGCCGCCGATGCGTTCCCTGGCTGGGCCGAGCGTTCGCTGCAGGAACGCGGCGCGATCCTGCGCCAGATCGCGGCGCAGCTGCGCACGCGCCGCGACGACCTGCAGCAGGCGATGACCCACGAGATGGGCAAGCTCAAGGCCGAAGCGCTGGCCGAGGTCGACAAGTGCGCGGCGGCCTGCGAGTACTACGCCGACCATGCGGCCGACTATCTCAAGCCGCAGCTGATCGACACCGAAGCGCAGCGCAGCTACGTGCGCTACGAGCCGATCGGCTGCGTGTTCGCGGTGATGCCGTGGAATTTTCCGATCTGGCAGGTGTTCCGCTTCCTCGCACCGGCGTTCATGGCCGGCAACGTGGCCCTGCTCAAGCACGCCAGCAACGTGCCGCAGTGTGCCGACCTGATCCTGGCGGTGTGCCGTGATGGCGGCCTGCCGGACGGCGTGTTCGACGTGCTGCACATCGACAACGACCAGGCCGCCGACGTGCTGCGCGACGCACGGGTGAAGGCGGTGACGCTGACCGGCAGCGAGCGGGCAGGGCGCTCGATCGCCTCCAACGCCGGCAGCCAGTTGAAGAAGTCGGTGATGGAGCTGGGGGGCAGCGATGCCTTCGTGGTGCTCGACGATGCCGACCTCGACAAGACGGTTGCGGCAGCAGTGAAGTCGCGCTTCGACAACAGCGGGCAGACCTGCATCGCGGCCAAGCGCTTCATCGTGGTCGAGGCGGTGGCCGATGAATTCACCCGTCGCTTCGTTGAAGCTGCGGCCGAGCGCCAGTACGGCGATCCCGATGAGCGGGGCACCACGCTGGCGCCGATGGCCCGTGCCGACCTGCGCGATGAACTGCACAAGCAGGTACAGGCCAGCGTGGCCAAGGGTGCGCGGGTGCTGATAGGCGGCGAGCCGATTGCCGGCACCCACGCCGGCTATCCGGCCACGGTGCTCGACCAGGTCGGCCCGGGCATGCCGGCCTACGACGAGGAACTGTTCGGTCCGGTGGCTGCGGTGATCCGGGTCGCTGATGAGAGCGAGGCACTGCGCGTGGCCAACGACACCCGCTTCGGCCTGGGCGGCAGCGTGTGGACGCGCGATCCGGTGCGCGGCGAAGCCTTCGCGCAACGCATGGAATGCGGCGCCGCGTTCGTCAACGCGATCGTCAAGAGCGATGCGCGGCTGCCGTTCGGCGGCAGCAAGCAGTCTGGGTTTGGCCGGGAACTGGCCGACCACGGCATCCATGAGTTCATGAACATCAAGACCGTTTACGTAGCTTGATGCCGAATGGCAATGCCGGCCGCTGGCCGGCATTGCCCTGGTTTCCGGCCCGCGGCCGGCACTACCACCAGCGGGTCACAACCACTTCGCGCGCTTGAACAACCGGTACAGGCCCACGCAGACGCCGCCCACACCAACGATCATCAGTGGGTAGGCCCACGGTTGGCTCAGCTCCGGCATGTGGCTGAAGTTCATCCCGTACCAGCTGGTGATCAGCGTCGGTGCCGCCAGCAGCGCGGCCCACGCACCGAGGCGCTTGACCGTCTCGCCCTGCGCCAGCGTCACCAGCGACAGGTTCACGCTGAGCGCGGTGCCCAGCATCTCGCGCAGGGTGTCGATCACATCACTGATGCGTACCGCGTGGTCGTGCACGTCACGGATGTACAGCTTCACTTCGTCCGGAACCAGCTCGCCCTGATAGCGGCGCAGCTGGGCCAGCACATCCTGCAGCGGCGCCACCGCCATCCGCATCTTGTTCAGTTCGCGCTTGAGCTCGTACAGGCGCACCACGGTGCTGCGCTTGTAGTTCTCGGCGAAGATGTCCTTTTCCAGCAGGTCCAGGGTGTCGCGGAAGCGGTGCACGATCGGCAGGTAATTGTCGACCACGAAGTCGGTCACCGCGTACAGGCAGTACGACGGGCCCATCTTCAGCAGCTGCGGCTCACGCTCGACCCGAGCACGTACCGGCGCGTAGGACAGCGAGGCGCCGTGGCGCACCGTTACCAGGAAGCGCGGACCGAGGAAGGCATGGGTTTCGCCATACTGGATGCGCTCGTCGACCATCTGCGCGGTGGTCACCACCACGAACATCGAATTGCCGTAGGTCTCGACCTTGGGCCGCTGGTGCGCGTTGCGCGCATCCTCGATGGCCAGGTCGTGCAGGCAGAATTCCTCCTGCAGTTTCAGCAGCACATCGTCGTTGGGGTCGTACAGGCCGACCCAGACGAAGCCATTGCCACTGGCAATGACATCGCTGATGGCGTCCAGGGTGATGTCGTGGCGTTTGCCCTCGTCATCGTAGTGGACGCAGTTGATGACGCAGGCGGGGTTGGCTGAAGCCGGGGCGGAAGCGGAGGCGGGCAATGACATGCCCGCCATCGTGCGTCAGCGCCGTGTTTCGGACAAGTGAGGATGGCGCCCCAGTACCCACGCCAGCGCGACGTGGACGGGCAGCAGCAGCACGATCCACTGCACGTTGTACTGCGCCTGCAGGCTCAGCCAGTGCAGCACCAGCGCCGCCACGGCCTGCACTGCCAGCAGCCACAGCACGACCCTGAACATGCGGCCCGGCACGCGCCGGCGCAGCAGGCGGATTGCTCCGGGCAGCAGCAGCACGGCCACCGGCGAAAGCAGCAGCAGGTTGCGGTTGGCCCAGGCGGCGTAGTGGATGCTGAAGCCCCACAGGAACACCAGCACGCCACCGAACAAGGCGCACAGCAGCCAGAACGGCAGGGCCAGCCCGGCCAGCAGGCGCGGGCGGTTGCGCAGCACCAGCACGCCGCCGGCCACGGCCAGACCAAGCAGCAGCCACGGCCACCAGCGACGCGCGAATTCCTTCGGCTCCGGATCAATGCGGTGCGGCAGCAGTTCCTGTTCGGACTGCACCAGCGGTCGGCCATCACTGTTGCGTGCCTGGCGCAGCGCATCGGCCAGGCGCATCGGCACGAACGCTTCCTGCCAGCGCGACAGCGGCTGGTCGGCGAACGGCCCCAGGCCGACATCGAAGCCCAGCCACATCCACGGGGCGGGCGAGGCCAAGCGCACCGACTCGCTGCGGTAGGTGTTGCCGCGCGAACGCCCCGACAACTGCGACTGCAGGCCACCGCCCAGTGCCTTGTCCACCGTGTCGCGTACCATCGTGGCGCAGTTGGCGGTGTAGTAGTCGTAGTGGTAGCGCGCGTTTTCCGGCTTGGCCCGCTCGGCCAGGTCAGCGGCCAGGGCACGCGCCTGGTCAGGGCGCAGGTCCAGCCACTGCACGCTGGCACCTCGGCCGGTCTCGTCGTAGTACGACAGGTCCTGCTGCAGCGGTAGCGCCACCAGGTAATACATCATGTCGCCGCGCACGAAGCGGCTGATGAAGTCGTCCTCGGACGGATCGAAGTAGCCGAAGTTGTACGAGGTCGCTTCGCCACTGGCCGGATCGACCACGACGATGGCGTCATGCCCGAAGCGTTCGAAGAACACGGTGCCCGGCTGCATGGTCACCACGCCGATACGCGGGACCGGGGCCGCGGCGTTGGCGGTGGCGGTGGCAGGTGCGGGCACGGCTGCCGCCGGCTGCGCGAAGGCCGCCAGCGGCAGGGCCATGGTCATGGCCAGCACACACAGTGCCAGCCACACCATGAGGATCAGGCCGCGGCGCTTCAAGTGTCGTCCTGCGCGTCCGGCGGAAGCACGGTCACGTGGAAGGCCTGCACCCGGCGCGCATCGGCGCGGGCCACGCGGAACATGAAGCGGTCCAGCGCCAGCTCATCGCCGACTTCCGGAAGGTGGCCCACGGCCTCGGTGACCAGGCCACCGATGGTGTCGTAGTCCTCGTCGGAGAACGTCGCGCCGAAGCGCTCGTTGAAGTCGCCGATCGGGGTCAGCGCGTCGACCACGTACTGGCCGTCGGACTGGATGGCGATCTGCGCGGACGGATCCTCGGCCTCGTCGTGCTCGTCGTCGATCTCGCCGACGATCTGCTCCAGCACGTCCTCGATGGTGACCAGGCCGGCGACACCGCCGTACTCGTCGACCACGATGGCCATGTGGTTGCGCGAAAGGCGGAACTCCTTCAGCAGCACGTTGAGCTTCTTCGCCTCCGGAATCAGCACTGCCGGGCGCAGCAGTTCACGTACATTGGCGGGACCATTGTCGGCAACCACGCCGCGCAGCAGGTCCTTGGCCAGCAGGATGCCAAGGATGTCGTCCTTGTTCTCGCCGTGCACCGGGAAACGCGAATGGCCGGATTCGACCACCTGCTTCATCAGTTCCAGGAAGGGCGCTTCGACCGGCAGCGAGACCATCTGCGAGCGCGAGATCATCACGTCGCCCACGGTCAGCTCGGCCACCGAAATGGCGCCTTCCATCATCTTCAGGGTATCGGCGGCGATCAGACCCTCTTCCTGCGCGGTGTGCAGGACAGCGACCAGCTCGTCGCGGGTGTGGGGTTCGCCGGAGAAGGCCGAGGTCAGGCGTTCAAGCCAACCGCGCTTCTTTTCACTGTGCTCCGCAGGGGAGCTACTACTGTCGTCTTCTGACATCTCTGGAAAAAAGGCACCCGGCAGGCCGGGCGTTGGCCCAAGTCTAGCAGGATGTGGCGGCCTGTCAGTGACCGTCGCTGCCCGGTCCGGTGATCGGCGGCGGGGCCAGTTCAGGCCGGGCAGGGGCTTCTTCCTCAGGCAGGTCCAGGCTGTAGGTACAGCCGGCCAGGGTCTTGCCCGGGTGGGAGGCTACGGTGGAGACGCTGAGGATGATCGACTCGATCTGAGACTCGCCGGTCTTCGGGTCGGTCACGTCGCGGCTGACCAGCTCGCGACCGGCCATGAACTTGCCGTCCTGGTCGTAGCCGATCTCTAGCGCCAGGCGCTTGGCCAGCGGGCGTGGGTCGGCCTGGTCGAGGACGGCCATGATGCTGGCGCCGGCCACCGCCACCCGCTCGGTGGTCACGTCGAACACGCTGATCGGCTGGGCCAGGCGATACTCGCTCATGAACTGGTTGCCCTGGGGCAGCGGCTGCAGGCCGTGGGCGACGGCTTTCAGTGGATCAGCCAGCAGGGGCGCCAGCGCGGCCTGCTCGGCCACACCCTGGCGGCATTCGATCAGGGCCGGCAGATCCAAGGCAGCGGCCGGGGCGGACGCGACGAGCAGCAGGAGCAGGGCAATACGCAGCAGCACAAAGAAATTCCCGTTGTAGAGCCGAGCCCATGCTCGGCTGCATTTCGGTCAGGTTTGCGGGGGGCGATGCGTTGGAGCCGAGCGTAGGCGCGGCTGTATAGGCCTCAGCGCTCGCCGGCGTAGGGATCGGCGATGCCCAGCTCGGCCAGGATCTCCCGTTCCAGCTGTTCCATCGCCTCGGCCTCCTTGTCGTCCTCGTGGTCCCAGCCAAGCAGGTGCAGCACGCCGTGCACGGTCAGGTGCGCGTAATGGGCGTTGAGCGCCTTGCCCTGTTCGTCGGCTTCACGCGCCACCACCGGTGCGCAGATCACCAGGTCACCCAGCAGCGGGAACTTGACGCCCTTGGGCAGGCCTTCGGGCACTTCGGCCGGGAAGCTGAGCACGTTGGTGGCGTAGTCCTTGCCACGGTAATGGCGGTTCAGCGACTGGCCTTCCTTGGCATCGACCACGCGGATGGCCAGATCGGCCTCGCGGATGCGGCCCTTCAACGCAGCGGCCACCCACTTGCGGAAGCTCACTGCCGCAGGCAGCCCGGTACGCGGCAGGGCATAACTGACGGCGACGTCCAGTCGCACGGGACCACGGGTCATGGCGTCGCTCCAGGCTGGATCTGATGCAGGTCGCGGCGGTCGTAGGCGCTGACGATGCGCGCCACCAGCGGATGCCGGACCACGTCGCGGGATTCGAAGAAGGTGAAGCTGACGCCCTCGACCTCGCGCAGCACATCGATGGCGTCGCGCAGGCCGGACTTCACGTGCTTGGGCAGGTCGGTCTGGGTCAGGTCACCGGTGACCACCGCGGTGGAGCCGTAGCCCAGGCGGGTCAGGAACATCTTCATCTGCTCGATGGTGGTGTTCTGCGCCTCGTCCAGGATCACGAACGCATCGTTGAGCGTGCGGCCGCGCATGTAGGCCAGCGGCGCGATCTCGATGACGTTCTTCTCCAGCAGCTTGACCACCTTTTCCACGCCCATCATCTCGTACAGGGCGTCGTACAGCGGTCGCAGATAGGGGTCGACCTTCTGGCTCAGGTCGCCGGGCAGGAAGCCCAGCTTCTCGCCGGCTTCCACCGCCGGGCGCACCAGGATCAGGCGCTGCACCCGCGACTCGTTCAGTGCTTCGACCGCGCTGGCCACGGCCAGGAAGGTCTTGCCGGTTCCCGCCGGGCCGATGCCGAAGTTGATGTCATGCGTGGCGATCTGGTGCAGGTAGCGGCCCTGGTTGGCGCCGCGGCCGCGTACCGTGCCACGCTTGACCTTGATCGCCACGTCCTGCGCTTCGTAGGAGCGCTCGGCGATCTGCTCGACGTTGGCCTGCGCCAGGCGCAGGTGGATGGCGTGGTTGTCGAAGGTGGTTTCGCCGGCTTCGGCGTACAGCGCTTCAACCAGCTTCTGCGCCTCCACGATGGCTTCGTTGGGCCCGCTGATGCGGAACACGAAGCCACGATTGGCGATCTCCACGCCGAGCTTCAGCTCGATCTGGCGCAGGTGCCCATCGAAGGGGCCGCACAGGTTGGCCAGTCGCTCGTTGTCTTCCGGCGACAGGGTGAAGTCTCGATGATCGATGCTTTTCATTGCTTGGGGTGGGGTGGGGTCGCCGTCCACCGCGATGGACTCGGGGTGACAAGGTTACGCGCGTACCGGGCATGCGGCCAGCGGCGGGCCGATACGCGGTTTTCCACACCCGGTGTGGACGGGGGGGCGCGAAAAGCTGTGGATAGGCCTTCGCAGTGCTTGTGCCACAAGGCGGACGAGGTGGTGGTGAAAAAACCGTCACGGTCGGCCGGCGCCTGTGACGGCAGCGCATCTTCCGCTGCCAGGCACCCAGTACGGCTGCCCCCGTCCGGTTCTCCACACCGGCTGTGGAATGATGCTGAATCAAGCTGTGGATAGGTGGCGAGGAACCTTGCAGCAAAAGGCCTGTCCGCGCGTGGCGAAAAAACCGTCAGGGCTGATCGGAATCATTGAGGGTGCACGGGGCAGGTGGCAACGTGTCGCCGTCGCAGGAGGGAATGGCATGGGCATCGGCAACGGGATGCGTGGACTCGGGCTGGCGGGCATCGGCCTGCTGGCGGGCTGTGGGCAGTCAACGCCAACGGCGCTGGGCACGCTGGAGTGGGACCGGATCACGGTGCCGGCGCCGGCGGCCGAGGTGATCGCCACGGTGGAGGTGCGCGAGGGCCAGCGGGTCAAGGCCGGGGCCGTGCTGATGCAGCTCGACCCCGCCCGCGGCGACGCGCAGTTCGCGGCGGCGCAGGCCGACACGGCGCGCGCGCAGGCCCAGCTGGAAGAGCTGAAGCTTGGCCCGCGCCAGGAACAGATCGCACAGGCCCAGGCACAACTGGCCGCGTTGCGCGCGCAGTCTGCTGAGGCCACTGCCTACTATCGTCGGGTGCAACCATTGGCACGCCAGCGCCTGATCGCCGCCGCCGAGCTGGACCGTGCACGGGCGGCCGCCGGCAATGCCGCGGCCAGCGTGCGTGCCGCCGAGCAGGCCTGGCTGGAACGGGTGCACGGCAGTCGCGCGCAGGACATCGCCCAGGGCCAGGCGGCCGCCGACGCCGCACAGGCGCAGCAGGTGGTGCAGGGCGTCAACCTGCAGAAGCTGCAGCTGCGCGCACCGCGCGATGGCGTGATCGATGCCTTGCCCTACCGGCAGGGTGACCAGGCACCGATCGGGGCGCCGCTGGCGGTGATGCTGGTCGGCGAGCGCCCCTATGCGCGCGTCTACCTGCCGCAGCCGCTGCGCCTGCAGGTCAAGGTCGGTCAGCCGGCGCAGATACAGCTGGAGGGAGGAAGCACCGTACTGAAGGGCCATGTGCGCGCGATCCGCAGCGAGCCTTCATTCACCCCGTACTACGCACTGACCGGCGATGACGTCGAGCGCCTGAGCTACCTCGCCGAGATCGACGTGGATGCAGCCAGCGACATGCAGAAGCTTCCGGCCGGACTGCCGGTGCAGGTGCGCTTCTGAACACCGGTGCGGACATCGCGGTGCATGCGCAGGGCCTGACCCGCCGCTTCGGTGAACTGCTGGCCGTGGACAAGGTCGACCTGACCGTCCCGCGCGGGCAGGTGTACGGCTTCCTGGGCCCGAACGGGTCAGGCAAGTCGACCACCATCCGCATGCTGTGCGGCCTGCTCGAACCCAGTGCGGGGCAGATCGAGGTGCTGGGCCTGGCGGTTCCCGAGCAGGCCGAAGCACTGCGCCGGCGCATCGGCTACATGACCCAGCGCTTCTCGCTGTACGAAGACCTGTCGGTACGCGAGAACCTGGAATTCCTCGCCGCCATCCAGGACCTGCCGCGCAACCAGGCCCGGCAACGGGTCGATGCGCTGCTGCAGCAGTACCGGTTGCAGGACCGGCAGCCGCAGCTGGCCGGTACGCTCAGCGGCGGGCAGAAGCAGCGCCTGGCCCTGGCCGGCGCCGTGGTGCATTCGCCCGAACTGCTGTTCCTGGACGAGCCGACCAGCGCGGTCGATCCCGAGTCGCGCCGCGATTTCTGGGAGGCCCTGTTTGAACTGGCCGACGCGGGAACCACGGTGCTGGTGTCGACCCATTACATGGACGAAGCCGAGCGCTGCCATCGCCTGGCGATCCTTGATCGCGGCGCACTGGTGGCCGACGGCACGCCGGCCGAGCTCTGTTCACGGCTGCAAGGACGAACGCTGCAGGTCACGTCATCGCAGCCACGCCAGGCCAGCCGCGTGCTGGCCGAGCTGCCCGGCGTGCTGAGCGTGGCGCAGATCGGCACCCATCTGCGCGTGCTGTGCAACGAAGGCGCAGCGGATGTCGCGGCGCTGCGGCGCGCGCTGGCCAGCGCCGACCCGCAAGCGCATATCGAGAGCGTGGCGCCGAACCTGGAGGACGTGTTCGTGGCCGCCACCCGTGGCCGTGGCAGGGAGCCAGCGGCATGAACCTGCGCAGGCTGTGGGCGATCATGCTCAAGGAGCTGCGGCAGCTGCGCCGCGACCGCATCACGCTGGCGATGATCGTCGGCATTCCGGTGATGCAGCTGCTGCTGTTCGGGTATGCGATCAACCTCAACCTGCGCCACCTCGATGCGGGTATCGCCGACCAGGCCAACAGCGCCGCCTCACGCGCGCTGGTGCAGGACATGGTCGCCACCGGGGTGATCACGCCGCGTACTGAAGCGTACAGCCCGGGCCAGCTGATGCAGGCGCTGCGCCGCGGCGAGATCAGCGTCGGCATCGTGGTGCCGGCCGACTTCGAGCGTCGCCGCTTCGATGGACGCGAAGCGGTACAGGTACTGGTCGATGGCAGCGATACCGTGGTGCAGAGTGCGGCGATCCAGCTGGCGCAGGTGCCACTGGATACGCGCCCGACCAGCAATACGCGGCCGTTGCGCGAAGGCAGCATTGCCAGTGGCCAGGTCAGCGTGACCAGTTTCTACAACCCGCAACGGCGCTCGGCGGTGAACATCGTGCCCGGCCTGATCGGGGTGATCCTGACCATGACCCTGGTGATGTTCACGGCGGTGGCGGTGGTACGCGAGCGCGAGCGCGGCAACATGGAACTGCTGATCGCCACGCCGGTATCGCGCAGCGAACTGATGGTCGGCAAGGTGCTGCCCTATGCAGCCATCGGCCTGCTGCAGACCACGCTGGTGCTGGTGCTGGGCACCTGGCTGTTCCAGGTGCCGATCAGCGGCAGCCTGCTCGACATCTACCTGGCCGCAGTGCTGCTGGTGCTGGCCAACCTGGCGCTGGGCCTGCTGATCTCCACGCGCGCGCGTTCGCAGTTCCAGGCGATGCAGATGACCCTGTTCCTGTTCCTGCCGTCGATCCTGCTGTCGGGCTTCATGTTCCCGTTCGCCGGCATGCCGCGGCCGGTGCAGTGGCTGGCCGAAGTGCTGCCGTTGACCCACTTCCTGCGCCTGGTGCGCGGCATCATGCTGCGCGGCGCCTCGCTATGGGAGCTGTGGCACGACGCACTGGCGCTGCTGGCCTTCATCGTGGTGATGATGACCCTGGCGATCCTGCGTTTCCGCAAGCGCCTGGATTGAGGCCTGTCATTCGGTAGTGCCGGCCGCTGGCCGGCATCATTTCCGGTGGGTGCCGACCGTTGGTCGGCACACCCTAGCCTTATTCCGCCACCACGCGCCCACGCAGCGAGTTGGTAAGCGCTTCGGTGATCAGCACATCCACGAACTGGCCGATCAACCGCGCAGGCGCCGGGAAATTCACCGACCGCATGTTCTCGGTCTTGCCGGTCAGTTCGTTCGGGTTCTTGCGCGACGGCCCTTCCACCAGCACGGTCTGCACGGTACCGACCATCTTCTGCGAGATGCTGGCGGCGTGCGCATTGATGCGCTCCTGCAGGCGCGACAGGCGAGCGTGCTTCTCGGCATCGCTGATCGTGTCCTCCAGATCGGCCGCCGGTGTACCCGGTCGACGCGAATAGATGAAGGAGAAACTGTGGTCGAAGCCGATGTCCTCGATCAGCTTCATGGTCTTCTCGAAGTCGGCATCGGTCTCGCCGGGGAAGCCGACGATGAAGTCCGAGCTGATGGAAATGTCCGGGCGCACCGCGCGCAGCTTGCGGATCTTCGACTTGAATTCCAGCGCGGTGTAGCCGCGCTTCATCGCCGACAGCACGCGGTCGCTGCCGGCCTGCACCGGCAGGTGCAGGAAGTTGGCCAGCTGCGGAACGTCGCGGAACGCGTCGATCAGCGAATCGCTGAACTCGAGCGGGTGCGAGGTGGTGAAGCGGATGCGGCCGACCCCATCGATCTCGGCGATGGTGCGGATCAGCAGGCCGAGGTCGGCAAACTCACCGTCTCCATATGGGCCGCGATAGGCGTTGACGTTCTGGCCGAGCAGGTTGATCTCGCGCACGCCCTGCGCGGCGAGCTGCGCCACTTCCACCACCACGTCCTCGAACGGGCGGCTGACTTCGGTGCCGCGGGTGTAGGGCACCACGCAGAACGAGCAGTACTTGGAACAGCCTTCCATGATCGACACGAACGCCGAGGCACCTTCGGCGCGTGGCTCGGGCAGGCGGTCGAACTTCTCGATCTCGGGGAAGCTGATGTCCACCTGCGGGCGCTTCTGCTCGCGCCGCGCGCGGATCAGTTCCGGCAGGCGATGCAGGGTCTGCGGGCCGAACACAAGGTCCACGAACGGGGCGCGCTTGATGATCGCTTCGCCTTCCTGCGAGGCAACGCAGCCGCCCACGCCGATGATGACCTCGCGGCCCTTGTTCTTCAGGCCCTTCCACACGCCGAGTTGGCTGAACACCTTCTCCTGCGCCTTCTCGCGGATGGAGCAGGTGTTGACCAGGATGACGTCGGCGTCGTCCGGGCTGTCGGTCAGTTCCAGGCCATCGCTGGCGGCAAGCACGTCAGCCATCTTGGCCGAGTCGTACTCGTTCATCTGGCAACCGTGGGTCTTGATGTACAGCTTGCCCTTGACCTGGTCGGGCTTGCGCGGACCAGCGGGCAGGGCAACGAGCGGGGTACCGCCCGGGGTGGCGGGCGGAAAGACGTCTGGCGTCCCGGTCATGGCGCTTAATCCATTCGGGTGGCGGGAAAGCGGGCAATTCTACCCGCATCCCGCGCCAGCCGCCGCGCCCTTGTAGAGCCGAGCCCACGCTCGGCTGCTCTTCCCGCTTCCCATGGGGCAGCCTGGCATGGCCTGGCTCTACTGAAGCCAACCGAGCGTGGGCTCGGCTCTACAAGGAAAGCCAGCCGGCGCTGCTTATGCCGCCGCCAGCTCCGCATCGATCTGCCGCGAACGGTCGAAGGCGGTCATCGCGCTCATCCGTGCGATGTAATCAGCCGTGGCCGGCGCAGGCTGCACCAGACCGAAGGCCGTGGTCCAGGCCAGCGCATTGCCCCACAGCACATCGGCGGCACTCATCGTCTCGCCGAGCAGGTAGCGACCCTGTGCCAGCTGGGCCTCGACCACCTGCAGCACGGTTTCGGCGTCGTTGTACGGCGACATCAGGCGCGGCGGCGGCTCGCGGTGCATCGCCTTGTCGATCATCGCCGGCTCGAAACAGGCACCGTAGAAGGCCATCCAGCGCAGGTAGGGCCCGCGCAGGGCATCGCTGATCGGCGGCGCCAGCCCGGCTTCCGGATACAGGTCGGCCAGGTACAGATAAATGGCCACCTGTTCGGTCACCAGCGCGCCGTTGTGGACGATGGCCGGTACCTTGCCCATCGGGTTGATGGCCAGATAGGCCGGGGCCAGGTTGGCGCCGGCCTTCAGGTCCAGCACCTGCATGCGGTAGTCGGCACCCAGCGCTTCGAGCAGGGCCACGGCGCCGCTCGAGCGGGATCGGGCGGCGTGGTACAGGGTGATCTGGCGTGAGGTCATGGCATTGCTCCTTGCGGTGGGTGGTGAACTGGAAGCCATCCTCGGGCACCATTGCGGACGACTTCTGTCCTCGATTCTTCATGCGCCATACCGCCCATCGACTGCTGCGCCTGATCGCCCTGCTGCAGGCCCGCCGCCAGTGGTCCGGGGCTGAGCTGGCCGAGCGCATGGGCGTGGACCGGCGCAGCATCCGGCGTGACATCGAGCGGCTGCGCGAACTGGGCTATCCGGTCCGGGCCTCGTCGGGGGTCGGTGGCGGCTATCAGCTGGGGGCCGGGGCACCGGTACTGCCGATGCTGCTGGACGAGGAAGAGGCGACCACCCTGGCGATCGCGCTGCGGGCCGCGTCCGCGACCGTCGCTGGCATCGACGACACCGCCCGGGGCCTGTTGTCCAAGCTCGACCCGCTGGTGCCGACCCGTCGCCGCCAGCAGGCCGGCGAGGTGCATGCGGCGACGGCCACCCTGTCCGACCTTCCCTCCACCGACGCACGCCTGCTGGGACGGCTGGCCCAGCATTGCCGGCAGGCGTCACGGCTGGCCTTCGAGTACCGCAGTGCGCAGGAGGCGGTGACCCAGCGCGAGGTCGAGGCGCAGCACCTGGTCAACTATGGGCGGCGCTGGTACCTGCTGGCCTGGGATCTGGGCCGGCAGGACTGGCGCACCCTGCGCGTGGACCGGATGGGCGCGGTGCGCGAATGCGCCGGGCCGGGCATGCATCGACGCACGCCCGCGCCCCCGGACGTGATGGTGCGGCAGGCGGTCAGCCAGGCGCCCTTCGCGCTGCAGGCCATCGTCCGCCTGGCCGGCAGCCGCACCGAGCTGGAAGGGCGCATCCCGCCGTGGTGTGGTGTGCTGGAGGCTGATGGCGCCGACCATTGCCTGTTGCGCATGGGCGCCGAGAGCCGCGGAATGATGCTGGCGCAGATCCTCAGCCTGGACCGGGTGCCGGTGGCGTTGTGGACCACACCGCCGGGCCTGCGCGATGAGCTGGCACAGCGTTTGGCCGGATTGGGCCAGGTGCTGGCTGTGCCGCCGGTCACAGGCTGAGCCGCGTCGCTTGGCAAGCCCCGGCGAAGCTGGGACACTCGCGGCATGAAGGGGATACTGGGGACAACGGCGATCATCATCGCTGCGCTGACCGCTGCGCCGGCCAGCGCCGGCACCCTGTACAAGTGCCAGGGCGCCGACGGGGTCACCAGCTACGTGAGCAAGCGAGTGGCCGGCGCGCGCTGCAGCAGCATCAGCTACAGCCGCGATACCCGCCCGGCACCGCGCCCCGTGGTGGCCGCACCGAAGCCTGCGCCGACCTCGGTGGCCAGCATCGAACGCAATCCGGTCGCTGTGGCGGCCAGCGCTGCTGCGCCCGCTGCGGTCGCGCCGACGCCTGCTGCACCCGCGCCTGCCGCGGCACCGACGGCCTCGCGGGCCGGGCGGATGGTCAGCGGCCAGGTCTATTCCTTCATGAAGGATGGGGTGCGCCACTACACCAGTGCGCGGCCGACCCAGGTGGCCAACCTCGGTCCGGTGCGCACCATCCGCTACAGTTTCATGGAGCGCTGCTACGCGTGCGGCGTCAACCCGCGCGTGGACTTCGGTTCGGTGCGCCTGAACACCACCGCGTTCCAGACCGAGATCACCTCGGCGGCACGCGAGTTCGGCGTCGAGGAGGCCGTGGTGCGTGCCATCATCCACGCCGAATCGGCCTACAACCCGACCGCGCTCAGCCGCGCCGGCGCGCAGGGGCTGATGCAGCTGATGCCGCCGACAGCCGCGCGCTTCGGGGTCAGCGACTCCTATGATGCGGGGCAGAACATCCGTGGTGGCGTGCAGTATCTTGCGTGGTTGCTGAAGCGCTTCAATGGCGACCTGACCCTGGCCGCGGCCGGCTACAACGCCGGCGAAGGCGCGGTCGACCGCCACGGTGGCGTGCCGCCCTACAGCGAGACCCAGTACTACGTGCGCCGGGTTGGGCAGCTGGCCGAGCGTTACCGCACCGCATTGTCACACCAGTAGTGCCGGCCGCTGGCCGGCAACCCCTGGGCAATGGCCGGTACCGACCGGCCGCTGGCCGGCAACCCCGTAATCAATGTTGTTGCAATGCGTTGTGTGGCGCGCGACGGTTCCGCTACACTCGCCCATGATTCAATGCGGCTCTGGCCCCCACCGGATCCGCTGGCAGCCTTAAAGCTACCTAATCAATATCGGAGTGCCGGATGGCCAACGATGGGGTACACGATCCAGTCAACACCGGACGTCGGCGTTTTCTTTCTGCCACCACTGCTGTGGTTGGCGCCGTCGGCGTCGGATTCACCGCCGTTCCTTTCATCAAATCCTGGAACCCCAGTGCCCGTGCCAAGCTTGCCGGTGCACCGGTGGTGGCCGACATCAGCGCCCTGCAGGAAGGCCAACGCCTGATCGTGGAGTGGCGTGGCCAGCCGATCTGGATCGTCAAGCGGTCCAAGGCGATCCTGGATGCACTGCACGGGCTGGATGGCCGCCTCAAGGACCCCGAGTCCGGCGAGAAGGACCAGCAGCCGGACTACGTGCTGAAGCAGAACCCCGAGCTGCGCTCGATCAAGCCGGACATCTCCGTGCTGGTCGGCCTGTGCACGCACCTGGGCTGCTCGCCGGAAATGGTCGCCGAGATCCGGCCTGAGCCCTACGACCCGCAGTGGAAGGGGGGCTACTTCTGCCCCTGCCACAAGTCGCGCTTCGACATGTCCGGCCGCGTCTTCAAGGATGTGCCGGCACCGATCAACCTGAAGGTGCCCGCGCACCATTACCAGGACGACAACACCATCATCATCGGTGTCGATCCGCAGGGGGCAGCCTGATGGCCAATATCCTCGCCCGCACCGCCAGCGGCGTCGCCGACTGGGTCAATGCCCGCGCGCCGGGCCTGATGCCGGTCTACCGCAAGCACGTTACCGAGTATTACGCGCCGAAGAACTTCAACATCTGGTACTACTTCGGTTCGCTGGCACTGCTGGTGCTGGTCAACCAGATCGTCACCGGCATCTTCCTGACGATGCACTACAAGACCAGCGCCGCGGAGGCGTTCGGCTCCATCGAATACATCATGCGTGATGTGGAGTGGGGCTGGCTGATCCGCTACATGCACTCCACCGGCGCCTCGCTGTTCTTCATCGTGGTCTACCTGCACATGTTCCGCGGCCTGCTGTACGGCAGCTACCAGAAGCCGCGCGAGCTGGTGTGGATCCTGGGCATGCTGATCTACCTGGTGCTGATGGCCGAGGCCTTCATGGGCTATGTGCTGCCGTGGGGCCAGATGTCGTTCTGGGGCGCCAAAGTGATCATCTCGCTGTTCGGCGCGATACCGGTGATCGGCAACGGCCTGACCGAATGGATCATGGGCGATTACCTGCCCAGTGACGCCACGCTCAACCGCTTCTTCGCATTGCACGTCATCGCACTGCCGCTGGTGCTGCTGTTGCTGGTGGTGCTGCATCTGGGCGCGCTGCACGAAGTGGGGTCGAACAACCCCGATGGCGTGGAGATCAAGAAAGGACCGAAGGGCAACCGCTGGTCGCCGAATGCGCCGGCCGACGGTATTCCGTTCCACCCGTACTACACGCTCAAGGATGGTGTCGGCGCCGGCTTCCTGCTGATCATCGCCGCCTTCATCATCTTCTTCGCACCGGGCTTCGGCGGCCTGTTCCTGGAACACGACAACTTCACCGAGGCCAACCGCCTGGTGACCCCCGAACACATCAAGCCGGTCTGGTACTACACGCCTTACTACGCGATGTTGCGCGTGGTACCGAACAAGCTCGGTGGCGTGCTGGTGATGTTCTCGGCCATTGCGATCCTGTTCCTGGTGCCGTGGCTGGACAAGGCCAGGGTAAAGTCGGTGCGCTACCGCGGCTGGATCTCGAAGGTGATGCTGGGCGTGCTGGCGGTGTGCTTCGTGTGGCTGGGCGTGATCGGCTCCGGCCCGGGCACCGACGTGCATGAAACCTACATCGGGCGGGTGCTGACCTTCCTGTACTTCGCGTTCTTCATCACCATGCCGCTATGGACAAGGTTGGACAAGACCAAGCCGGTACCGGAGAGGGTGACCACGCATGACTGAGCGCTGGATGGTCCGGCTGGCCCTGACGGCCACCCTGATGCTGGGCAGTTTCCTGGCCTCCGCCGCCGAGGGCGGCACCAAGCTGCTGCAGGCCGGCAACGACCTCGGTGACCGCGCCTCGCTGCAGCGGGGTGCGCAGCTGTACATGAACTACTGCTCCGGCTGCCATGCGCTGAAGTACCTGCGCTACTCGCGGATGGCGCAGGACCTGGGCCTGACCGAAGAAGAGGTGATGAACAACCTCAACTTCACCGGCTCGGCGATCGGCGACCCGATCCCGGTGGCGATGCCCAAGGAGAACGCGGAGAAATGGTTCGGCAAGATGCCGCCCGATCTCAGCCTGATCTCGCGCGTGCGGGGCAGTGACTGGGTTTACACCTATCTCAAGTCGTTCTATCTGGACAGCAGTCGCCCGCTGGGCTGGAACAACGCGCTGTTCGCCAACGCCTCCATGCCCAACCCGCTGTGGGAGATGCAGGGGCTGCAGCATGCAGTGCACGGCAAGGCGGAAGCGCCCGGCATGGACCCGCCGGTGACCGGCCTGAAGATTGAAACGCCGGGATCGGTCGATGCCGGGCAGTACGACCAGGCCGTGCGGGACATCACCAACTTCCTCGAATACGCCGGCGAACCGGCCGCACTCAAGCGCCAGCAGCTGGGCGTGTGGGTGATCCTGTTCCTGGCCCTGCTGACCTTCCTGCTGTATCTGCTGAAGAAGGAGTACTGGAAGGACGTTCACTGATTCTGCCGCCGGCCATCGCATGGGCCTATTGGCTTTTGTGATGGTCGGTTGCACACTCGGGGAGGAGTCGACCGCTGGCACGGTGCCGGCGGCGCCGATGCGGCAGGCGGTCTCCTGTCGTGGGAGAGCCTTTGATGGCGGCGAGCGTACGCATGCGCAATACACTGACGCTGTTTTCCTCGAACGACGACGTACTGTGCCACCGTGTACGCCTGGTCCTGGCGGCCAAGGGCGTCACCTTCGACTTCGTTCCGGTCGATCCGCAGAACCCGCCTGAAGACCTGATCGACCTCAATCCGTACCACTCGGTGCCGACCCTGGTCGAACGCGAGCTGGTGCTGTACGCCGCATCGGTGGTCAGCGAGTACCTGGATGAGCGCTACCCGCATCCGCCACTGATGCCGGTCGACCCGCTGTCGCGTGCGCGCATCCGACTGGCCATGCTGCGCATCGAGCACGACTGGGTGCCGCAGGTGCAGGCCATCCAGCTGGGCAACAAGACCCAGGCCGAGGCCGGGCGCAAGCGCCTGAAGGAACTGCTGACCGCCTCGCTGCCGCTGTTCAAGGCCAGCAAGTTCTTCCTCAATCCGGAAATGAGCCTGGCCGACTGCGCGATGGCGCCGATCATCTGGCGCCTGCAGTCGCTGGATGTGCCGCTGCCGAAGGATGGCAAGGCGATCGAGGACTACGGCAACCGCATCTTCCGCCATCCGGGATTTGTCCGCAGCCTGACCGAGCAGGAAAAGAAACTGCGCGATCTGCCGGTCTGATCCGTCCCCGCGTTACCCGTCTGCAGGCCGACCGGCCTGCAGACGATCCGCCCCGGCGGGGCGCCGGGCGCGTACACTTCACGCATGACCGAAGACTTCTTCCACATGACCAGCCACCGCCCGTACCTGCTGCGGGCGCTGGTGGAATGGATCAACGACAACCAGCTGACCCCGCACATCCTGGTCGACGCCGGCGTCCCCGGCGTGCAGGTCCCGCCTTCGGCGGTCAAGGATGGCCGGGTCGTGCTCAACATCGCCGAACGTGCTGTCGTGCGGCTGATGATCGACAACGAAATGGTGAGCTTCTCGGCCCGCTTCTCCGGAACCAGCTACCCGGTGCAGGTGCCGATCAGCGCCGTGCTGGCGGTCTACGCCCGCGAGACCGGGCAGGGCATGGCATTGCCGGATGACATTCCGGGCAGCGAAACCGCACCGACCAGCGATGAGCTGCTGCACGAGGAAGGCACGCCGCCGGACGATACGCCGCCGGCCAGCCCGCCGCCGAAGGGCCGCCCGAACCTGCGCGTGGTCAAGTAACCATTCCGACGCCGCCCGATGGGCGGCGTTTTTCTTTGCCCGTCTGGCGGTGGGTGCCGACCGTTGGCCGGCAAATCTTCAAACCCTAGGCATCCTCGGCATCCTCCACATCCGGCCGGATCTGGCTGATCCGCGCGGCACCGGGGCCGGTGAACGAAATCAGCTGGTCGCCACGCAGCACCATGCGGCCCACGTGGCGATCGATGCCATCGTAGGAATACTCGAACTTGAAGGTGCGCTCGAAACCGAGCCGGCCATCCTCACCACGCGACAGTCGCAGGCCGGTGGCGTGCACCGCCTGGTCCAGCCACTGCACGTCGGCGGCGCGGCAGGCGTTGCGTCCCAGCTCGACCGCGCGCTCGGCGGCCGAGCGTGCGGCGTTCCAGAAGAAGTAGATGATTCCGCCGGCAATCAGCAACAGCAGCAGGGTAGGCATGGCGTCAGCCGTCAGAGGTCGATCCCGCAAAGATGGCGGCGAACGCGCGCTGGATCAAGCACGGGTATCACCGGCTCGGCGGTGGCTGGCCCGTCATCGGTGCTGCGGGCGCGTTGGCCGGTACGGCCTGCATCGGCGCTGCGGAGGGTGACGGCATCACCAATGGCGCGGTCGCGGTCAACTGCAGCAGGGCCGCCCAGTCCTGGCGGTTGAAGCTGCATTCGTCCTCGCGGCCCGGCGTGCAGCTGGGGTCGATGCCGGTGCTGTTGCGTTCGCGTGCCGGGGGCAGCTTGATCAGCCCGGTGCGGTCCAGCGGCAGCAACCGCATCGCCACGGTGTTCATCACGTTGCCACCGACCAGGTACAGGGTCTGGTCGCCCCCCAGGTTGGCAGCCACCACCACTTCGCAATGCGATTTCCAGTGGCCCACCGAACCGTTGCCCAGCGCCTGCACCAGCCCGCTGTAGCTGAGCGTGCTGCTGCGGTCGCGCAGGAAGCACAGCAGATCGCCTGGCGCGGGCTTGGCCGTGGCCGGGTCGACCAGCCGGTACGGCACGCCCGAGGGGCCGCCCTGGTACGCGGCACGGATGTAGTCGATGTGGCGCGGCGACGTGTTGAAGCCGGGAACGCCGGCCTGCACCATCACCCAGGAAATGAAAGCGGCCGACCACGGATTGTCGATCAGGAAGGCGCGGCAGTCGCTGTCGGTGTAGCGCGTACCCAGCGGTGCCACGCAGCTGCTGGCACCGGCGATGCTGCCCATCGCGTTGAGCGTGCCGCTGTTGCGCCAGTAGCCGGCCACGCGCTGCCAGGCAATCAGCCCGTTGTCGGCCAGGTGTTCGTTCTCGGCCTCGGTGACACTCAGACTCGCCGCGCGGCCATCGCGATCGATGAAGGGCCGGAACCACAGCCGGTGCTCGTTGCAGGCGGTATTGCGGATGGCCACCGCCAAGGGGCTCAGGCCGAAGCGGGGAGGGACATCGCAGGCTTCAGCGGCTGCGGCGGACAAGGGGGCTGCCGCGAGCAGCAGACAGGCAGGCAAGAGCATCCGGCGCATGCGCGGCTCCTGTGGGGGATGCCCGCAGCGTCGCAGAGGCTGGCGTAGCCGAGCCGTGAAGGCGCCCGGGTCGTGTAGAGCCGAGCCTACGCTCGGCTCATCGCGCAAAGCGGGTGCCGGGTGCGCCGCAGATCGAGAAGCCGCCGAGCGTGGGCTCGGCCCCACAAGGTCGCGTAGGCCTCAAGCCGGCGGCGGGCCCAGCTTCAACGACAGATCGATGGCCTGCACATGCTTGGTCAGTCCGCCGATGGAGATGCAATCGACGCCATCCTCGGCGATCGAGCGCAGGCCGCCCAGGCCGACGCTGCCGGAGACTTCCAGCGGAATGCGTCCGGCCGTGATGCGCACCGCCTCGCGGCGCAGGTCGGGACTGAAGTCATCCAGCAGGATGCGTTCGCAACCGGCTTCGAGCGCCTGGCGCAGCTGTGCCAGGTCTTCGACCTCGACCACCAGTGGCAGCGCAGGCCACTGCCGGCGTGCGGCGGCCACCGCCGCGGCCAGCGAACCGGCAGCACGGATGTGGTTCTCCTTCAGCATCACCGTGTCGTACAGGCCGAAGCGGTGGTTCTCGCCGCCGCCGCAGCGCACCGCGTACTTCTGTGCCAGGCGCAGGCCGGGCAGGGTCTTGCGGGTGTCGAGGATGCGGGTACCGGTACCGGCCACCGCAGCCACGTAGCGGGCAGTGGTGGTAGCGGTGCCGGACAGCGTCTGCAGGAAGTTCAGCGATGTGCGCTCGGCACTGACCAGGCTGCGGCTGCGCCCGTGCAGCAGGGCCAGCACGGTGCCGGCGGTGACGGCATCGCCTTCGGCGATGTGCCATTCAATGCGCACGTCAGGGTCGAGCGCGCGATGGGTGGCGTCGAACCAGGGGCGCCCGGCGATCACCGCATCCTGCTTGCACAGCAGGTAGGCGCTGTCGGCCTGGTCGGGGAGCAGGGCGGCGGTGACGTCACCGCTGCCCAGGTCCTCGGCCAGTGCGCGCGCGACATCGGCGGCGACAACGGCCGCATCCGGCGTCGGCAGCGTGCTCATGCGGTCGGGAAGTCGGCGATCTGGGCGGTCGGAATGGCTTCCTCGGCCAGCAGCACCGGGATGCCGTCGTCGACGCGGAACACCTGCTTGCGGTCACGGCTGACCAGCGCCTCGCGCAGCGGCTGCGCCAGCGGGTTGCCATCGGCCTTGGTCACCGTGCCGGCGGAAATGGCCTTGTTGAGGGCTTCCAGGCCCTTGCCATCCAGCAGGGACAGGGGCTGGCGGGTGTCCGGGGACACCAGCAGGTCGAGCAGCTTGCGATCCATGGTTCTTCGTCTTGCGTGGAAGACGGCTAGAATACGTCTTTAAGGCAGGTGACGGCCAATGACCCCCAACCCGATCGCGCCGCTTGTCGGCATCGTCATGGGTTCCCGTTCCGACTGGGAAACCATGCAGCACGCCGCCCAGAAGCTTGAAGCCCTGGGTGTTCCGTTCGAAGTGAAGGTGGTGTCCGCGCATCGGACGCCGGATGTGTTGTTCAGTTACGCCGAGCAGGCGGGCCCGCGTGGCCTGCGCGCGATCATCGCCGGTGCCGGCGGGGCCGCGCACCTGCCAGGCATGATCGCGGCCAAGACCGCCGTGCCGGTTCTGGGTGTGCCGGTGCAGTCCAAGGCCCTCAACGGCATGGATTCCCTGCTGTCGATCGTGCAGATGCCGGCCGGCATCCCGGTCGCCACCTTCGCCATCGGCAACGCCGGCGCCTCCAACGCCGCGCTGTTCGCGGCGGCGATGCTGGCCAGCGACCAGCCGGCGATCGGCCAGGCGCTCGATGCCTTCCGTGCACGCCAGACCGAAGACGTGATGGCCCACGACGATCCGCGCCAATGAGCCTGACCGTCGGCATCCTGGGCGGCGGCCAGCTCGCCCGCATGATGGTCCTGGCCGGTGCGCCGCTGGGGCTTCGCTTCGAACTGTACGACCCGGCCGCCGACGCCTGCAGCGGCCCGCTGGCGCCGCTCACCGTGGGCGCCTTCGATGACCGCCAGGCCCTGGCGGACTTCGCCGCCAAGGTCGATGTGGTCACCTTCGATTTCGAGAACGTACCTGCCGACAGTGCACAGTTCCTGGCCGACAGCGTGCCGGTCTATCCGCCGCCGGCCGCGCTGGCGGTGGCCCAGGACCGGTTGAGCGAGAAGACCCTGTTCCAGCAGCTGGGTATTCCGCTGCCGGCCTTCGCCGACATCCGTAACCGCGACGAGCTGGCGGCGAAGGCGGCTGAGTTCGGCCTGCCGTGCATCCTCAAGACCCGCCGCCTCGGCTACGACGGCAAGGGTCAGTTCCGCCTGCGCAGCGAAGCCGACATCGACGCCGCATGGGATGCGCTCGGTGCCCAGGTGGAGCGCACCGGACTGATCCTGGAGGGTTTCGTGGCCTTCCAACGCGAGGTCAGCGTGGTGGCCGTGCGTGGCCGCGATGGCAGCTTCGAAGCCTGGCCGGTCACCGGCAACTGGCATGTCGACGGCGTGCTGTCGGCCAGCGTGGCACCAGCGGTGCTGTCCGACGCCGAGCAGCAGGCAGCGATCGGCTATGCCCGCCGCGTCGCCGAGCACCTGCAGTATGTGGGCGTGTTCGCACTGGAGCTGTTCTGTCGCGACGGCGAACTGCTGGCCAACGAGATGGCACCGCGCGTGCACAACTCCGGCCACTGGACCATCGAAGGCAGCGAGACCTCGCAGTTCGAGAATCACCTGCGTGCCGTGCTGGGCCTGCCACTGGGCAGCACCCGCATGCTCGGCCATGCCTGCATGCTGAACTGGCTGGGCGAGATGCCCGATCCGGCGCCGGTGCTGGGTCAGCCCAGTGGCCATTGGCACGATTACGGCAAGGAGCCGCGCGAAGGTCGCAAGGTCGGCCACGCCACGTTGCGCGACGATGATGCCGCTGCATTGGCCGATGCGCTGGACCAGGTCGGCCTGGAGCTGGACCGCCAGGCCCAGGTAGCGCCGGCAGTGCACGCGCTGCGCAACCGCTGAGCCCGGGCGTGCCGGCCAATGGCCGGCACAACCTTGTATGCCTGCAACGGTGTGGCGC
Organism: Stenotrophomonas sp. FR010; assembly: GCF_047520755.2. NCBI lineage: Bacteria > Pseudomonadati > Pseudomonadota > Gammaproteobacteria > Lysobacterales > Lysobacteraceae > Stenotrophomonas > Stenotrophomonas sp. FR010. The sequence continues at coordinate 80,793 of NZ_JAXBQT020000004.1, read as the reverse complement.
GCCGGTGCAGGCATCGGCGCACCATTGCCGGTGGTAGCGTGGAGCTCCTTTCACAGGAGTCACGACCATGCTCGACTGGAATGCCTACCGCAAGGAACTGAAGGGCCGCATCGGCGAGATCGGCAAGCTCTCGCCGGACACGGTCAAGGGCTACGCCACCCTGGCCAATGCCGGTGCCCAGACCAACCACCTGGATGCCAAGACCCGTGAGCTGATCGCATTGGCGGTGGCGGTGACCACCCGCTGCGACGGCTGCATCACCGTGCACGTGGACGCTGCGCTGAAGCATGGCGCCAGCCGCGAGGAAATCGCCGAAGCACTGGGCGTGGCGGTGTCGCTCAATGCCGGCGCCGCGCTGGTGTATTCGGCGCGGGTGATGGACGCGGTGGCCGCGCACGAGAACGCGTGAAGCTTCATCTGTAGAGCCGAGCCCATGCTCGGCTGCTGTCCGGCCAGCCGAGCATGGGCTCGGCTCTACAGGCAGTCAGCGCAGCTGGCTTTCGGCGAACTCCCAGTTGACCATCTGCCAGAAGGCATCCAGGTAACGCGCGCGATCATTCTGGTAATCGGTGTAGTAGGCGTGCTCCCAGACATCGCAGCACAGCAGCGGGGTGCTTTCGCCGGTCAGTGGCGTGCCGGCGTTGCGGGTGGCCTGGATGCCGAGCTGGCCACCGGGGTGCTGCACCAGCCACACCCAGCCCGAGCCGAACAGGCCCAGCGCGGTGCGGTTGAATTCCTCGCGCAGGCGCTGCGCATCACCGAACTGGCGCTTGACCAGCTCGCCCAGCCGGCCCTGCGGCTCGCCGCCGCCGCGCGGGCGCAGGCACTGCCAATAGAAGCCGTGGTTCCAGGCCTGGGCGGCCGCATCGAACAGCGTGCCCTGGGCATGGCGCACGATCTCTTCCAGTGACGCCTCCTCCCACTCGGTGCCGAGAGTGCCGGCGTTGACCGCGTCAACGTAGGCGCGGTGGTGGCGGCCGTGATGCAACTCAACGGTCTGCGCGGACAGGTGGGGCTGCAGGGAGCCGGGGAGGTAGGGCAGGGCAGGCAATTCGACGGGCATGGACAGGTTCGTGGCCAGGGGACGGCGGTAGCCTGTTCCATCCGCTTACAATGGCGGCTACCGTGGGCAGTCTAGCCGACCATCACGGTCGGTTTGTCCGGCGAAGCAAGGAGTGTGGTTGTGGCGGTAATGCAGCAAATCCAGGCCGAGGTCGATCGTTACCCGCTCGTGCTGTTCATGAAAGGCACCCCGCAATACCCGATGTGCGGCTTTTCCAGCCGCGCCGTGCAGGCATTGATGGCAGCCGGCGCCGTCACCCTGCGCACTGTCAACGTGCTCGAAGAGCCGGAGATCCGCGCCAACCTGCCGCGCTTTTCCAATCTGCCGACCTTCCCGCAGCTGTTCATCAACGGTGAGTTGATCGGCGGCTGCGACATCGTCATGGAACTGTTTGAATCCGGCGAGCTCAAGCGCATCGTCGGAGAGGCGACCCAGGGATGAGTGCCTGGCCGTCGACGTCACCGACTGACGGGGCGATCGATGGCCGCCCGTTGCAGGATCGCGTCGTACTGGTCGCCGGCGCCGGGGGAGGGCTGGGCAGTGCCGCGGCGGTCGCCGCAGCCGCAGCCGGTGCCACCGTGGTCCTGCTGGGACGCAAGCCGCGCCGGCTGGACCGGGTCTACGCCCAGGTCCAGGCGGTCGGTCCGGAACCGCTTCTGTACCCGTTGGACCTGGAAGGCGCCAGCCCCGATGACTATGCCGAACTGGCCCAGGCCCTGCAGCGCGAGCTGGGGCGGCTGGATGGAATGCTGGTCTGCGCCGCGCATTTCCCCGGGCTGACTCCGTTTGAACTGGCTGACCCGGCCAGTTTCGCCCGTGCGGTCCATGTCACCCTGACCGCGCCGGCCTGGCTGGCCCAGGCCTGCCTGCCGCTGCTGCGGCAACGCGAGGATGCCGCTCTGGTGTTCGCGGTCGATGCCCCCGACCGGGTGGGGCAGGCCTATTGGGGGGGGTATGGCGTGGCCCAGCACGGCCTGCGTGGCCTGATCGCCAGCCTGCACGATGAACTGGGCCGCAGTCCCATCCGGGTCAGCGGCCTGTACCCCGGCCCCCTGCGCACGGCGCTTCGGGCCCGCGCCTATTCCGTGGACCAGGACCCGGCTGCGCAAGGCCCGGAAGCCGCGGCGGCCGCTGCGGTGACCCTGCTGTCCGCCGCTGGTAGCGCCTGGCGCGGGCAGATTCTCGATGCCGGTGAGACGCCTCGGGAAAGGTGAGCCCTGTGGGAAGATGGAGTGAAGAACCCGTCACGATTGCGTTGCGAACCGGTGCCGTTTGTCGCACAACCGTCACATTGATGGCGTAGCGTGTTAATCTAGTGTTAACCGTTAGGGCTGCCTTCAGCCGAGCGGTAGGGAACCCCAGATAACTCTCCGATCAGCCACCCGCAGGGCTGCTTGGATGCGCTTTTTTTCCGCCATCGCCAACTCGCATCGAGGCTACCGAAAAATGACCCACCCACTCCGGATGTCCAAGCTTACCCTTGGTCTCGTGGCTGCACTTGCCGCCGCTCCCGCCTTCGCCCAGAGCACCTCTGCCGGTGTCGGCGGCCAGGTGATGTCCGCCGCAGGCCAGCCTGTCGCCGGCGCTGAAGTCACCATCACCCACACCGAGTCGGGCACTGTTTCGCGTGCCACCACCGATGCGTCGGGCCGCTACAACGCGCGCGGTCTGCGCGTGGGTGGTCCGTACACCATCACCATCACCAAGTCCGGTGAAGGCACCAAGACCGAAGAAGGTGTCTACCTGAACCTGAACCAGGTCAACACCGTCAACGCCAACCTGGGCGGTGACCTGGCTGCGACCAACCTGGACGCGGTGAACGTTGTCGCCACCGCCGGCGGCCTGGACCTGTTCAGCGCCAACAAGATGGGCACCGGTACCAACGTCACCCGCGAAACGATGGATGCGCTGCCGTCGGCCAACCGCAACATCCAGGACTACGTCCGTCTCGACCCGCGCATCTCGCAGGTCAGCAAGGCAGACGGCGCGATCTCGGCGGGTGGCCAGAACACCCGTTACAACGCCATCCGCATCGACGGCATCAGCGCCTCCGATCCGTTCGGCCTGGGCTCCAACAACCTGCCGACCGAGCGTCAGCCGGTGTCGATGGATGCCATCCAGGAAATCAACATCGACCTGGCCAACTACGACACCACCATCGCCGGTGGCACTGGTGCGGTGATCAATGCCGTGACCAAGTCGGGTACCAATGAATTCCACGGCACTGTGTACGGCTCCTACCGCGACAAGGACATGGTCCGTTCGCGCCTGGAAGGTGACCGCCAGGACTTCAACGGCTTCGAGGACGAGAAGACCTATGGCATGACCTTCGGCGGCCCGATCGTCAAGGACAAGCTGTTCTTCTTCACCAACTATGAAAAGTACGAGCGTTCGGCCGCCGGCATCAGCCTGAGCGATACGCCGATCGGCAAGGGCACGATCACCCAGAAGGACATCACTGATGTCCAGAACTACCTGGGTAATCTGGGCTATGACCCGGGCAGCCTGTCGGCGCCGAACAGCAAGACCGAGATCGAAGAGTACGCAGTCAAGCTGGACTGGAACATCAACGAGAACCACCGTGCGGCCCTGCGCTACAACAAGATGGAGCAGAACGTCGTTCGCTTCCCGCAGGTCAGCAGCAGCGCCATCTCGCTGAGCAACTTCTGGTACCAGCAGCCGACCGAATACGAAACCTGGATGGGTGAACTGTTCAGCGACTGGTCCGAGAACTTCTCGACCGAATTCAAGGTTTCGCACAAGGATTACTCGGCCAACCGCGTTCCGCTGGTCGACATGCCGCAGATCCGCATCCGTTCGGGTAATGATTCGCTGTACGTCGGTACCGAGCAGAACACCCATGTCAACATCGTCGAGTCGAAGGAGCTGAGCGCCTTTGGTGCCGGTACCTGGTACATCGGTGACCACACCGTCAAGTTCGGCTTCGATTACTCGAAGAACGAGCTGATGAACTTCTATGGCCGCAACCTCAACGGCGTCTACGAATTCAACAGCGTCAACGACTTCCTGGCAGGCAGGGCTGCGCGCTACCAGCTGCGTGCGCCGCGTGCCGATGGCAGCCGCAGCGACATCCCGGCCGACTTCACCCTGAAGAACACCGGCGTGTTCGTGCAGGACACCTGGGCGATCAACTACAACCTGAGCCTGATGTTCGGCGTCCGCGTGGACATGCCTGACTTCAGCAGCCAGCGCCTGTACAACCCGCGCATCGAGCAGCTGTACGGCTTCAACAACACCAAGCTGGTCGACAAGAACCTGGTGCAGCCGCGTGTTGGCTTCAACTACACCTTCGACAGCGAGCGTCCGACCCAGCTGCGCGGTGGCGTGGGCCTGTTCGGTGGCGCCGCCCCGAATGTGTGGCTTGCGGGTGCCTACCAGAACACCGGCCTGAACTACATCGAGTATGACCAGCGCAATCCGCCGGTCGGCTCCTTCACTCCGGACGGCAACAATCCGTATATCCCGGCAGGTGGCCCGGCGACTGCGCGCCAGAACGTGGACATCATCGCGCCGGGCACCCGCCTGCCGTCGGTGTGGAAGGCCAACCTGGCGTTCGACCATGAACTGCCGTGGTACGGCATCGTGGCGTCGGCCGAACTGCTGGTGACCAAGGTCAAGGACGGCATCTACTTCGACCGCCTGGACATTGGCGCGCCGACCGTTACCGGTCCGGATGGCCGCGCGATCTATTGGAACCCGCAGGGCCGTAACCCGGCCAACACCCGCGGGGACCTGGGCATGACCACTGGCACCAACGGTGCGGTCGACCGTGCCAATCGCCCGAGTGGCATGGGTGACGTGCTGGTCATGCGCAATACCGACAAGGGCCGTGGCGCCCAGGCCACCTTCTCGCTGGCCAAGCCGCTGACCGAGAACTGGGGCTGGTCGCTGGGTTACACCTATACCCAGTCGAAGGAAGTCAGCCCGCTGTCCAGCTCGCAGAACACCTCGAACTGGAACAACACGCTGATCTTCAACTCCAACGAAGACGTGGCCTACAACTCGCGCTACGCGCTCAAGGACCGCATCACCGGCACCCTGGAGTGGAAGCACAACTTCTTCGGTGACAACGCCACCCGCGTCGGCCTGTTCTACGAAGGTCGCTCGGGCCGTCCGTACAGCTACATCTTCTACAACGATGCCAACGGCGACGGTGCTACCACCAACGATCTGTTCTACGTGCCGAAGGGCCCGGGCGACGTGCTGTTCACTGGCGGCGCGACCATGGAAAAGGCGTTCTTCGACTGGCTGGCGCAGAACCCGGAGCTGGATGCCTACCGCGGCAGCGTGGTTCCGGCCAACCGGCATCGCGCCAAGTGGATCAACTCCTTCGATGTCCGCATCAGCCAGGAGTTCCCGGGCTTCGTGAAGAGCCACAAGGGCGAGATCGCGCTGGACATCATGAATGTCGGCAACCTGCTGAACAAGAAGTGGGGCCTGATCGACGATTACGGCTTCTACTCGACCCGCCGCGTTGCCAACTACGCGGGTATCGATCCGGCCACCGGCAAGTACGTGTACTCGTTCACCGGTGCCGACAGCTCTGCGATCCAGGAAAACAACAACGACAAGGGCAACACCGCCGTGTCGCGTTGGTCGATGCAGCTGACCCTGAAGTACAAGTTCTGATCCATCAGCGCTTGAAGTGGTAAGTGGAAACGGCCGGGGAAACCCGGCCGTTTTCCGTTCAGGCGAAAGTTCTTGCAGGGCGTGGGGCAACGGCGTAGCATCCAGAAATATGCGCGGTGCCAACGCCGCCGATGCGGTCCCGAAATGGCGGACGCGGGCGGTACACATCCAACGGTCGGGCTTCCCGGCCGTTTTGCTTTTTAAGGGGGCGGCAGTACAGTCGGAAACCTTGAAGGAAGCGAAAAATTGGATATGACCACGAACGAAAAATCGGCCCGTGCACTGCCGGTGCAGGATGCCCGGATCTACCCGCGCGGGGGGCTGGATGTGTTGTCGCGGGCTGAGGTGGCACGCCTGCGCGATGCCTCCGCCGGCGGCATGCATGAGCTGCTGCGCCGCTGCGCGCTGGCCGTGCTGACCAGCGGCAGCGCCTCGGACGATCCGCGCGCCGCGCGCGATCTCTACCCTGATTTCGACATCCAGGTAGCGCAGCAGGATCGCGGCGTGCGCATCGATCTGGTCAACGCACCGGCGATGGCCTTCGTCGACGGCGAGATCATCCGCGGTGTCGCCGAACTGCTGTTCGCCGTCGTGCGCGACCTGGCCTACATGGCCATCGAAATGGGCCCGGCCTACGCGGCCGAGCTGGAGTCATCCGAGGGCATCACCAACGCGGTGTTCGGCCTGCTGCGCAACGCGCGCATCCTCAATCCGGGTGATCCGAACCTGGTGGTGTGCTGGGGCGGACACTCGATCTCGCGCGACGAATACCTGTACACCAAGCAGGTGGGCTATGAACTGGGCCTGCGCGGCCTGGACATCTGCACCGGCTGTGGCCCGGGTGCGATGAAGGGCCCGATGAAGGGTGCCACCATCGCCCACGCCAAGCAGCGCCGTACCGTGACGCGTTACATCGGCCTGACCGAGCCGGGCATCATCGCCGCCGAGTCGCCGAACCCGATCGTCAACCACCTGGTGATCATGCCGGACATCGAGAAGCGCCTTGAGGCCTTCGTCCGCATCGGGCACGGCATCATCGTGTTCGCCGGTGGCGTCGGTACCGCCGAAGAGATCCTGTACCTGCTCGGCATCCTGCTGCGCGAGGAGAACAGGGACCTGCCGTTCCCGCTGATCCTGACCGGCCCGACGGTAGCGGCACCGTACTTCGAGCAGATTGATCGCTTCATCCGCCTGACCCTGGGCGATGCGGCTGCCGAGCGCTACGAGATCATCATCGGCGACCCGGTGGCGGTTGCGAAGAAGATGGCCACCGGCATCAAGCGCGTGCGCGAGCACCGCCTGGCGCAGAAGGACTCGTTCTTCTTCAACTGGTCGATCGAGATTCCGTGGGAGTACCAGCAGCCGTTCGTACCCACCCACGAAGCGATGGCGGCGCTGGACCTGCACCACGGGCGTGCCCCGCACGCGCTGGCGGCCGACCTGCGCCGCGCGTTCTCGGGCATCGTCGCCGGCAACGTGAAGGAAGACGGCATGCGCCGCATCGAGCAGTTCGGGCCGTTCCAGATCCACGGTGACCCGGACATGATGCAGGCGCTGGATGCGCTGCTGCGCGCCTTCGTCGAGCAGCGCCGGATGAAGATCTCCGGCGAGTACCAGCCCTGCTACCAGGTGCTGGCCTGAACCCGGGCCGGCGTGATGGGGATCGCGCCGGCACTGGCAGGGGAGGACGGGTCGTCAAGCCTTTGACGCCCGTCGCCCCGGATTGACCGTTCATCCTGCCGCCGCTTGCCGGTGGCGGGGCGATGGCCCATCGTGGCCACCAACACGCTGGGGAGCGTCCAATGTCTTTGCGCCGGCAAAACGGCTTCACGCTGGTTGAACTGATGGTCACGCTGGCCGTCTTCGTGGTCCTGGCGTCGATCGCCTATCCGAGCTTCCGCGGCATGATCCGCTCGAACCGGCTGGCGACCGCCAACAACGAGCTGATCGCGCTGGCCAACCTGGCCCGCAGCGAAGGCATCCGCAACAGCAACGGTGGCGGCGTCTGTGGCAGCGCCGATGGCAAAGCCTGTGACGGCGACTGGTCCAAAGGGGTACTGGCCTGGTCGGACCTGGATGGCGACGGCCAGATGGGCAGCAATGACGTCGCGCTGCGCTTTTCACAGGGCAATCCGCAGCTGAGCGTAGTTGGCCCGCCGGGCGCGGTCATCGCCTTCGACGGGCGCGGCCGGCGCAGGGCGGTCGCCGATCAGACGCTGGTGCTGTCGCCGGATGCGTGCAAGGCCGGCGAATCGAAAAGCACGTTGACGATCAACCAATCCGGCCAGGTCCGGGTGACCAAGGGAACCTGCTCATGAGCCGCCGCAACCTGGCCCACCCGCGTTCGTCGCAGGGGGGCTTCAGCCTGATCGAAGTGATGGTGGCGGTGCTGATCCTGGCATTCGGGCTGCTGGGCTTCGCCCTGCTGCAGACCACCAACGTCCGCTTCGTGCAGAGCGCGAACTACCGTACCCAGGCGACCAACCTGGCCAACGACCTGATCGAACTGATGCGCGCGCAGCGCACCGACACCCTGGCCGGTGGCGCCTATTCCTCGGCCTCGTTCTCGGCCGGCTCGGTGAAGCCCAGCGGGGCCTGTGCCTGGCCCACTGGCGCTGCCGTGACGCCGCAGGCGAACGTGGCACGCTGGCAGTGCGAGGTCGCGCGTACGCTGGGCGAGAAGGCCAGCGCGCAGGTGACCTTCGTGCAGAGCACCGGCGAGGTCACCGTGGCCATCAGCTGGGGTGACCAGCGCTGGGATCCGAAGGACCCCGACAGCCTTACCACCTTCGGCCTGACGACCTTCCTGTGAACATGCCCATGAGTCCAATTTCGCGCGTCCGAGGCCTGTCGCTGATCGAACTGATGATCGCCATGGTCATCGGCCTGGTCCTGATGCTGGGCGTCACCCAGATCTTCATCGCCTCGCGTGCGGCATCGCGCCTGTCCGAAGGTGCGGCCCGTACCCAGGAGAACGCGCGCTTCGCGCTGGACTTCCTGCAGCGTGACCTGCGCATGGCTGGCCACTTCGGTTGCGTCAACGACCAGGCCCATGTGGTCAAGAACACCGGCGATGTCGGCTATCACCTGGGCATCAGCTCGGGCAGTGGCGACCCGCAGGATTTCTCGGTTCCGGTGCAGGGATACGAGGCTGCAGGCACGGCGCCGGGCACCACGCTGACATTGGGCCGCGCGTGGAGCGCGGCGCAGTCGGTGCCGAAGAGCATCGCCAACCTCAAGCCGGCGCCACTGCCGGGCAGCGACATCCTGGTGCTGCGCCTGATGAGTCCGGAAGGGGCCGTGGTGACCGGCATCTCCGTGGCCGCGGGCGCGACCACGCTGACCGTCTCCAGTGATGGCATGGCCCGGCTGAAGGCCAACGCCGCAGGTGCGCCGACGGTCTTCGGCATAGCCGACTGCACCCGTGCCGACGTGTTCCCGGCCACCATCAGCGGTTCGACGGTGAAGGTGGACAAGGTCGACCTGAGCAACTATTCGATCAACAACGCGATGACCATGCTGTATCGCGCCGATGGCATGGCGTACTACATCGCAAGCAACCCCAATGGCGAGCCGGCGCTTTACCGGGCACGCGCGAATGGCGCCGGCGGCTACGCCGATGGCGAGGAGCTGGTGGAAGGCATCGAGAACATGCAGTTCCTGTACGGACTGGATGCCACCCCGGATATCGCCCTGCCTACGCCGCCGACCGGCCGCATTGTCGACCAGCGCGTGGCCAGTGCGGTCAGTACCGGCACCGATGCCGCCGCCGCAGGGCAGTGGCGCCGCGTCGGCATGGTGCAGGTCGGTCTGCTGGCGCGCAGCCCGCAGCGTGCGTCGGCCGAAGCGCCGGGCAGTGCGGCCACCTATCCGGCCATCCTGGGGGTGGGCTTTGCCCCGGCCGATCCTTACGATCAGCGCCATCGGGGCGCCTATGAAGCGTCCGTTGCGCTGCGCAACCGCTTGTTCGGGAACTGACGACCATGCGCACTCATCCTTCCTTCCGGCGCCGTCCCTTCGTTGCCCAGGCGCGACAGCAGGGTGCCGTTCTCTACGTCGCGCTGATCATGCTGGTGCTGCTGGCCCTGCTGGGCGTGATCGGCATGCAGGTGGCCGGCATGCAGGAGCGCATGGCGGCCGGCTACCGGGCGACCAACATGGCATTCCAGAATGCCGAAGGCGCAGCACGCAGCGCCGAGAACGCGGTGGAGAACATCGCCAACCGCAGGGATGCCGGTACCAATCCGGCCGTAGTGTCCGCCGACATCAGCCAGCAGTGCGATGACGGCTTCGATCCGTCGGCCTGGGTCGCGAAAACCAAGCTGGGCAGCAAGCCGGCCATCTATGTCCGTGAGATCCAGGGCTGCATCCAGGGGGAGGGTGCGCTGGACATGGGCAAGTCGGTGGAGAAGCCAACGCCGGTCTACCAGATCACGACCTATGCCGGTGATACCACCAGTGATGCGACGTCGCGTGCGGCGATCGATACCGTATTCAAGCTGTGAGGGTGGGGAGCCCATGAACACTCGCAACCGCAGGATCCTGGCAGGCGTTGGCCTTGCCGTCTTGGCCGCTGGCGGCTATCTGGCGCATACCTTGTTCGCCGCACAGGCGCAGGGCGTGCTGGCACAGGAGCCGATGAACGTGCAGACCCGCGCGACACCGGCGTTCATCATGGCGGTGGACGATTCGGGTTCGATGAACTTCGAACGCATGTTCCCCGGTGGTGACGGCCGCATGCGCTGGAACACCAGCACCGGAAGCTTCTTCAACAATGACGGAAGCTTCTTCAGTGTCGGTTCGGCGTGTTCGACCAGTTCGGTGGACTGCTACCTCTACCTGTACCCGCACGCGGAATTCAACAAGGAATATTCACCGGGCCGGGCCATTCCGCCGCTGGACATCTACGGCTTTGCCCGTTCCCATGTCTACAACGCCAGCTACTTCAACCCGGACGTGACCTACCGGCCGTGGACCAATGCCGATGGCACGTTGTGGCCGAATGCCTCGATCACCCAGACCCGCGCCGATCCGCGTTCGGCCCAGCGCGGTTACAATGCTGTCTACAACATGACGACCGACCGTTCCACGACGGCGGAACAGTTCCAGTTTGTCAGCGGTATGCGGATTCCCGACCTGTCCGGCACCGGCAACTCCTACTACACCGGCCGTGGCTGGAGCACTGCGGCGACCAGCATCACCAGCAGCACCACCTATGCGGTGACCTATTTCCCGGCCACGTTCTACCTGCCTGCGGCGGCACCGGCTCCGGCGGGCTACAAGACGGACAATGCCAGCCGGCCGCTGATCGCAGGGGCCTGTGGTCCCAGCTGCGACATGCGCCGCTACCAGATCAAGCCGGGCAACTACTCGAGCCCGGCCGCCTACAACGCCGCGATCCAGAATTTTGCCAACTGGTTCCAGTACCACCGCAACCGCGTGCTGGCGATCGTCGGTTCGTCGACTGCGGCGCTGGTGAGCGTTGACACGATGCGCGTGGGCTACTTCACCATCAACAAGCTCAGCAACGCGACCATGTATGACATGGTCACCAATCGTGCCGATCTCTACAAGCAGATCTACACGCTCACCGGCAATGGCGGCACGCCCAACCGCCGCGCGGTTGAATATCTGGTCGACCAGTTCCGTCGTACCGATGCCGACGCCCCCGTGCAGCTGGCCTGCCAGCGCAATGGCGGCATGCTGTTCACCGACGGCTACACCAACTCCGGCAATGCACCCAACGGATCGTTCGGTGATGCGGACTCGGTGAATTCCACGCACCTGCCGTCCATTCCGTTCGCCGATGGCTACAGCAATACCATCGCCGACATCGCGGCGGCGGCCTATGCCGGCGCCCGCACACCCCTGCGCACCGGCACCAGCTTCCCGGCCGGCCAGGTGCCGGTCAGTGACAAGTGCAGTTCGCTGGACAAGAGCAGCCCGGACTGGAAGCGCCTGGACTGCCAGACCGACCTGCACATGAACTTCTACGGCGTGACCCTGGGCGCGCAGGGCAAGATCTATGGCGTCAACCAGGCAGCGACCGACGATCCCTACAAGAACCCGCCGAACTGGGCTGGCAACGGCAACCCGCTGAATGTTGACGACGGTACGGTCATCGATGAACTGTGGCACGCGGCCGTCAACAGCCGTGGTGAGTTCATCAATGCGCAGACGCCGGCCGACATCACCGAGGCCATGCGCCGGGTACTGTCCTCGATCACCGGTGGTGCGTCGCCTTCAGGCACGATCGGTATCAGTGGTGCACGCATCGGTACCGGCTCGTTGGCGGTCACCCCGCGTTATGACATCACCAACAGCGGCACTGATTGGTCTAGCAAGCTGACCGCGTCCAGCGTCAAGGTCAACGCCGACCAGGTGGCCGAGCTCACCGAGGTGTGGGAAGCCTCCAGCCGCCTGACATCGTCCGGCCGCCGGATCGTCGCCAACAAGCTGGGTTCGCCCGTGGATTTCAACAGCGCCCGCATCAGCCTGCAGGACCTGTGCAGCAAGCCTGACGGCAAGTACGCGACGATGCTGGTGTGCTCCACCGACAAGCTGACGGCGATAAAGGCTGATCTGGCCAGTGCCATCAACTATCTCAGTGCCGACAGCTCGACCGAAGTCCGCAACGGCGGCAAGTATCGCGACCGCACCACGCCGCTGGGTGACATCGTCAATTCGGCGCCGGTGGTGAGCTCGCCGCTGGACGACTACGGTTACCGCCAGCTCGGGGGCACCTACGCAAAGAGCTATACGGACTACCTGGCCACCAAGGCCAAGTCGCAGCGGTACATGGTCTATGTCGGCGCCAATGACGGCATGCTGCACGCCTTCGACGGCGGCATGAAGGCCGACGCCAAGCAGGACGGCACCGGTGGCACGGAGAGCTTTGCCTACATCCCGGCCACGGCGCTGGGCCACATGGCCAACCTGCTGTTCCCCTACAAGTCCGACACGGCCGATCAGACCTTCCGTCATCGTTACTACGTCGATGGTCCGGTGACGGTGTCCGATACGTTCAACGGCACCGCCTGGCAGACCAGCCTGGTAGGCACCACGGGTGCGGGTGGCCGTTCGGTGTTCGCACTGGATGTCACCACGCCGGGCAGTTTCGGCACCGGCAACGTGCTGTGGGAAATCAGTGACATCAATTCGTCGCTGCGGGATGAGGTGCGCAACAACATCGGTTTCGTGCTGGGCAAGCCGGTGATCGTGCCGGTGAAGAGTGGCACCGGCGTGGCCTGGAAGGCGATCTTCGGTAATGGCTACGGCAGCGCCAGCGGCAAGGCGGTGTTGTTCGTGGTCGATATGGCCAGTGGCGACATCCGGATGATCGAAGCCGTCGAGGGTACCTCGGGCGCCGGCATCTCCGGGGACAACGGATTGGGCAATGTGGTCGTTGTCGATCGTTGGACCGGTACCAACCAGGATGCGCGCGGTCGTGATGGCCTGGCCGACACCGTCTATGCCGCCGATCAGCGTGGCGCCGTGTGGAAGTTCGACCTGACCAGCAGTGCGAATACCACGTTGACCGTGCCGATGTTCACCAGCCAGGTTGCCCAGGACTCCTCCAACAGGACCTACCGTCAGCCGATCACCGGTGGCATGACCGCCGCGACCGGTCCTTCGGGCGGCGTGATGCTTTACTTCGGCACCGGCAGCTTCTCCTTCACCAGCGACAAGGATGACAAGTCGCAGCAGGCGCTGTACGCCGTGAACGATCTGTCGGGCAAGACGGTGACCTCGACGGTGACCGCCGCCAACCTGGTTCCGTACACGGCCGCGGCCGCCGCTGCAGGCGTTGATGAGCGCAAGATCACCGCGGGTGCGGCGCCGGCCAACGCCCGTGGCTGGATGATCCAGCTGCCTGCCGGCAACGGTGAACGTGCGGTAGGTAACCCGATCCTGGTCAGTGGCATTGTCTTCATGCCGACCTATGTACCCAACATGGAAACGGTCGGCTGTTCGACCAGTGGTTCGAACTGGCTGTTCGGGTTGTCGTCGATCAGTGGCCTGCCGATGCTGGAGAACGTCCGTTATGGCTCGCCGACCGGCAGCCGACCCGGCTCCGGCACCGCGGCCATTGCACTGAAGACAGGAGGAACCGCGCCAGTGCGTGACGTCTCGCTGTCGGTGTTGCCACGTCCGACGGACAACAAGGCACCGCCCGGTGGCAGCTCCTGCTGGATGGCGGTGGGTGCTGCGGGTAGCCAGTCGCTGTATCTGCCTTACCCGTGCGGTCGCCAGTCCTGGCGCCAGCTCCAGTAACCCAAGTGCGAGGATCCACGCCCATGTTGCACACTCCCATGCCTCGCCGCGCGGCCGGCTTCACGCTGATTGAATTGATGATCGTGGTGATCGTCATCGGCATCCTGGCGGCGATCGCCATTCCGTCTTACCAGGAGTACGTGCGCCGATCGCATCGCGCCGTGGTGAAGGCGGACCTGGCCGAGTATGCGCAGCGTGCGGAGCGCTACCACACCAGCAACAACTCCTACACCGGCTACGCACTGCCGACCAAGGTGTCGCCGCGTGATGGAGGGACTGCGCGCTACAACCTGGATTACAAGGGCGACGGCACCAGCTTCACCATCACTGCCACCCCGCAGGGCACGCAGGCCAAGGACAGCTGTGGCAAGTTGAGCGTGGACCAGGCCAACCGCAAGACGGCCGACGGCGGCGTTGCCAGCTGTTGGTGAAACAGGTGTTGATCTTCCTGTAATCGATCAGTACAATGCGCCTCCCCGCCCGAATAGCTCAGCCGGTTAGAGCACTTGACTGTTAATCAGGGGGTCGTTGGTTCGAGTCCAACTTCGGGCGCCAGATATTGCAAAAGCCGCGAGAAGTCGCGGCTTTTGTTTTTCTGCGCAAGCGTTCAGCAGGGGGTGCCGCGATCTACGCGCTCGCTTCGGACGCGGCCGCCGTTGTTGACGATCAATGCGCCATGCAGCTTGTTGCCCGCGCAGATGCGCAGGGTCAGATTGGCGCCCGGGCTGCGTCCATCTGCCTGGAAGAACAGCTGCGGGCGCCCGCTGCTGGCCTGGGCAAGGATCGATATGTCCGAACGCCCGGTTTGGTGGCTCAGGATCGCCTCCGGCGAGGCAGGCTCCCCGCGCTGGTCGCCGCTGCGGTAGATGATCCAGCCGGCGCTCCAGTCGTCACTGCAGTGCTGGCCGTCGACACTGGCGCAGAGGCCGATCAGCTCCCGTCTGCGCACTGCCTCGCTGCGTGCGCCGGACAGGCTGGCATGCAGGGTCAGTTGCAGTGCATCGGCGCGTTGCCGCAGCAACAGGGGCTGCAGCGCCGGCCAGGACGCGGCCAGCAGCACCGCCAGCACAGTGATGACCACCAGCAGTTCGGTCAGGTGCACGCCCCGCGCAGAGCGGGGGCCGAGCGGGCAGGGGGCTTGGGCAGTGCGCATGCATCCAGCCTCCGCGCCCGGCTGTGCGGCCGCCATCGGGAATCCCCGTAGGGGTCTGCCCGGCAACCCCTCAGCCGGCCGTCACTCCTCGCCCCGTATACTCACCCTTCCCGGGAACTGGCAACACCATGAGCGACAGTTTTGAACTTGTCTCGCCGTATTCGCCGGCGGGCGACCAGCCCAACGCCATCGCGAAGCTGACCAGCAACTTCGAGGCCGGCATCGCCAAGCAGACCCTGCTGGGCGTGACCGGCTCGGGCAAGACTTACACCATCGCCAACGTCATCCAGAACGTTCAGAAGCCGACGCTGATCATGGCACCGAACAAGACGCTGGCGGCGCAGCTGTATGGCGAGTTCAAGGCGTTCTTCCCGCACAACGCGGTGGAGTACTTCGTCAGCTATTACGACTACTACCAGCCCGAAGCCTACGTGCCGTCGTCGGACACCTTCATCGAGAAGGACAGTTCGATCAACGAACACATCGAGCAGATGCGGCTAGCCGCGACCAAGACCCTGCTGTCGCGCCCGGACGCGATCGTGGTGGCCACGGTGTCCGCGATCTATGGCCTGGGTGCGCCGGAAGACTACCTTTCACTGCGCCTGATCCTGTCCAAGGGTGAGCGCATCGACCAGCGCGATCTGATCAACCACCTGACCCAGCTGCAGTACACGCGCAATGAGTACGAGCTGCAGCGCGGTACCTTCCGCGTGCGCGGCGAAGTGATCGACGTGTTCCCGGCCGAGTCGGACAGCGAAGCACTGCGCCTTGAACTGTTCGATGGCGAGGTCGAGAAGATCACCTTGTTCGATCCGCTCACCGGCGAGACGCTGCGCAACATGCAGCGCTTCACGGTCTACCCGAAGACGCACTATGCGACCACGCGCGAGCGCGTGCTGGCGGCGATCGAGACGATCAAGGTAGAGCTGAAGGAGCGGCTGGAGCAGCTCTACGCGCAGAACAAGCTGGTGGAAGCGCAGCGCCTGGCCCAGCGCACGCAGTTCGACCTGGAAATGATGGCCGAGGTCGGTTACTGCAACGGCATCGAGAACTACTCCCGGCACCTGACCGGCAAGAATGCCGGCGAGCCGCCACCGACCTTGTTCGACTACCTGCCGCCGGATGCGCTGCTGGTGATCGACGAATCGCATGTGACCATCCCGCAGATCGGCGCCATGTTCAAGGGTGACCGCTCGCGCAAGGAAACCCTGGTTGAGTTCGGTTTCCGCCTGCCGTCGGCGCTGGACAACCGCCCGCTGCGCTTCGAGGAATGGGAGGAGCGCTGCCCGCGCAGCATCTACGTGTCGGCCACGCCCGGGCCCTATGAACTGCGTGAAGCCGGTGACGAGATCACCGAACTGGTGGTGCGCCCAACCGGCCTGATCGACCCGGTGGTGGAGATCCGGCCGGTCGGTACCCAGGTCGACGACCTGATGAGCGAGGCCAACGCGCGCATCAAGGCGGGCGACCGCGTGCTGGTCACCACGCTGACCAAGCGCATGGCTGAAAACCTCACCGAGTACCTCACCGAACACGGTATCCGCGTGCGCTACCTGCACTCGGACGTGGATACGGTCGAGCGCGTGGAGATCATCCGCGACCTGCGCCTGGGCAAGTTCGACGTGCTGGTCGGCATCAACCTGCTGCGCGAAGGCCTGGACATGCCCGAGGTATCGCTGGTGGCGATCCTCGATGCCGACAAGGAAGGCTTCCTGCGCTCCACTGGCTCGCTGATCCAGACCATCGGCCGCGCCGCACGCAACGTGCGTGGCAAGGCGATCCTGTACGCCGACAAGATCACCCGCTCGATGCAGGCGGCGATCGATGAGACCGACCGGCGCCGTGCCAAGCAGGTCGAGTACAACGAAGAACATGGCATCGTGCCGCGCTCGGTGGCGCGCCCGATCGTCGATGTCCTTGAAGGCGCGCGTTCGGATGCCGCCGAGAAGGAAGCCAAGAAGGGTAGGGGCAAGGGCCGGGCGGGTGTGGCCGAAGAAGCGGCCGACTATCGTTCGCTGTCTCCGGCGCAGCTGGCGACCCGTCTCAAGGCGCTGGAACAGCAGATGTACCAGCACGCCAAGGACCTGGAATTCGAAGATGCCGCACGGGTGCGTGACCAGATCCGGCAGCTGAAGGAAGCCAGCCTGGGCTGAACGTGGCAGTGCAGCATCATCTTCACAAAAGTGTTGCGCTTCACGGCCCGCATCCGTAATATACGCGGCCTGCACCGACGCAATCGCGGAAATGCAGAAGCAAAACGGGCGGTTAGCTCAGCGGTAGAGCACTACCTTGACATGGTAGGGGTCACAGGTTCGAACCCTGTACCGCCCACCACGAAGTCCTCGGAAGAGGGCTGTCGTGAACTGCAAAGCCCGGCCCTGGCGCCGGGTTTTTACGTAGCAAGGCCAGCCTTCGGGCGGCAAGAACAAGATGGGCGGTTAGCTCAGCGGTAGAGCACTACCTTGACATGGTAGGGGTCACAGGTTCGAACCCTGTACCGCCCACCACCTGCTCCCGGCGTTGCCGGTGAAGCCGTGGAAACGATGAAAGCCGGCCCCGGGGCCGGCTTTTTTCGTTCCGGCGAGCCTGGCGTTCCTGCGAAGCTGCATCCGTGCCGGTTCATTGGCATGAAATCAGTGGGTAATGCTGATCGAACTCTGGATGCGCCACTGGCCGTCGACGCGTTCCCACAGCTGCGCCACACGTACCGGGGCCGGTGCCGGATGAGGGCTGGCGCCAGTGTCGTCTGGCGATTGCTGGCTGCCCAGCCGCAGCACGCGGTCCTGGCGCAGGTGATAGAGCTGAAGGGGCTGCGCTTCATGCATGGCCTGCCGATCCTCGGTGCGCAGGATCTGGCTGCGCAGGGCATCTTCGGTGGGCCCGCAGCCGTCGCCGAACAGGCTGGAGAACAGCAGGATCAGGGCAAGCATCGGCATGGCACGGTGCTCCAGCGGGAAAGTGCGTGCAGGCTGGCAGGGTCGGCCGGGCATCGCAGCCGGCCTGCGACGAAGGCGGGAATTGGGCCGCCAAAGGCAGGCAGATGGCGATGAATCCGGGCCGCGCAGGCGTAGACTCGGCGCTACTGCGCAAACGCGCCATTACTGCAAGGAGCTGCCGCATGAGTGATCACGTCCCGGTGTCGAGGCCCAATCCGCTCCTGGAACGCCTGTTCGGCGGCAACATGCTGGAAGGCACGTTCAAGGCCGTGATCTGGGTCGCAATCCTGTGCGCGCTGCTGGCGTGGACCACGCTGCGCTGAATGACGCCGCCGCGCCAGGCCTGCCGGGTGGCGGGTCCTGCTGACCCGATCACTCCCGCTGCCGCCGGTGCGGCGGCAGTGCCTGTGCGGGTGCTGTCAGGCGCTGAAGGCCTGGCGCAGGCTGCGCAGGGTGGCCTGGCGATGTTCCCTGGCCGTTGGCTCGCCCATCTCCAGCTCCTGCAGGCGCAGTCCGACCAGAGTCATCGACAACGCATAGCCGCGTGCCGCGTCGGCAACGCGTGACAGGCTCACTGCACGGCGGGCCAGTGCATTCACATGTTCAAGGTCGGGCATCAGTCCCAGATAGGCGCGTTCTGCGCTGTCCAGGTCCGGTGCACGCAGGATCGCGTGGGCTTCTGCGGTGGGGGAGACGGAGGCCATGGGGGTCCTTGTCAGGGGCAGCGACAGCATCGTTCGGCCGCGTTGCGGGTGATGGCTGCGCATGCTGAAGGGGCAACATTGTCAGAACATTGCGCCTGCAACCGCTGGCATGCATGGGCGCAAAACCATGGCCCCAGGCACTATGATCGGCAGCGTTTCCGGTAGACGAGTTCCTGATGCGCATCCTCCTGGTCGAAGACGATCCTGATCTGTCCCGCGCCCTGCAATCGGGCCTGGAGCGGCAGGGCGTGGTCGCCGATGTGGTCGGCAGCCTGGCCGAGGCCGCGCTCGCGTTGCGCGAACCGGTGCACCAGCTGCTGCTGCTCGATCGACAGTTGCCCGATGGCGATGGTGCTGGATTCGTCGCGTCGGCGCGTGCGCTGCGGCCGAACCTGGCGGTGATCATGCTGACCGCCAAGGGCACGCTGTCGGACAAGGTCGAAGGCCTGGACGTCGGTGCCGATGACTATCTGGTCAAGCCGGTGGCGATCGAGGAACTGATGGCGCGCATCCGCGCCGTATCGCGCAGGCCTTCGGCGATGGTGACGCCGAGCCTGCGGCTGGGGCGGCTCGAGTTCGATTTCGAATCGCTGCAGGCACAGGTGGAGGGCCAGCCCCTGGCATTGCCACGTCGGCAGGTGCTGGTGCTGCAGGCGTTGGCGATGCGGCAGGGCCGCACGGTGACCCGCAGTGCCCTGGAGGCTGCAGTGTACGGGTTCGATGATGAGATCCAGTCCAATGCGCTCGATGCGCATATCTCCAAGCTGCGCAAAGCGCTGCAGCAGGCCGGGGCGGGGGTGGAGATCCACGTGATCCGGGGCGTCGGCTACCTGCTGGCGGAGGCCTGAGATGGCCCGTCCGATCCGTTCGATCACCCTTGGCCTGGCTTGGCGCCTGTTCCTGGCACAGGCCTTCACCGTACTGTTCGCGGTGGTCGCGTTGATCCTGACCTGGGGTGACAAGGACTCCTGGGGCATGGACATGTTCGTTGCCGAGGCGGTGGCCAAGGCGGTGCACAGCGAAGGTGGCCGCCTGGTGCTGGACCAGGCGCGCTGGGACAAGCTCGATGCCAACGCCGGGGGAAATCTCTGGTTCGCCGCGGTGGATGACAAGGGCATGTGGCTGGAGCGCGGCACCATCCCAGCGATCCACGCGCCGATGCTGGCGCGGCTGCCGACCGTGGGCGCCACGGAACTGGGCTCGCTGGTGCCCCCTTACCTGGACGTGGCGCGGGTGATGATCCGCAACGAGGACGGGCGCCGCATCACCGTGATGGTCGGTGGCGCGCCCAAGGGCGGGCTGCTGGATGGTGCGCTGATGGTGCTGCGCCTGATCGGCCTGTGGTTCTTCCTGCCACTGATCGTGGTCACCCTGCTGGTGATGCCGACCGTGATCCACCGTGCCATGCGCGGTGTGCGCCGTTCTGCGCAGCAGGCCAAGGAACTGGACATCGGCCAACCCGGTGCTCGGCTGGATGCGCGGCTGGTCTCCACGGAAGTGGCGCCGCTGGTGGAAGCGTTCAACGATGCCATCGACAAGGTGCAGCAGGGCTACGCCGCGCGCGACAAGTTCCTCGCCGACGCGGCGCACGAGCTGCGCGTGCCGATCGCCGTGGTGCAGGCGCGCCTGGCGCAGCTGCCACAGGGTGAGCTGAAATCGCAGTTGCTGACCGACGTGGCGCGGCTGGGCAATGTTGCCGAGCACCTGCTCGATCTGCAGCGCCTTGACCGCAATGTCGGCGCATTGCAGCAGCTGGACCTGGCGCTGCTGGTGCGTGAGGCCGCCGCAGACCTGGCGCCGCTGGTGGTGGGCGCCGGCTATGGATTCGAAGTGGACGCGCCGGAATCGCCGGTGTGGATCCACGGCGACAGTCTGGCGCTGGGGCGGGTGATTGCCAACCTGGTGCACAACGCGATCGTGCACGGTGGTGGCCGTGGCACCATCTGCGTGCGGTTGGATGCGCGCGGCTTGCTGGAGGTCAGCGATCAGGGCGCGGGCATTCCAGTGAGCGACCGCGAGGCGATCTTCGAGCCGTTCCATCGCCTGCGCGCGGCGGGCAGCGGCAGTGGCCTGGGCCTGCACCTGGTGAAAGAGATCGTGCAGCACCACGGTGGCTCGGTCAGTGTCGGTGAGGCTGCGGGAGGCGGCGCAAGCTTCCGGGTCAATTTCCATCGCGGCAGCGTCCGGCGCTGACGCGTTTGCGGGGCAAGTCCCGATAGGCAAGCTGCCGCCGGTAGCGGCAGGCTGGACCCATGGCCGTCCAGCTTTCCCCGTCTCCCTTGCTGGGCAGTGGCGCCGCTGCGGCGCTGACACTGGGGGCGCTGGCCTGCGTGCAGCTGCCGCGGCTGCCGCCGCTGTGGGTCTGCACGGTGATGATCGTGCTTGGCATGGCGGGGTGGGGCCTGCGTTGGCGGGGGCGCCTGCCCGCGGTCGTGCTGCTGGGCGCCGGATGGACGGCGATGCACGGGCACTGGGCAATGCAGGAACAGCTGCCGCCAGGCCAGCCAGCACGGGATGTGGTGGTCAGTGGACGGGTCATCGACCTGCCGGACCATGGAGCCGCGCACACCCGCTTCCTGCTGCAGGTCAGCGAGAACAGCGAACTGCCATCGCTGCGCGGCAAGCGCCTGCAGGTCACCTGGAACGATGCCTGGCGTGCCGCTGATGGCACCGACGCCGGGCGTGGGCGCCATCAGGTCCTGGCCGGCGCGCAGTGGCATCTGGCCCTGCGCGTGCGGGCGCCGCGTTCGCGGATCAATCCCGGTGGTTTCGACGGTGAACGCCATGCGCTGCTGCGCGGCGTGGCCGGCAACGGCACGGTTCGGGCGCCGGCCAGTGCGCGTGAGCTTGAGGCTGCACATGGCCTGCTGGCATGGCGTGAACGCACCAGCGCCGCCATCGCCGTGCAGGTGGCCCATCCGGCTGCGCGCTTCGTGCAGGCGCTTGCCCTGGGCGATACGCGTGGCCTGTCCGACGCCGATTGGGATCAGTTGCGGGCGCTGGGCCTGACCCATCTGGTGGCCATTTCCGGGTTCCATGTCGGGGTGGTGGCGGGACTGGGGGCGTTGCTGTGCCGAGGGCTGTGGTGGCTGTGCCCGCTGCTGGGCCGGCATTGGCCACGCCCCCAGGCGGCGGCCTGCGCCGCGGCCCTGTCCGCAGCGGGCTATGCGGTGCTGGCCGGCGGTGAATTGCCGACCGTGCGCACCGCACTGATGATCGGGCTGGTGGCGTTGGCGCGTAGCGGGCGGCGCCCACTGGGTCTCGTGCAGGGGCTTGCCCTGGCGGCGCTGGCGCTGTTGCTGCCGGCGCCCCTGTCAGTGCTGTCCGCGGGTTTCTGGCTCAGCTTCGGCGGCGTCCTGTGGCTGGTCTGGTGCCTGCCGCAGGGACGTCCGCGTGGGGTGGTCGCCAACCTGCGCGGGTTCCTGGCCGCACAAGGGGTGGCCAGCGTCGGCCTGTTGCCGCTGGGCATCGCCTTGTTCGGTGGCACCGCCTGGCTGGGGCCGCTGGTGAACCTGCCGGTCATCCCGTGGTGGACATTGCTGGTGGTGCCCTTATCACTGCTGGGCACCGCCCTGCAGGTGCTGCATGACGGCGCCGGGTGCTGGGCGTGGCGTGCAGCGGCGTGGTTGTTCGAAATCAGCTGGCAGGCCCTGCAGCCACTGGCGGCGCATCCACAGGCGATGTGGTGGTTGGCCGAGGCACCGGCCTGGGCAGTGCCGGCGGCGCTGCTGGGCGTGTTCTGGTGGCTGCTGCCACGCGGTGCCGGGGGCGGGCTGGCTGGCCTCCTGCTGTGCCTGCCGCTGCTGTGGCCATTGCGCGAGCGGCCGGCCGAGGGGGAGCTGGAGCTGCTGGTACACGACGTCGGGCAGGGCACGGCGGTGTTGTTGCGTACCGCGCGGCATGCGCTCTTGTACGACGTGGGACCGCCGATCGGGGGTGAGGGCAGTGAGCGGGTCCTGGTTCCGTCATTGCGGGCGCTGGGGCAGGCACGGCCCGACCGCGTGCTGATCAGTCACGACGATCTCGATCATGCCGGCAACCTGCCGAGCCTGCGCCTTCAGTTGCCGGAGCTGCCCCTGTTGGCGCCGCCGGGCAGCGCGATCGCCGGGGCCGGGCGCTGCCAGCGCGGCCTGCGCTGGCGCTGGGACGGCGTCGACTTCCAGGTGCTGCACCCGGATGCCGGCAGCCAGCGGGCTGAAAACGAGGACAGCTGCGTGCTGCGCGTGGCCAGCGCGCATGGTGGGGTCCTGTTGCCCGGGGACATCGGCCGCCCGGCCGAACAGGCGCTGCTGCGGGCGTCTCCGGCGGCGCTGAAGGCGGATGTGGTGCTGGTGCCGCACCATGGCAGCGGCGGCAGCTCCAGCGCGCCCTGGGTGGCGGCGGTGTCAGCCCGGCTGGCGCTGGTTTCGGCCGGGCACCAGAACCGCTTCGGCCACCCGCGCCGGGACGTGGTCCGGCGCTGGCAGGCGCAGGGAGCCGAGGTGGTGTCCACTGCGGAGTCCGGGGCGATCCGCGTATGGCTTGGCGCACAAGGGCTGCAGCTGCGTGAACAGCGTATCCATGCATCCCGGTGGTGGGATGCCGCTGGGCGGGCGCGGTCGGCTGTTATCCTATCGCCGATCAAACAAGCGGCCGTTGGGCCGGAGGGTTGAAACGTGTGGGAACTGGTCAAGGCCGGTGGCTGGCCGATGGTGCCGCTGCTGCTGTTGGGCGTACTGGCTTTGGCGATCATCCTGGAGCGTTTCTGGTCCCTGCGGCGGACTGAAGTGCTGCCGCCCGGCCTCGGCCAGGAAGTGCGCAACTGGGCCGCACGCGGCAAGCTTGACCCGGCGCACCTGCAGACCCTGCGTGCCAACTCGCCGCTGGGGGCATTGCTGGCGGCCGCGCTGGAAGCTCGCAATCGTCCGCGCGACCAGATCCGCGAGCGCATCGAGGACACCGGCCGCCACCTGGTGCACCGCATGGAACGTTTCCTCAACGCGCTGGGCACCATTGCCTCGGCCGGCCCGCTGCTGGGCCTGCTGGGCACCGTGATCGGCATGATCCAGATGTTCCTGGGTATCCTCGACCATGGGGTGGGCGACGTGAACCAGCTGGCCGGCGGTATCGGCAAGGCGCTGGTGTGCACCGCCACGGGCATGATCGTGGCCATTCCGGCACTGATGTTCCATCGCTACTTCAAGGGCCGCATCCACGGCTACGTGGTGGAAATGGAGCAGGAAGCCAGTGCCCTGCTGGACACACTCGACGGTCGCCCCGGGGTGATGAACCCGGTCGCGCCGGCGCGACCGGCCAACGCCGCTGCGGCGAAGGCCTGATCGATGCGTATTGGCAATGACCGCTCCCAGGATGAACCGCATATCGATCTGGTCCCGCTGATCGACGTCATCCTGGTGCTGATCATCTTCTTCGTGGTCACCACCACCTTCGATGCGCGCTCGACGCTGCAGGTGCAGCTGCCCACCGCCAGCCAGCAGCCCAACAACGAGCCGCCGCGTTCGCTCAGCGTGCTGATCAACGCCGAAGGCCGTTATTTCATCAATGACCAGGAAGTGCTGCGCAGCGACGTCGAGTCGGTCAAGCAGACCATCGCGTCCGTGGCCGGCAGTGACCGCAGCCAGCCC
The DNA here is from genome assembly GCF_047520755.2 of Stenotrophomonas sp. FR010. Classification (NCBI taxonomy): domain Bacteria; kingdom Pseudomonadati; phylum Pseudomonadota; class Gammaproteobacteria; order Lysobacterales; family Lysobacteraceae; genus Stenotrophomonas; species Stenotrophomonas sp. FR010. The sequence continues at coordinate 56,389 of NZ_JAXBQT020000004.1, read as the reverse complement.
GTGCTGCTGCGCGCCGACGCACGCACTCCCTACCAGGCCGTGGTGACCGCGCAGGACGCGCTCGGTCAACTCGGTTTCCGTCGTATCGCCATTGCAACTGCGCCAGAGGTGCGTCCATGAGTTCCCATCACGCGCCGGTGTGGCCGATCTACAAACGTCTGCTGGGCTACACCCGCACCTACTGGGTGTTCATGGTGGGCGCGGTCATCGCCATGGTGGTCGAGGCCCTGGCCGGCTACCACTTCACCAAGCTGATGGAGCCGCTGGTCAACGAAGGTTTCGTCGACCCGCAGCCGCGCGCGGCCGTGGTGCTGCCGCTGACCATCCTCGGCCTGTTCCTGATGCGCAGCGTGGCCACCTGGGTCAGTGATTACACGCTGGCCAAGACCGGTCGCAGCGTGGTCCGCGACCTGCGTGAGCAGGTGCTGCAGAAGTACCTGCACCTGCCGTCGTCGCACTTCGATACCGAAGCGACGCCGGTGATGGTCAGCCGCCTGAACTTCGATACCGAGCAGGTCACCCAGGCCAGCGCCGACGCGCTGAAGACCGTGGTGGCCGACACCCTCACCATCATCGCGATGCTGGCGGTGATGCTGCAGATGAGTGTCAAGGTCACCCTGGCGATGCTGCTGGTGGTGCCGCTGATCGGTGGCATCGTGTCCTACGTGGGCAAGCGCTACCGGCGCATCAGCCGTGGCATCCAGGACGGCATGGGCACCATGGCGCAGACTGCCGAGCAGTCGCTGGCCGCGCAGCAGGAAGTGAAGGTGCACGGCACCCAGCAGCATGAGATCTCGCGCTACTCGCGCCTGGCCAACCGCATGCTGGCGTTGAACATGAAGGTCGAGGTCACCCGCGCCGCCGCCTCCAGCGTGGTGCAGTTCCTGGCTGCACTGGCGCTGGCGGTGATCGTCTGGGTGTCGACCCGCGAAGCCCTGGCGGGCCGGCTCAATGCCGGCCAGTTCATGGGCCTGATGACATCGATGATGGCCATCATTCCATCGCTGCGCCGCCTGACCAGCGTACAGACGTCGATTTCGCGCGGTGTGTCCGCTGCCGAGCGCCTGTTCGGCATCCTCGACATGCCAGTGGAGCGCGACCAGGGGCAGCGACGCGTGCAGCGCGTGCGGGGCGAACTGGCGTTCGACCACGTCATGCTGCGTTACCGCGAGGACAGCGGCATCGCCCTGGACGACATCAGCTTCGTTGCAAGGCCAGGCACGGTGACGGCCATTGTCGGCCGTTCCGGCAGTGGCAAGACCAGCCTGATCCGGCTGGTGCCACGCTTCTACGAGCCCAGCGGCGGTGTCATCACCCTCGACGGCGTGGCACTGGACGACTACCCGCTGGCCGACCTGCGCCGGCAGGTGGCAATGGTCGGGCAGAAGGTCATGCTGTTCGATGACACCATCGCCGCCAACATCGCCTATGGCATGGAAGCGACCGACGAGCAGATCCGCGCGGCGGCCGAGGCCGCCAACGCGTGGGAGTTCATCGCACGCATGCCGCAGCAGCTGCAGACCCCGGTGGGCGAGAACGGCGCGCTGCTGTCCGGTGGCCAGCGCCAGCGCCTGGCCATTGCCCGCGCGATCCTGCGCGACGCCCCGATCCTGATCCTCGACGAAGCCACTGCGGCGCTGGACAACGAATCCGAGCGCCTGGTGCAGGACGCGCTGCAGCGCCTGATGCCCGAACGCACCACGCTGGTCATCGCGCACCGGCTGTCGACCATCGAGCATGCCGACCAGGTACTGGTCATGGATCATGGCCGCATCGTTGAACGCGGCACGCACAAGGAGCTGCTCGAACTGGGCGGCCTGTACCAGCATCTGCACAGCATGCAGTTCCGCGAAAGGCAGGACTGATGGCCGGCAAGGGCACCCAGACCCCGCCGTACTGGTATGACGGCACCCCGGTTCCGTGGGCGATGCGCCTGCTGGCGCCGCTGTACGCAGGTGTCACCGCACTGCGCCGGCGCGCCTATCGGCGTGGCTGGCGCAAGCGCCACTCGCTGCCGGTGCCGGTCATCGTGGTCGGCAACATCACCGCCGGTGGTACCGGCAAGACGCCGCTGACGATTGCCCTGGTCGAGCGCCTGCGCGCGGCCGGCTGGAAGCCGGGCGTGGCCAGCCGCGGCTATGGTCGCGAAGACGCCGACAAGCCGCTGTGGGTGCAGGCCGATACGCCAACCGCGAAGGGCGGTGACGAACCGGTGCTGATCGCCTGGAAGACCGGCGTGCCGGTGCGCGTGGACCGTGACCGTGTCGCCGCCGGCAAGGCGCTGATCGAGGCCGGCTGCGATGTAATCGTCTGCGACGACGGTTTGCAGCACTACCGGCTGGCGCGCGACATCGAGATCGAACTGGTCGATGCCCAGCGTCGCTATGGCAATGGCCGGATGATCCCGGCCGGGCCGTTGCGCGAGCCGGTCAGCCGCGCGAGCGAGTGCGATTTCCGCGTGGTCAACCTCGGCCAGGCCGATGAGGAGACCGCGGCACAGGCCTGTGGCTTCGGCCAGTGGCCAATGTCCCTGCACATCGACAGTGCGCAGCCGCTGGCCGGTGGCCGCGCGCGCCCGCTGGCGTACTTCAAGGGCCAGCGGGTGCACGCGGTGGCCGGCATCGCCCATCCACAGCGCTTCTTCGACATGCTGCGCGCGCGCGGGATCGGCGTGGTGCCGCATGCGTTCGCCGACCACCAGGCCTACCAGCCGCAGGACCTGTCCTTCGGCAGCCAGTTGCCGGTACTGATGACCGAAAAGGATGCGGTGAAATGCCGGGCGTTCGGCAACGACTGGCACTACGCGGTTCCGCTGCGCGCCGAGTTGCCCGCCGCGTTCTGGGTGGCGTTGACCGATCGCCTGGACAAGCTGCGACCGAACTGAGTGGCGCGGCGGCGCTTGCATTCACGCGCCGCTGGCCGCATTCCCGTTGTAACGAGCCTGCCGAGAACCGCCCGCATGACCGAATTCGTCGTCGCCATTCCGGCCCGCTTTGCCGCCTCGCGGCTGCCGGGCAAGCCGCTGCGCCCGCTGGGCGGTGAGCCGCTGGTGCTGCATGTGGCGCGCCGCGCGCTGCAGGCCGGTGCCCGCGAGGTCTGGGTGGCGACCGACGATCAACGCATTTCCGATGCGCTGTCCGGGTTGGCCGAGGTGAAGGTGGCGATGACCGCGACCACGCATGCCTCGGGCACCGATCGCCTGGCCGAGTGCGCACGCATTGCCGGCTGGGCCGATGACACGGTGGTGGTCAACCTGCAGGGCGACGAACCGTTCGCGCCGGCGACCGGCATCCGCGCGGTGGCCGATGCGCTGGTCGCTGGCACTGCGCCGATGTCGACTCTCGCCACGACCGTCGAGGACGCGCACACCCTGTTCGACCCGAACGTCGTGAAGCTGGTGCGCAACGTGCGCAACGAGGCGATGTACTTCAGCCGCGCGCCGATCGCCTGGCACCGCGACGGCTTCGCACGCAGCCGCGACACGCTGCCGGACGGCCATCACTGGCTGCGCCACATCGGCATCTATGGCTATCGCGCCGGCTTCCTGCAGCAGTTCGCGGCGATGCCGCCGGGCCAGCTGGAGCAGGTCGAATCGCTGGAGCAGCTGCGCGTGCTGGAAGCGGGCTACCCGATCAGCGTGGCGATCTCGCCCGAGCCGTTCCCACCGGGCATCGATACGCCCGAGGACCTGGAGCGCGCCGAGGGGCTGCTGCAGGCGATGGCCGCGCGATGAGGCTGCTGGTCGTCTGCCTCGGCAACATCTGCCGTTCGCCGATGGCCGAAGGGGCGCTGCGCGCACGCCTGGATGCCTCGCCGCTGGCCGGGCGGGTGCAGGTCGATTCGGCCGGCACGGGCGACTGGCACGTGGGCGAGCCGCCGGACCGCCGCGCGATCGCCTGCGCGGCCGGGCACGGCGTGGACATCGGCGGCCTGCGCGCACGCCAGCTGCAGGCCGTGGATTTCGAACGTTTCGACTGGATCCTGTGTGCCGACGAGGCCAACCTGCGTGATGCCGGGCGCCTGGTGACGGCGGCCCAGCGTGAACGGCTGGCGTTGTATCTGCCCTGGTCCGGCGGGCAGGGGCGGGTAGCCATCCCTGATCCCTACACCGGCGGCAGCGATCATTTCGAACAGGTCTGGTCGCTGGTCGACGATGCTGCAAAACGTGCGGTGGCACGACTGTTGCATGACGCCGACTCCGGCATAATCAGGTCATGAACGTCCAGCCCGTCCCGGACCTGCCCGAATTCGCCACCTGGCTCAATGCCACCCCCTGCACCCTGACCGAACTGCGCGGCCGGCCGGTCGCGCTGCTGTTCGTCAATGCGGCCTCCGCCTGGAGTGCGCAACGCCTGGCCGAGTTCGGCCAATGGCTGTCGCGCCACCCGGGCAAGCTGCAGCCGCTGGTGCTGCAGGTGCCGCGTTTTGATTTCGAACGCGATGCCACGGCCGCACTGAAGCTGCTGCGCCGTCAGGGCCTGACCATGCCCGTGCTGCTCGATGCCGACTGGGATGGCTGGCGCCGCTTCGGCGTCACCGCCTGGCCGACCATGGTGCTGCTGGACGCGCAGGGCCGTGAACAGCAACGGCTGGTCGGGCAGGGCGCGCCCGGTGAACTGGAGCGCGCCTTGAACGCGCTGTGCCAGGGCGCACCTTCGGCGCCGCCGCGTGGCGGCAGCGAACTGCATCCGGAACCGCGCCAGGCCCTGCGCTTCCCGCAGGGGCTGGCGGTCAGCACCGAACGTCTGTACATCGCCGACAGCGGTCATCACCGCATTCTCGAATGCAGCCATGGCGGCCGCATCCTGCGTCAGTTCGGTCTCGGCACCGCCGATTTCATGGATGGCAATCTCGCCGAAGCGGCGTTCCACCGCCCGCAGGCGCTGGTGCTGGAGCGCGATTCGCTGTACGTCGCCGATACCGGCAACCATGCCGTGCGCCGCATCAATCTGCTGACCGGCATCGTCGACACGCTGTGCGGCAACGGGCGACTCGGCGCGCCGGTGGAGGGCCCGGTGGCGCAGGCGCGGCAGGTCTCGCTGGACCATCCGGTTGGCCTGGCCATCGCCGACAACCAGCTGCACATCGCAATGGCCGGCGACAACCGCATCTGGAGCTACCACCTGGGCCAGCGCAGCCTGCAATGGCGCGCCGGCAGTGGTTCCATCGACGAGCGTGATGGCAGTGGCCATCTGGCTGCCTTCGCGCAACCGACCGCGCTGGCCGTGGTGCAGCAGGTGCTGTACGTCGCCGATGCGTTGGGATCCTCGATCCGTGCACTGCAACTGCGTGGTGACCTGGTGCAGACACTGGTCGGGCAGGGGCCGTGGCGCTTCGGCAGTGAAGACGGCCCGCGCGCGCAGGCCAGCCTGCAGTTCCCGCAGGCGATCGCACTGGGCGCGGACGCCCCGCTGCTGTGGATCGCCGACACCGGCAACGGTCGCCTGCGCACGCTGCGCCTGGGCGGCGGTGAACTGACCACCCAGCCGCTGCCGCGCCGCCTGCACGGCCCGGCTGGCCTGGCCGTGGGCGCAGGTGCGGTGTGGATCGCCGAGACCGACGCCCATGCCGTGCTGCGATTCGACCCCGACAGCGGCGTGCTCAGCGAAGTCCCGATCAGCGAATGACCGACGTTCCCGCCCCGGCCTTCGACGGCAAGGCCTTCGCGGCCCAGCTCAGCACTGCCCCCGGCGTGTACCGCATGTACGCGGCCGACGACACCCTGCTGTACGTGGGCAAGGCGCGCGCGCTGCGCAACCGCGTCGGCAGCTATTTCAACGGCAGCCCGAAGAACGCGCGGATCATGTCGATGATCTCGCAGATCACGCGCATGGACGTGACCGTGACGCGCTCGGAAGCCGAGGCGTTGCTGCTGGAGAATCAGCTGATCAAGTCGCTGTCGCCGCGCTACAACGTCTCGCTGCGCGACGACAAGACCTACCCGCATGTGCTGCTGACCCGCGAGGACTGGCCGCGCATCGCCCTGCATCGTGGCCCGCGCGCCATTCCCGGCCGCTATTTCGGGCCGTATCCGGGCGTGACCGCAGTGCGCGAAACGCTGAACCTGATGCACAAGCTGTTCAAGCTGCGCAGTTGCGAGGACAGCGTGTTCCGCAACCGCTCGCGGCCGTGCCTGCAATACCAGATCGGCCGCTGCAGCGCGCCCTGCGTGGAGCTGGTGCCGGCGCCGGACTACGCCGAGTCGGTGCGCCGCGCTGCGCTGTTCCTGGAAGGCAAGAGCGACGAACTGACCCGCGAGCTGGGCGAGCAGATGCAGGCCGCCAGCGAGGCGCTGGAGTTCGAGCAGGCTGCGCGCCTGCGCGACCTGATCTCCTCGCTGCGCAGCATGCAGACCCGCCAGTACGTGGACGGCCGCGCCGCCGACCTGGACGTGCTGGCGGTGGCCATGCAGGGTTCGCAGGCCTGCGTGCTGCTGCTGGCCTTCCGCGATGGCCGCAACCTCGGCACCCGCCCATTCTTCCCGCGCACCAACGGCGAGGAGAGTCCGGAGGAAGTGCTGGCCGCGTTCGTCTCGCAGTACTACATCGAATTCGAGCCACCGCGCGAGATCCTGCTGGATCGCGAGATTCCCGACGCCGATCTGCTGGTCGCCGCGCTGTCCGCCTCGGCCGAGCGCAAGGTGCAGTTGAAGTGGAACGTGCGCGGCGAGCGTGCCGGCTACGTGGAGCTGGCCAGTCGCAACGCGCAGCTGACCCTGGCCACCGAGCTCAACAGCCGCAACGCGCAGCACGCGCGCAGCGACGCACTGCGCGAGATGCTGGGCCTGGCCGAGCCGGTCAAGCGGGTCGAGTGCTTCGATATCAGCCATACGCTGGGCGAGGCCACCGTGGCCTCGTGCGTGGTGTTCGACGCCGCCGGTCCGGTGCGCGCGCAGTACCGCCGTTTCAACATCAGCGGCATTGAGCCGGGCGACGACTATGCCGCCATGCGCCAGGCCATCGACCGCCGTTTCCGCCGCGCGGTGGAAGAGCAGGGCGTGCTGCCGGATGTGCTGCTGATCGACGGTGGCGCCGGCCAGTTGGCGCAGGCGCAGGCCGCGCTGGCCGACCTGGGCGTGGAAGGCGTGCTGCTGGTGGGCGTGGCCAAGGGCGTGGAGCGCCGCGCCGGCCACGAAGCGCTGGTGATGCCCGATGGCCGCGAGCTGCGCCCGGGCGCGGCCAACCCGGCGCTGCAGTTCATCCAGCAGGTGCGCGACGAGGCGCATCGCTTCGCCATCACCGGCCACCGTGGGCGCCGCCAGAAGGCACGGATGACCAGCAAGCTGGAGGATATCCCCGGCATCGGGCCGCGCCGCCGCGCCAGCCTGCTCAAGCATTTCGGCGGCCTGGTGGGCCTGAAAGCCGCTGGTGAAGCGGAAATCGCCAAGGTGGAAGGCATCAATGACGCCCTCGCGGCACGTATCTACGCTAACCTGCACGGGTTGGCCACGCCCGATGCGGCCGAGTAGAGAGAGAAGCACGCAAGCATGAAGTTGACCCTGCCCACCTGGCTGACGTTGTTGCGGATCGTGATGATCCCGGTGCTGGTGCTGGTGTTCTACCTGCCCTACACCTGGACCAACTTCGCTTCGGCGGCGATCTTCGGCCTGGCCGCGATCACCGACTGGCTCGACGGCTGGATCGCACGCCGTTACCAGCTGGAGTCGGCCTTCGGCGCGTTCCTCGACCCGGTTGCGGACAAGCTGATGGTGGCAGTAGCGCTGTTCCTGATCGTGCAGGGCCATCCGACGCCGTGGATGGCATTCTGGGCGGCGGTGATCGTCGGCCGCGAGATCGCGGTATCGGCGCTGCGCGAATGGATGGCCGAGCTGGGCCAGCGCGCCAAGGTGCGCGTGGCGATGATCGGCAAGATCAAGACCACCGCGCAGATGGTCGCGCTGCTGTGCCTGCTGTATTCGGTGGCGCCGAACGTGCCGGTGGAAGACATCTGGATGGGCTGGCCGGTGTTCCACATCGGCGACTGGACCCTGGCGATTGCCGCGGTGCTGACCCTGTGGTCGGGCCTGCAGTACCTGCACGCCGCTTGGCCGAGCCTGCGCGATGACGAGCGCGCCGCGCGCGAGCGTGCACGGCAGAAGAAGCTGGGCAACTGAGCCCCGGGGTCGGATCCCTTTCCGAAGGAAAGGGCCCTGACCCCATCGATGCGCTATCCACGCATGGCGTGGATGTACTGGAAATGCTGCGTCCACGGATGGTGCGGATCCATCGGTTTGCGGGGATGCCGTGGTAGATCCACGCCATGCGTGGATAGCGCGGTGCTGGGCGCCTCGCAGGTCCTGAAAAAAGCGCTTGACGCCATTCTTGGAATAGGTAAAATTTCGCCTCCCAAGCGGGAATAGCTCAGTTGGTAGAGCGCAACCTTGCCAAGGTTGAGGTCGCGAGTTCGAGTCTCGTTTCCCGCTCCAGATTCAGAAGAACGCCCCCGGAAGGGGGCGTTTTTCGTTGTGGGCCACCGAAGCATGTTGAGCCGATTGCGGCCGGGGTCTGAGAATTGCTCGACATTTGTGTGAGGGGATGGGGCATCAACGCTTGTCGTCAGGCCAGTCGACCATCACCGCGCGCCTGACTTGGTCTCAGGCCAGTCCGCTATCAATGGAGAAGGTTGGAAGCGGGCGAGCAGCTAGCGGGGCTTGCCAAGCAGTTGCGCGCGAGGCTTGGTGTCCGCCAGGAAAATTCCCATCCATGCATCCATCACTCTGAAAACATCAATGTCGAATTCTGGAGTTGCAGGATGCTCATGCCACCAGATCAGGCCATCCGAATCACCATGGCTGTCGGCGTTCACTGCGACATAGTCTCCGCCACCGTTCGAGAAGACGGTGATCCAACCTGCCGCAAAAGAGTCGTCTGCCTCATCGACCAGTTCGGAGACCCGTGACTGGTCGCCAAGGCGTTGCGGGCCCATGGAGCGCGCAGGAAAGAAGGTGTAACCGTCGTGCACTTCGCGATAGAAGTCCTGCAGTCTGCTGGGCAGATGCTTGAACTCAAAGGTCTCTGTGGCTGCACCTTCGACGGGCCTTCCACCTACGTAGTAGTAGAGGCAGTTTCCGTCATGAAAGATGTACGCCAATTCAGTTTCATCACCTAGTAGCAGTGCTGTGCCCAGCAGGCAGTCCTTGAATAGTGCAATTGTGGATGGGAACTCATTGGAGAATGAGCGCCAGCCATCAGGAAAGAACGGGGCGACGTGCGGCCTGAGTCCAAAGTTCTCCCAGCTCCTGGGCAGTGCGACATCTTTAGGTACATCATCGGGTGAAAGACATACCTTACGATATGGGAATGTATCGCCAAGGTCCTTGGCAATGTCATCAAGCGTAGTCATTTCATTCTTCCTAAAGCGAACCGGAATCACTCCCTGCAAACTAATCGTTCTGCCGCTCGATAAACTCGTCTGTCTCGAAACTCTGAATAAGCATCTGCTCGGCCTCTTGGCAGTGTACTCATTCCGAATGGCTTGTTGTACGTTGCTATGCTGGGCGGAATGGGTCCATGCAAATAGTCCGAAAAGACGCAGCAAACGCCCATGTTTCGAATCCAATGTGACCGAACATTTATGGGCGACGAGGAAGGGGACGCCAGCCTTTGGAACCGTGCCAGTCATCCGGCGAAGGTTGGTGGGCGCCGGAGGGAACAGCTCAGTTGGCAGAGCGCAACCTTGCCAAGGTTGAGGTCGCGAGTTCGAGTCTCGTTTCCCGCTCCAGATTCAAGAAAAACGCTCCCGCAAGGGGGCGTTTTTCGTTATGCGCGGCGGTACCCGCGCAGATCAATCATTGTCCTGCGCCGTCGCGCGCCAACGCATGCCGGTGATGCGCGCTTCCTCGCGTGCCACCTGGCGGTCCGCGAACCACTCCTGCACATCACCGGCGAAACTCGCCGGGCGTCCCTTGCCCTGCACGCCCTCGGCAATCGAGGCCAGGTTGGAACGTGCCAGTTCTGCGCGCATGGCCTTCTGCGCATTGATCATCACCGCGTGGATGCCGCGTTGACTGCTCAGATTCCTGGCTAGCACGATGCGGTGGGTCGCCTACATGTGGATCGCACTCTCAAGGCGAAGAGTGTCGACGCGGTGTTCGCCACCGGCGACTGCGCGCATGCCGCCACCGATGACGAGGGCAACGTGGCGATGATGTCCTGCCAGCACGCGATGAACCTGGGGCGCCCCACCGGACACAACGCCGCGGCTGACCTGATCGGGGAAGCGAGGATTCCGTATGCGCAGCCCAAGTACGTGACCTGCCTGGACCTGCGGCCGTGGAGTGCTGTCTACACCGAGGGCTGGGATCGCCAGGTAACGCTGTCCGGCGCTGAAGTCAAGGCGCTCAGGACCCGGATCAACACCGAATGGATCTATCCGCCCACGGGTGAGCGTGCGGAGATCCTGGCGTCTGCAGATCCGCTGCGGATTGTGGTGGCCTGACGGCGCAAAGAAGTCCTGCAAGCAACGTTCTCGAACGGGGCGTTGCTTCTGCCCGATAGTGGACGCTGCGATCTCTCTCCACCTGGGATCTCGACATGGTCATCGTTGGTGTCAGCTTTGCGGACGGCACCTACCTGTTGGTCGTCGCACGAAACGGTTGTGGCTGGATGCAAGGTGGACGTCGGTGGCGAGTGAACAACGCAGGCAACTTTGAATGAATTGATCGTAGTGCTCGACAGCTGCGCAGAATGTCGCAAATGGTCAGCTGACATGGCAGAGACCTCGGCGTTGTGCGATATCCAGAGCATCGGTAGCGCTTTCGCAAGCGACCTCTCTCTCACAGTGAGTTCAGCCGGGCTTGCCCCTTGGTACAGTTGCCATTGCTGACGTGATGGGCCAGGAAGAACCAAGAAAGTACGAGTTGATGGAGAAGCTGTGTTGGTGGGCCCCTTGCGCTCAGCTGCTTTTCCATCTGCATATTGACTGCACGGCGCAATGCTCATCGCTCAATGGACGGGCGTTGGCATGCCAGCTTCTTTGATATGAATGGACGCCGAAACCTTCTATTCATCTACATCCGGAGTTCCATAATGATTCGACCGCTGGTTGCCGTCGGGATGCTTGTTTTTTCCGTCAATGCGCATGCGACTCCTCTGGGATATGACAAGCAAGCCGAAGTTTCCCTTATTGATGGGCGGCCTGCGATCTGCCTTCCGAAAAAGGCCCGATCACCTTTCCCCATAGGCTGGGCAACGTTGTCTGAAGCCAGTGATCAGAACGATGGGGTCTGGAGCATTGAACTGAAGGATGGTGCTGCACCATTGATGCTGAAACCCGGTGACTGCTTCTCATATGGGCGTGTGCCCAGCTCATACGCTGTCGAACCCTTGAGAGGAAAGGAGAGAGTGTTGGAATTGCGGCCAGGCTTGGCGTACGTGTTCAGGCTGAATTCTTCTGTGCACTCAGCAGAGGCCTATTCGGTGTTGTTCTGCACTGGCCGGAAGCAGACGGAAGGTCGCGAAATTGAATCCATCAAGAAGGTAGACGACAGGACGAGGCAGTCCTCATGCTGATTCATAAGGTCGGAGTCTGATGCGGCGGTCCTTTCGTAGCGCGCGGTGCTTCGTTGGCTGCGATGCATGGTGCGTGGATCAGTAGCGCTCCCTGACAATCCTTGTCATTTTTCTGATAGAGAGGAGCTTCGATCGGGTCCAGCGTAACGTGTAGGCGAACGCTCACTTCTTTAAGATTCTTACGATCGAGATTGACCTCTTTTCTCCCGTCGCAGATCAGTAACTTCCTCAACTCTTCCTTGGAAGAGCTGCTTCGATGAACGAGTTGCTTGCAGTGCTGGGTGAGTCGAAGCTCCTTGATCCCCGCATTCAGAGAAGTAGCGTCTTCGGTTGCATCTCGGACATGTAGATGGAAGCGGTACTCCCCTGAATTGATTGCGCTCTTTCTAGGTTCGTTCTGGAGTGTTAGTCCGACCGTTTCCAGTGGCAGTTTGCAAGCTCCGATGGAGTAATGCACGGGGATGTCTACATGTGATGGCTTGGATTCATCCGGGCTGGATAGATGAAATGCCTTTGTGACAGATCTCGGGCCGGGGATGTTGCTCACAAAGGAAGTTACTCCGCTGCAGTTCAGATCTTTCGCATCTCGTGGTGCATAGTGTGCGACAAGAGTCATGTGCAGCTGTGCCGGCAGTTGGGCTGTCAAGTTGAATGTTCTCGAAGATGCGCGCGTGGTCGTGGAAAGTGCAATTTCCTTGCTGATGACAGCCGCCGTCCGGCATCCCGATGTGATTAATGCCATCGAAACCAATAGCAGTGAAAGGGTGGTGCGGCTGGTTGCCAAGATGAGAGGTCCTGTCGAGGCCCAATGGGTTGTGCGAAGTGACATTCGATAGTGCTGCCAGAGCGATGGAATCGCGACATTTCGTTATAGATGCTCGAAGTAGGATCAAACATGCAACTAGTTGCAGAATATGCTGAATAGGTAATAATGAATGCATCAGGAGAGTAAGTTGCGTTTCCTGATGAGGTGATGCGCAAAGAGTCGAAGCAGAAAAGCGATCCCGAAACTGAAGACGTTTTCCCGTTGGCAAATTGCATGCTTCATCCCCACTTCACCCACACTCTATCGCCCCTCCATCCGCGCTAGCGAAGCTGCATCTCCGACTCTCCACGGCGATGCCGCAATGCCTCACACTTCCCCCGCCTACGATCACGATGTGGTCATCGTTGGCGCCAGTTTCGCCGGTGCCGCCTGCGCACTGGCTGCTGCCCAGTACGGCCTGCGCGTCTGCGTGCTGGAACGCAAGGCCGACCCCGGCGGGCGGCTGCACACCACCGGCATCGTGGTGAAGGAAGCGATGGAGCAGACCTGGCTGGGGCGCATGCCCGAACATCTGGTGCAACGGGTCGCCAACGTGCGCCTCTATGCGCCGAACCTGCGCAGCGTATTGCTGGCCGCACCGGGTTACTACTTCCTCACCACCGATACGCCGAACCTGATGCGCTGGCTGGCCAGCGAACTGCATGCGAACGGTGTCGACCTGCGCCTGCAGCAGTCCTTCACCGACGCCCATCGCCGCGGTGACGGCTGGCAGGTGGAAGGGGCAGGGAGCTGCGCCTATCTGGTTGGCGCCGATGGCGCGCGCTCACGCGTGGCCCGGCGCACCGGCCTCGGCCAGGTACGTGACAACCTCTACGGCGTAGAACGTGAGTTCGCCGGTCAGCAGGTGGCGCAGGGCGATGCGCTGCATTGCTTCGTCAGCAAGCGCTACGCCCCGGGCTACATCGGCTGGGTCGCCCAGAATCCGAGCGGTCTGCAGGTCGGGTTGGCGCTGCGTCACGATCCGCAACGGGTGCGGCCGCCGGACATTGAGGGTTTCCTCGACCACGTGCGCGGTGTGGTCAACATTCCGCCTTCGGCGCGCCCCTCGGCCACCCGCGCCGGCCTGGTGCCCTGCGGCCGACCGGATGGTCCGATCACTGGCCACCGGCTGATCCTGACCGGCGACGCGGCGGGCATCGTCTCGCCGCTCTCCGCCGGACGTATCCACTCCTCGTGGCGGCATGGCTGGGCGGTCGGCGAGGCGATTGCCCGCCATCTGCGTGGGCAAGGGCCGGAAGCGGAACGGGTGGCGCAGCAGGTGGCGCCGGCGTTCCATGGAAAGCGCCTGCTGCGCTGGGCGATGGATCATCTGCAGGTGGACTGGCCGTTCAACGCGCTGCTGCATACGTCCGCCACGAGGCGCATCGCCGAGCAGATCTATTTCCATCGTCGTGGCGTACGCGCGTGAAGGGTGCCGGCAGGCGTGCCTGGGCGCCGTCCCTCGCTTCCCGTGAAAATTCCTGTTGACGCCGTGCAGCAATATCGACACAATAGCGCTCCTTCGACGCAGGTCGAACGAAATCTGCGGGAATAGCTCAGTTGGTAGAGCGCAACCTTGCCAAGGTTGAGGTCGCGAGTTCGAGTCTCGTTTCCCGCTCCAGATTCATGAAGAACGCTCCCGAAAGGGGGCGTTTTTCATTTGTCATGATGTTGGCGGCAGGGGCCGCTACAGTCGCGCCACGGCATCTTCATAGCGGGCGTGATATCACTCGCCCGGCGTGACGAATCCGAGGTCAGTGTCGCAATCGGAATGGCGGGACGCATCGGTCGTGGGGACGACCGCAGGCGAGGGAAGCGGAGAGCGCGTCAACAAGACGCAATGGCCTGGATGTTGCACCAGCGTTCCGCGCGTCGCATGCACTGAAAGGCTGGCGAAAGGCCAACACCATCGTTGCCTGAACCGCACGCGTGTTGTGACCGTTTTCGGACCAATTCTCCATGTTCGCTCCACAATCGCACGGTAGCCTTCATGCTCCTTCTACACGTTGGCGGGCTGGTGGTCAGGCGTATCACTCCAGTGGCAGTGCCCAGGACCGGGCGCGGACTCTCCCTGCAAGCATTGCTGCGCCCGGGCGCACTGCTGACCAGCCTGGCGCTGGCAGGTTGCATGTCGGTGCCGGCTCCGGACCTGCCTGATCGCACCCCCAGCACCTGGACCCAGGTGCCGCAGGGCCAGGGCGTGGCGGTGGAGGCCAGGCAGTGGTGGAAGGTGCTGGCCGACCCGGCGCTGGACGGCCTGGTCGATCAAGCCATCGCCGGCAACCTTGATCTGCAGCAGGCCACGTTGCGCCTGCAGGCAGTGCGGATCGTCGCCGGCACCTCGGATTCGCGCTTCCTGCCGGAGATCTCGGCCAGCGCCAAGCAGGTACAGGACGCCGCCGCGGTCGACACCTATTTCCATGCGGGCATCGAAGCGATCTGGGACCTGGGCCTGTTCGGCGCCGCCGAGAGTGCCCATCTCAGCGCGCAGGCCTCGGCCGGTAATGCCGAGGCGTTGCGCAATGCCGCACAGGTGGCGGTGATTGCCGACGTGGTGCGCAGCTATCTGGACCTGACCGTAGCGCAGGCCCAGCAGGATCTGCTGGTCAGACAGCAGGCCGTGGATGATCGCGGCGAACAATTGGCACGGGTTCGCCTGCGCCTGCGCCTGGATGAGCCGGGCGAGCTGGAACGCCTGCGCGCGCGCCAGGCGGCGACCCGGGCAGCGACGGCGCAGACCCGCGAAAATGCGGACAACGCGGCCCGCGCGCTGGCGCTGCTGCTGGGGCGTGACGGACCGGATCCCGCCTGGCGCGCGTACCGCGCGCCGCCGAAGCTCGGTACATTCTCGCTGCAGCAGGTCCCTGCGGATCTGCTGCGCCACCGCCCGCAGATCCTGCTGGCCGAATCAGAGGTGATGCAGGCAGCGGCCAGCAAGGGTTCGGCGCGCGCAGCGATGTATCCACGGGTCAGCCTTGGCGGCTCCATCCTGTACGCGTACAACCTCACCCAGAACGCCCGCTCCAATTCCGATTCGAGCCCGTCGATCGGCCCGTACATCGATATTCCGCTATGGGACTGGGGCCAGCGTCGCGCGCGCTTCCATGCCAATGAAAAGCAGCTGGATGCCGCCTTGCTGGGATACCGCAAGGCGGTGCTGGAAGGCGTGAGCGAAGTGGAAGGCGCGCTGGGCAGCCTGGCGCGGCAGGACAGCAGCATCCAGTCGTTGCGCGCGGCCAACGACGCCGCCGGGCAGCAGGTCAAGCGCCAGGCGCGGCAGGTGCAGCTGGGTCTGTCCAGCGAGTTCGATGGACTCGACACGCAACGCGCCGCACTCGCCTCGCAGGCTGATCTGATCGCTGCGCAGGGTGCGCGCGTGCTGGCCTTTGCATCGCTGTACCGCGCCCTCGGCGGCGCCCCGCTGCCTGCCGAGGGTGAGGGCGAACCACAATGATCGCACTCGCCCGCAAGACCCTGGCCTATGAGTGGCGCCGGTTCCTGCCGGTGGTGCTGGCGATGTGTTTTGCCGGTGTGCTGTTGATCGTGCAGGCCGCACTGGTGCTGGGCATCTTCGGTACCGCTGCGATCTATGTGAAAGCGTCCTCGGCTGATATCTGGGCTGGTTTCCCCGGCACCCAGAGTGTGAATTACGGCCATGCAATCAGCGCGGATGTGGAAAGCCATCTGCGCATGGACCCGGATGTCACTCGCGTCGAGCCCTACGAGTGGGTCGATGGCGAATGGCGATCCGGCGCGCAGGGCACCGGCAATGTGTCGGTGTACCTGTCCGGTATCTCCACCCGGGACGATGCGATGATGTTCGCGCGCATCCTCCCTGCCAACCTGCGCGCGCAGCTGCGCGAGCCGGGTGCGGTGATCGTCGATAGCGCCGATCTGGATACGCTGGGCGTGGACCTGCAGAACAACCGTGCCTGGATCAATGGCAAGGCGGTGCGCGTGGTCGCTGCACAACCGGGCCTGCGGGGCCTGGGCGGCGTCAACGTGCTGGCCTCGCTGGATACTGCGCGTGCCATCGCCGGTACCGACCCACATGAGGGCAGTACCTACTTCGTGGCGGGCCTGCGCTCGCCGGACCTGGCCGGTCGTGTGCGTGACCGCTTGTCCGCGTCGATGGGCCGGGCCACGCCGGTCGAGTTCTGGACCGCGCCGGAATTCGCCAGCCGCTCTCAGCAGTACTGGTTGTTCGATACCGGCGCGGGCATCGCGGTGTTGTTCATGGCCGTCATCGTCTGCTTCGTCGGCGCGGTGATCACCAACCAGTCGTTCGCGTCGGTGGTGGCTGGCTCAGTGCGCGAGTACGCCACGCTCAATGCGCTCGGTGCCGGTCGCTACGCGCTGGCGCGGGTGGTGTTCGAGCAGGCCTTGCTGATCGGCGGCGTGGGCATGTTGCTGGCGGCAGCCTTCAGCACGGTGGTGCTGTTGATCGCGCAGACCCAGCGCGTGCCGGTGCAGCTGACACCGATGGTGATCCTCGGCTGCGTGGCGCTGGTGGCGGTGATGGCCATGCTCTCCAGCATCATGGCGGTGCGCAGTGTCGTCCGCTCCGATCCATCGTTGCTGCTGCGTTGAGGACCGGCCGATGACTTCTACACGCGCCGTCGCTCCGACCCTGCGGGCCGACGCATTGGAAAAAGGCTTCATGTCCGGTGATGTGCAGGTGCCGGTGCTGCGCGGCCTGTCGCTGGACATCTATCCCGGCGAGCTGACCCTGGTGTCGGGCCCGTCCGGCTGCGGCAAGAGCACGCTGTTGTCGCTGCTGTCCGGCCTGTCCGCACCCGATGGCGGTCGCGTGCACGCGCTGGGCCAGGACGTGGGCCACATGACCCGCAATGAAGTGGAGCGTTTTCGCCTGCACCATGTCGGCTTCGTGTTCCAGGGCTTCAACCTGTTCCCGGCACTGACTGCGCTGGAACAGGTGCAGCTGCCGCTGGGCTACCGCGGCATGCGCAATCGCGAAAGCGAGCCGCTGGCCCGCAAGGCGCTGGAAGAAGTCGGCCTCGGCCATCGAAGCCACATGCGCCCGGCTCAGCTGTCCGGTGGCGAGAAACAGCGCGTGGCGGTTGCCCGCGCGTTTGCCAAGTCGCCGACCCTGATCTTCGCAGACGAACCCACCAGCGCGCTGGATGCCGAGAACGGCCAGCGCGTGATCGACATCCTGCATCGCTACGCACGTGCGCATGGCGCCACCGTGCTGTGCGTGAGCCACGATCCGCGCCTGATCCGGCATGCCGATCGGGTGATCGCCATGGAAGACGGCATGGTCCGTGATGACCGCCGCCAGAACGAAACCGTAGAGTCCGCCCCATGACCAAGACGTCGCATCTACTTCCCCTCAGCCTGGCCCTGTCCGCGGCACTGCTGCTCGGCGCCTGTTCCAGGGAAGCGCCTACCGCTGCATCGGCCCCCTCAGGCAAGGAGGGTACTGCCGCCGCCGGCAAGGTCGCCGTGGCGCGGGGCATCATTGACGTCGAAGGTGGCCTGATCGCACTGGCGCCGCCGGTGGATGGCTCGATCACTGCAGCGCCGGTGAAGGAAGGCGCCACGGTGAAGAAGGGGCAGTTGCTGCTGTCGCTGGATGGTGCCCTGCTGCAGCAGGAGGTGGCGATGGCCACCGCCGATCTGGCCTTGGCCAATGACCGCCTGAAGGGCAGCCAGGCGCAGCTGCGCGAACTGGAGCGCAGCGCCATCCGTCTGTCCACGGGCGCCAGCGAAGGCGTGTCCTCGAACCAGCAGGCCGATGCGGCCAAACAGCAGTTGGCTGCTGTGCGTGCCGATGTCGACGTGGCCGGTGCGCAGGTCGACATGGCGCAGCACAAGCTGGAGCACGCGAAGCTGAGACTGCAGCAGATGTCGTTGAGCGCGCCGGAAGCCGGCACCGTGGTCGGCCAGGTGCCGGGCGTCGGCGCCTTCGTGCAGGCCGGCAAGCCGGCGATCTCGTTGTTGCCGGCGCGCCCGCTGCAGGTGCGTGCCGAACTCAGCGCCGCCTACGCCGATGCCGTGCAGGTGGGCATGAGGGCTACTGTCGTGCCGGACAGTGATGGTGCGGAGAACATGGGCACGCTGCCGCCTGCACGCGTGGTGCGCATCAGTCCGGTGTTTGCGCAGGCACGCCTGCCTGAAGATGCAGGACGTGGCATGGCCAAGGTGGTGGAGTGCGTGTTGGAGTTCGACGGGCAAGCCAAGGCGCGCTTCGGCCAGCACGTGCGGGTGGAGTTCCGGAAGTAAGCCTCTAGCGCTGCGGCGGGGGAGTCTGTGGTGACCCGCGCCGCCAGAGCGCCCGCCACGCGCTCACCGCCGACACCACGCACAGCGCCAGCAGCAATCCCACGTCCAGCAGCAGCAACCACAGCAGGTGCATGCCTTGTACCGGCGGCTGGTGCATCGCCGACAGCATCCACGGTATCGACCACACCAGCAGCAGGGCGAAGGCGATCAGCAGGCGCAGCCACAGGCGTTTGAGTTTCCACGGGCGCACGATCAGTGCCGCCACCACCAGTTCAACCGTGCCCAGCAACGCGAACACGATGACGGTGCTGGTCGGATAGGGCAGCTGGGCGCCTTCCAGGCGATGCAGCAGCCAGTAGTCCGGAGTGAAGCCAGCATTGACAAGTGCGGCGATCAGCGCCAACCAGGTCAGCGCGACCAGCAACCAGAACAGGCGGACGTAGCGTCTCGGCATCGGGGGTGTCCGTGCTTGGGCGGGGCAGCGTAACCCAGTGCGGACGCCCGTGACCGCATGATGTGAAGACTGTTGACGGCGTGAAGGAATTTGGACACAATAGCGCTCCTTCGACGCAGGTCGAATGGAATCTGCGGGAATAGCTCAGTTGGTAGAGCGCAACCTTGCCAAGGTTGAGGTCGCGAGTTCGAGTCTCGTTTCCCGCTCCAGATTCTACAGGGCCCCGGTAGGGGCCTTGTTTTTCTCCCGCCACGGCAAGGCGGGGCACGTTGGGCCACAAGGCTTTACGCGCAGTCAGAAAAGTGAAATCGCTGGTGTGTTTTCCGGATTTCCGGTAGCATGTCGGCTTACGCGGGAATAGCTCAGTTGGTAGAGCGCAACCTTGCCAAGGTTGAGGTCGCGAGTTCGAGTCTCGTTTCCCGCTCCATGTTCCGACAGGCCCCATCTTGGGGTTTTGTCTTGTCAGGGCTAGGTTCCTGGCGCGCAGTACGTTGGCCTCATGGCAGAGTGGCTATGCACCGGATTGCAAATCCGTTTACAGCGGTTCGATTCCGCTTGAGGCCTCCAATTGAAAAGCCCTGACTCCGGTCAGGGCTTTTTTGTTTTGCTGCGATCAATTCCCCGCTCGCGCGATCACCGCCCGGCAGTCAGTCATGTCAGATGCGGCGGCGCTACACTCGTGTGATGAACCAGATTGATCACTTCCGCGGCGCCTTGCTCGGCCTCGCGTGCGGCGATGCCGTCGGTACCACGCTGGAGTTCAAGCCTCGTGGCAGCTTCACCCCGATCACCGACATGGTAGGTGGTGGGCCTTTCCAGCTGCAGCCGGGGCAATGGACCGACGATACCTCCATGGCGATGTGCCTGGCCGAGAGCCTGGTGCGTTGTGACACCTTCGATGTGCACGATCAGATGAACCGCTACGCCAACTGGTACCGGCATGGGTACTGGAGTGCGACCGGCGAGTGCTTCGATATCGGTATGGCAACGCGGGCTGCCATCGACCGGTTCCTGCAGGACGGCCAACCGCTGGCGGGTAGTGACGACCCACGCAGCGCTGGCAATGGCTCGATCATGCGTTTGGCGCCGGTGGCATTGCGCTACGCCGGGACTCCCGACCTGCAGGCAATGGCCGAGCTGAGTTCGCGAACGACGCACGCTGCGCAGGAGTGCCTGGAGGCGTGCCGCTTGCTGGCGGTCGCGCTGGAGCGGGCGTTGGCAGGTGGCACCCGTGACGCGGTGCTGGATCTCAGCAATGTCCCTGTCGAGAGCGCGCGGCTGCGGCAGATCGCGGCGGGCGGCTACCGCGGTGCCGCGCGTGAGCAGATCCGTGGCAATGGCTATGTTGTCGACAGTCTGGAAGCTGCACTCTGGTGCTTTGATCGCCACGACACCTTTGAAGCCGTCGTACTCGAGGCGGCCAATCTTGGCGAGGACGCCGACACCACGGCCGCCATTGCGGGGCAGCTGGCGGGCGCATTCCATGGTGCGCGCGGAATCCCCGGGCGGTGGTTGCAGCGGCTGGCCCTGCGTGCCGAAATCCAGGCGCTGGGCGATGCGCTGCACGCCTTGAACCAGGGCAGCGACCGCGCTGCGTGAGTCGGGTTCCCTGCCTGTGAACTGCGCCGGCAGGATGCTCCCTGCCGCCGCCATTTCCGACGCCGCGCTGCTTCACCTGCAGCAGTCCGCCACGCCCCGGTCACCAGTCTCAGCGGGCCACGACATGGAAAGGCGCTATGGTCGAGTTCCACGTCTCAGGGAGCCGCAATGGCGAGCAAGGACATCACGCGTCGTTCCAGCCACGGAGCGAAACGGAAATGAGCAAAGTCACGGCAGATGTGCGCTGGTTGACCTTCCGCTTGAAGAACGGGCAATCCATTGGCCCTGATCGGCTGAAGGACGGATGGGTCATCGCCTCGGAAACCGCCCGCTGCGGGGTGCGCCGCGAGCATATCGAAGGGTCGGGCCTGGTGTATGCCCTGTACGCGCCGGCCAACCTGGCCTCACCACGGCGCGCGGAAATGCGCATGCGCGAATTCCTGATGAGCTCGGGCTACACCTTCACGATGGGCACGCTGGGCGGCTGACCTGCGCGTGGGCCGCGATTGCTCAACGCTGCGCGGCCTTCAACGCCTCGATGATCTGCGCGCCGGAGAAGCCACAATGGCCTTCGCCAACGGGCGGCAGCACCTGTGGCAGCGGACGGGCGCCGGCCCGTGCGGCCGTCTGCGGATACACCGTCTGCATGCGCGGCACGATCGTCGGGTCGTTGTTGTTGAACTGGATCACCAGCGGTCGCCTCAACGCACCGCTCAATGCCAGCTCCCTGCGGACAGCGGCCTGCGCGGCAGGCACGGCGTCGACACGTTGCACGCCGGCATTGAACGCCATGTCGTCACCGAAGCCGCTGTAAGCCACACCTGTGTTGCCCACCGGCATGCCGCCACTGCGCGTGGCCAGTTCGTGCAGGACCAGAGCATGCAGGCTGATCGTGCCGGCCAGTGCATCAGCTGACACCTGCAGCCGCTGTGCCAGCAACGCGGCATGTGACGGGCTGCGTTGCAGCGCATTGGAGATGCC
The DNA here is from genome assembly GCF_047520755.2 of Stenotrophomonas sp. FR010. NCBI lineage: Bacteria > Pseudomonadati > Pseudomonadota > Gammaproteobacteria > Lysobacterales > Lysobacteraceae > Stenotrophomonas > Stenotrophomonas sp. FR010. The sequence goes on along the minus strand of NZ_JAXBQT020000004.1, from coordinate 34,794 downwards.
CTGGTACAGTTCGCCCTGTGGCAGCGCAGCCGCTTCGCGTGAGACCAGTCCCGCAGCAGGCAGGCCTTCGGCCTTGGCAAAGAAGTAATCGAAAGCGACCAGCGTGGTCAGCAGATCACTCGCGATCTGTTCGCCACTGAGATTGGCGCCGCATAGCGACACACCACCGGCGTAGTGTTGCGGGAACCGCTCGAGGCTGGCGACGGTCACGGCGCCGCCCATCGAAAATCCCAGCATCCAGACATGGCGCACATGCTTGAGTTCAGCCACTGCATGCCGGCGCAGGCGTTCCATGTCGGTGATCGCATCGGCCACCGCCCAGCCCTGGCTGGCATAGGCGCTCTGCGCGACGGCGTAGCCTGCAGCCAGCAGTGGCGCGGTGCCGTCATTGGCGGCCATCGGCGTAGCACGTGGCACGCCTACCGGCTCGTAGCCGTGCGCCAGCATCACCAGGTCACCGTTCCAGTCGGCCGGCACGTCCAGGCGCCACGGCGCGCCCTGCAGCTCGCCGCTCAGCGTGCGTGCCGCCGTTGGCGCTGACGCCAGCAAGGTCGTCGAAGGCAGCAGCAGGCCGAGGGCGAGGGCGCATCGAAGCAGGGCGGGCATCGGGGTCATTCCATGGGGGAATGACCCCGAGCATAGATGCCAGCGAAATGTTGCGCGCGCTGCACTGCCGCAGGAAGGGCGGGCTGGGGGGGCGCCCGCTCCCGGAATTGATCACGTCCGCTACGGGAGGATTCCGATACGATGTGTCGCCTTGATCTCTTTCTACTTTACCCAGGGTCCCGTCATGGTCGACCGGCTCGCCATTCTGCTTGAACGCTTTGCGGTTACCGCCTCGGTGTTCCATGCCGGCGCGCTGTGCGGCATCAACTCGCTGGCGGGCGAGGATGACGCCGGGCAGCTGCACCTGGTGCGACGTGGCCCGCTGCAGGTCAGCCATGGCCAGCAGACCGTCCAGGTCGAGGTGCCGAGCCTGCTGCTGTACCCACGGCCGATGCCGCATCGATTCAGTACCGATCCGCAGCATGGCGCCGACATGGCCTGCGCCAATCTGCATTTCGAGGGCGGGCGGCTCAACCCGATCAGCGCGGCGTTGCCCGATTTCATCTGCCTGCCGCTGGCCGATCTGTACGGCGGCAACGCAGCGCTGGAGCTGCTGTTCGAAGAAGCCTTCGAGCAGCGCTGCGGGCGTGCGGCGATGGTCAACCGGCTGTTCGAGGTGGTGATGATCCAGGTGCTGCGGCAGCTGATGGAAGGGGGCGAGATGCGTGGTGGCCTGTTTGCCGGGCTGGGGCATCCGCGGCTGCGGCTGGCGCTGGTGGCGATGCATGAGGCGCCCGCACAGTCCTGGACCCTGGAAGACCTGGCCGAGGTGGCCGGCATGTCACGCAGCGTCTTTGCTGCCAGTTTCCGTGAGGCGATGGGCACTACCCCGGGCCAGTACCTGCAGGGTTGGCGGGTGGGCCTGGCACAGCAGGCGCTGCGCCAGGGGCGCCCATTGAAGCGGATCGCTGACGACGTCGGCTATGGCAGCGAAGCCGCACTGTCGCGCGCATTCAAGGCACATACCGGACAGTCGCCGCGGGAGTGGCGCGGACAGGCCCGCGCCGGCGCGGGCTGAGCCTCAGCCCAGCACCAGCCGGGCCAGTTTCATGCCACCGAACAGGCCGACCAGGCCCAGTGCCACCGAACCGCCGGCATACAGCGCCGCCAGGCCATGCTGGCCGCGCTGCAGCAGCAGTCCGATTTCCAGCGCGTAGGTGGAAAATGTGGTGTAGCCGCCGAGGACGCCGGTGGCCAGCAGAAGGCGCAACTGCGGCGAGGCGCCATTGCGCAGGGCGAAGGCTTCGACCAGCACGCCCATCAGCAGTGCACCGCTGATGTTGATCAGGAAGGTCGACCATGGCCACGGGCTGCCGACTGATACCCGCGAACCGATCAGGTTGCAGGCATAGCGAAGGCAGGCGCCGAGCCCGCCGCCGATGAAGACCAGCAGATAATTGTTCAATGCGTGCATCACGTGCCTCGGTTGCGGGTTCGCTGATTCGATGGCGAACGCCGACGGCAGGCACGGCCCGCCATCGACGAAGACCGGTTCGTCCTGGCAGGAGCCATCAGCCCTTTCGGGCGGTTATCGGGGGAGCCCCATCCCCATCCGCGACCATGCTACCAGTGGCGGTGCATTCACGTCATCGAGGTCGTCAGCACCCGGATGACCTTGCTGCGGCTGAAGCCGTCCATCAGCAGTTCGAAGGCCAGCAGGTCCAGGGCCGCGTGGCGGCGATGGTCGATCTGCAATCCCTTCTCCTCCACCAGATGGCTGACCAGTTCGTAGGCGTCCTGCCAGACATCCAGGTGGGCCTGGCTGGGGATATAGGTATTGCCCCGCTCACCGACGCCAAGCCCGCTCACGCCGTACAGCAGTTCACGCGCGTCCAGTTTGGCCGCATCGGCGATGCGGAACAGCTGTTCGGCCTTCACATGGGCGGGGCTGACATGGTCGTTGAGCCAGTTGCTGATGGTTGCCGTCGTCGAATCGGCGGCGCGGGCCAGATCGGCCGGGCGAGGGTGCCCGGCTTTCTTCATGGCAATGGCGAGTCGTTGGCCGAGAGTATTCATCTATGCAAGCCAGCTTAACGCGTGGATCGCAAAGTTCCCTTGTTCCAAGAATAAGTCTGGTTAACAGAAGGACCGACCGTGACCGAATTCTGGAGCAAGGGGCAGGTGCGCGCCCGGCTGGGTTTCCGGACCGATGCCGAACTGGCGCGCTTTTTTGGCATAAGCCGATCTGCCGTGTCGCAATGGCCCAAGAACTTCCCGATTCCTGCGCTACGCCAATACATCCTGCATCAGCGCTATCCCAACCTGTTCCCCGCGACTGAGGATACGCAGGGCGAGTAAGCCTCAACTGCGCCGCCTTTTGTCGCATATAGCACCCTAAGCGGCATTTGCTAAGTATGCTTAGCAATATTGGAAACTTCGATGAAACGGGGCTGGCCCATCGATGGCGCCTACCAGGGCGGGACCGGGGAAATCGGGGCAGTGTGTCGGGTCCGACCCATCCGGGCACCCCATCTCCCCGTATGTGGTTTCGTGAACGATTAATAATTTCGATCACGAAAGTCGCGGTATGTAATTGACCTGTCGTGAAATCTATGACTAATTGGGATCAACCGGACGTGAAGCCCGGGAGTCTTTCAGTAGCTCGCAAGTGAGTCGGTAGACCGTCAACGATGCAGAACAAGTCCAACGGAGGTCGTATGGAATACGGCATGCATGGCTTGGCTGAACGGGTACGCCGCGAACTGGAAGCCAGTTATCACAAACACGGATGCGGTCCGGCGTTCTGGGATACCTACCAGCAGGTGCTGGACCGCCTGGTCCCGCAGGGGACCGAGCGTACCGAAGTCACCAATGAAATGGCGCTGATCATCGAGCAGCTGGGCATCGTCCGACGTGCGCAGCTGGTGCCGCCGCACGCCAACGGGCCGCGTTGATCCGTTGATTCAAAGCAGGCGCCAGGCGCCGCAGGCCAACAGCGCCAGCAGCATCGACAGCAGTGCCAGGGTCCGCGGTCGCCACCATTGCCGCGGTTGCCCGGCCATGGCCTGCGGACTGCAGTAGCGCACCAGCCCCGGGCCGAAACCGGCCTGGTGCTGCTGCTGCGAGCAGGCCTCCAGGCAGGCGCCGCAGGCCAGGCAATCGGCCTGAGGTCCCTGGCGGATATCCAGTTGCATCGGGCAGGCGCTGACACAGGCAGCGCAATCGGTGCAGTCGCCCAGGCGGTCGGCGCTGAAGGTGGGCATCGGTCCGGCCAGCAGCGGGTGTGCAGCGCGGAACACGTAGTCCTGCGCGGTGGTCGGATCGAGCAGGCCACGGCCGCGTCCGAGCACGCCCCCCAGCCCCGACGGACGCATGCCGCGCGGTTCGCCGCGGCGCGCGTCGTACAACATGCGCGGTGTATGCGGATCGGTCAGCAGCGGCTGCAGACGCGCGAACGGGCACAGCGAACGGCACACCTGCTCGCGCAGGAAGCCGGCATTGCCCCAGGTGGCGGCGGCATAGAACAGCACCCAGAACGTTTCCCAGCCGCTCCAGCCGGCATGCGGCGCGGCGACCACCAGTTCTTCGATCGGGCTGAACAGACCGACGAACGTGATGCCGGTCCACAGCGACAGCAGCCCCCATGCCAGCTGGGTGGCAGGGCCCACGACGGGCGCTGGCAAAGCCCGGGCCATGGCGCGCGCAATCCAGTCGAAGGCGCGGCGCCATAGCGTCTGCGGGCAGGCGTGGCCGCACCAGATGCGGCCGGCGAGGTGGGTGAGCAGCGCGAGGCCGACCGCCAGCACCGCCAGCAACCCGATCAGCACGCCGACATCGCTGGGCCACAATGTCCAGCCAAACAGGTCAAAGCGCCGCGCGTTGATGTCCAGCAGCAGGGCCTGCCGCCCATTCCAGCGCAGCCATGGCAGGGCATAGAACAAGGCCAGCAAGAGCATGCTGAGCGCGCCGCGCCAATGCCAGCGGCGTGGGATTCCGGTGCAGGGCGTGCTCATCCCAGCGGCAGCTCGTCGTCGTCGTCGCTTGGCATCGGTCGCTGCAGGTACCAGGTGACCGCGCTGGACAGTGCGGTCACCGACCAGAACATGAAGAATCCTGCCGTATAGCCCAGTTCGCGGCTGATCGCCGTACCCGGAAAGCTGATCGCCTGCAGACGCAGCGGGTCGACAAAGGCGAAGAACACCACGCTGGCCAGGCCTGCAGCGATGAAGCTGGGCCAGAGGATGGCGCCCCAGTGCTGGATCAGCTGCTGGCGGCGGCTGGGAGAGGGTCTGTTCATGCTGTCCCGGATCGGAATGAGGGCGGCGCGTATACTCCGCCGAGGCTGGCGCAGCATCCGCAGGGCATGCTTCCTGCACGCGTGCCAGCCTAGGTGCAGCGGACTGCGCCGACATTGATCTGGATCAACGGCGGTGCCGGCCGGCTACGGCACACTGCCGGCAAGCTTTGGGTGCCCCGATGAACGCAACGCCGCCGCCCGTCCTGCCCGTCGCCTCGCCCGGGTTGTGCACTGAGCAGGAAGTGACCCGCCTGGTCCACGACTTCTATGCGCGCGTGCGCGAGGAAGAGCGGTTGGGGGCTGTGTTCGAGGCACACGTCCGCGACTGGCCGGAACACCTGGCGCAGCTGGTCGATTTCTGGTCGGCAATGCTGCGCGGTACGCGCCGCTTCAAGGGCTCGCCGATGTCCAAGCACATGGCCATCGAGCTGGACAAGGACCTGTTCGACCGCTGGCTGGTGCTGTTCCGGATCACCACCGCCGAGTGCGGCAACCCGCCCATGCAGGCGCTGGCCAACGACGTCGCCGCGCGCATCGGTGACACCTTCTGGAAGCGCTACCAGATGCTGCGCTGGCCGCAGGTCGGCCTGCCGGTGCTGGGAATCCCCACCCGCGATTGATCTGGGTCAAGGCGGTGGCGTCCGCCCGGCGCGATGCTGGCGGCATGGACACGTTCTCTCCCGCCGCCGGTGGCCTGGCCTGGACCTTCGACCCCGACCTGCTGCGCCGGCATGACCGGCCCGGGCCGCGCTACACCTCGTATCCGACCGCGCCTCATTTCCACGATGGCTTCGATGCGCCGGCACTGCGCCGGGCAATCGCCGACAGCAACCAGCTGGCCCGCGCGCTGTCGCTGTACGTGCATGTGCCGTTCTGCTCCAGCCCCTGCTTCTACTGCGGCTGCAACCGGGTGATCACCCGCGACCGCGGCCGTGGCCACAGCTACGTCGCGCGCGTGCTGGCCGAGGCCGACCTGCTGGCGCCGCAGTTCGAGGACGGCCGTGAGGTCATCCAGCTGCACCTGGGCGGGGGCACGCCGAACTTCCTCGAGGCCGAGGCGATGACCACGCTGGTGGAAGGACTGCGCCGGCGCTTTGATTTCAGCGATTCGCCGCAGCGCGATTTCTCGATCGAACTCGATCCGCGCTTCATCGATACCCGCGATGTCGCCATGCTGGCGCGGCTGGGCTTCAACCGCGCCAGCCTGGGCGTGCAGGATTTCGACCCACAGGTACAGGAAGCGATCAACCGCGTGCAGGGCGTGCAGCAGACGCTGGACATCCTGCAGGCCTGCCGCGACAGCGGCATGCGTTCGGTCAACGTCGACCTGATCTATGGGCTGCCGGGACAGAGCCTGGAAGGGTTTGGCCGCACCCTGGAACGGGTGCTGGCATTGCGCCCGGATCGCCTGGCGGTGTACGGCTACGCACACCTGCCGCATCTTTTCCGCGCACAGAAGCAGATCGACGAACGCCGCTTGCCTTCGCCGGAAGACAAGCTGGCGCTGCTGGGCCTGGCGGTGGAGAAACTCTCTGCGGCCGGCTACCAGTACATCGGCATGGATCACTTCGCATTGCCGGAAGAAGATCTGTCACGTGCGCAGCGCGCCGGGCAGTTGCATCGCAATTTCATGGGCTATACCACCCACGCCGACACCGATCTGCTCGGCCTGGGCGTGAGTGCGATCAGCCACATCGGTGCCACCTACAGCCAGAATCCGCGCGACCTGCCGTCGTGGGAGGATGCCGTGGACCAGGGGCAGTTGCCGGTGTGGCGCGGCGTGGCGCTCAGCGCCGACGACCAGCTGCGCGCAGAACTCATCCAGCAGCTGATGTGCCAGGGCGAGGTGGACGGTGCGGTGCTGGGCCAGCGCCATGGCGTGGATTTCGAGCAGTACTTCGCCGAAGACCTGCGTTCGGTGCAGCGGCTGCAGGAAGACGGCCTCGCCGAGTACCGTGACGGTGTAGTGCGCGCCAGCGAGCCTGGACGGCCGTTGCTGCGGCTGCTGGCGATGTGCTTCGACCCGTACCTGCGTGCCGCCTGCGAGCAGCCGCGCTACTCGCGTGCAATCTGACGTTCGTCGTGAAAAGTGCGATGGTGCCCGGAGCCGGAATCGAACCGGCATGGGGTTGCCCCCGGCGGATTTTAAGCCTGAGCATGGCATCCGCACCGGGCTAACGCTGGGCTTGGATGAGGCTTGCTGTAGCAGGTTTTCCCCGAGGCCAATGACTTCCATCATATCCCGGTACGCGATGCAAACCGCCCCGGTCCCCTTCCGCCCGGCTCCTAGTCGGCTCCTGGAATCGGTGCCTTTCAGGAGCACCTCATGGCAAAGATCAAACTCACCAAGTCCGTCGTTGACACGGCGCAGGCGCAGACCTGCGACGTGGAACTCCGTGACACGCTCATTCCAGGCTTCTTATGCAAGGTTACACCAACCGGCCGCAAGGTATTCATGGTTCAGTACCGCACAAATTCCGGCGTGCGGCGCAAGCCGGCACTCGGTCAATTCGGCGAGCTGACGGTCGAACAAGCCCGGTCGCTGGCGCAAGACTGGCTGGCCGAAGTCCGGCGCGGCGGCGACCCTGGCCACGACAAGGCCGAAGCCCGCAAGGCACCGACGGTCAAGGAGCTGTGCGGCCGGTTCATGGATGACCATTCCAAGCCGCACAACAAGCCCAGCACGCAGGCCGGCTACCAGTACCAGATCGACAGCTTCATCATCCCGGCCTTCGGCAGCAAGAAGGCTCACGAGGTCACGCGCCACGACATCACCGCACTGATGAAGCGCATGGAGAAGTCGCCCACCCAGGCCAACCGCGTGTTGTCGCTCGTCCGAAAGATGTTCAACCTGGCCGAACTGTGGGGCTATCGGCCCGACGGCTCCAATCCCTGCCGCCACGTGCCCAAGTACCCAGAAAAGGGTTCGACCCGGCTCATCACCGACGAACAGATGACCAAGCTGTTCGCCTATCTGGAGAAAGCCGAGGCCGAAGGCTTGGAGCATCCCATCCACTTGCTGGCCGTCCGGCTGCAATTCGAGTTCGCGGCGCGCATGTCGGAAATCTTGCTGCTGCAATGGGATTGGCTCAACCTGCCCAACGGCCGGGTGGTCTGGCCGGACAGCAAGACCGGCGATATGTCCAAGCCGTTGAGCGAGGAAGCCCGCCGGCGGTTGACCAAGGCCCCCCGCTACGGCGATTCGCCCTATGTCTGCCCGGCGATCCTCGACCACAGCAAGCCCCTCAGCACCCATACCTACTATCAGGCTTGGCGGCGCATCCTTGACCGTGCCGGGGTGCCGAAGGTCGGCACCCACGGCATCCGCCACCGCTCGGCGACGGACATTGCCAATTCCGGTGTGCCGCTCAAGGTCGGCATGGCGCTGACGGCACACAAGACCGTGGCGATGTTCATGCGCTACGTCCATACCGAGGACGATCCGGTGCGGCAAGCGGCCGAACTGGTGGCGGCCCGGCGCAAGACGATCACGGGTGCGCAGCGCCCGGCAGAGTTAGAAGCATAAGAAGGACACTGCCCACTGCGGTTGCGCGGGGATCTGCCGCAGCCTGCCAACAAGGAAATCCGAGACAGTGTCTCGGAAATGTGGGCACCGGCTCGCCCCTTCATCCTTGACTTTCATTCGTCTATAAACGAAACTGACCATGTACCGAATCGAGCACTACCTCACGGCCGACGGCCAGAAGGATCTCTACACCGACTGGCTACGGCGCTTGCGTGATGCCCAAGCCAAGGTGGCGGTCATCCGTCGCGTGGCCCGTGTCGAGCAAGGCAACTTCGGTGACCACAAGTTTTGCCGCGATGGCGTGTGGGAGCTACGCATCGACGTGGGGCCAGGCTATCGGGTGTATTACGGCTTGGCGGGCCAGCGGCTGGTGCTGCTGCTGTGCGGTGGCGACAAGCGCACGCAGGATGCGGACATTGACCGGGCGGTGGACTATTGGCAGGACTGGCAACGGAGAACCGACGAATGAGAAGCAGACCCCATGACGAGGCGATGGCCGAGCTGTACCGCAGCGATCCAGCGCTCGCACTGGAAGTCATCAACAACATCTTAGCCGATGGCGACCAGGCCGAGCTGATGACCGTGCTGCGCCAGCTTGCACAGGCAGTCGGTGGCGTGCAGGCGGTGGCCGAACAGGCTCACCTGAACCCGACTCAGCTTTACCGCACGCTGTCGCCGAAGGGCAATCCCGCCCTGAACAGCCTGACCGCCATCCTCAAGGCGATGGGCCTGCGCTTGGCGGTGCAGCCGCTGCCTTCGCCTCCGTCCGCGCACGTGACTTGACCCTCGGCGGGAAAGCGCCCGCCGATTCTCGTATCACTGATACGACAATTTCTCCCGTTCATGCCCTGGTGTCAGCTTGGGCGTCCCGGCGCGCCGCCGGCGCGCTGTCTTGCTGCACATCAGGCCTCGCTGTGCGAGTCTCGCCCCCAGCGGGCTTCTCCATCGTCGGCAAGTTCGACTCACCGCCGTTAATCCTCAAATCATTCGGCAGCCTACTCGAAATTCAGGCGATCCCTATACCTTCCAGTGGGTCTGGTAGTTGGGACCGTCAGAAAAAGGCTTCGCGCTCGGCGGGAAGACTTGAATGGTCAACGGGATGGGGAAATCGGCGCCGATGATCGCAGCCTCGCCGGGCTTCAGATTGGGCAGAAACGACGATGCCGATCGGTCGATTTCGCCGCAGGCGCGTTCGACAACCTCGCGGTCCCGATCATTCGTGAGCCGATGTACCACGAGTGTTCCCATCTGGCTCAGAACACCTTCCGTTATGTCGCGTGGGCGCTGAGTTGACAGACAGATATTGAGTCCGTACTTACGGCCCTCTTTGGCGATCAACTCGAATGCGTCCAGGCGGGCAACCGCGTCATCGGCTCCGATATGCCGCCCGAGAAAGTTGTGTGCCTCATCGACGATGACGACAACAGGGCAACTCTTGAATGCGCCATCGCGTGCCATGTTGAGAAGATGCCGTCCGATCACGTTCGCGATGATCTCGCGCGCCTTGAACTCAAAGGCAACGCCGCTCAGGCATATCCGAAGCAACCGATCTTCGTTGGAGACGAAGGACGAGATGCTTTCCGTCAATGCAGGAGCCTTCGACTTGAAGACACAATCGAAGGACGATGAACTGAGAATGCCGCTAATGCGCGACATCAAGGACAGGCAGTACGAGACCTCGCCCGAGTCGCCACCCCATTTTGTGGTGTCCTTTGATCCCCGGGCCACGCCGAATCCGTCCGGGTAAACGCACTCCTGCTCGATCTGAGAAACGAGCTTCCAAACGTCGAACGCTTGCTGTGGATCATCAAGTTTCTCCGCGATGCCAGCCTTGGCTTCTTCGGTCAGGATCGGGACCTTAGACTGATCGATCTTCTTGATAATCCCGCCTGTCGCAACATGAGGAGCGAGAGTGGCGAGTCGAAGGCTGCGAATCGCCGCACGCAGTTTCGGCCCCTGAACCTTGCCAGCAGGCTCGAACAGCGCGATAAAGTCCGACTCCATGAAGGACGTGTGCGGCAACGAACAAGAAGCAGAAGACTTCGCAGTGCTGACCGGCGCACCCAGGTGAAGATTTGAGACGTGTTCTCCGTCGAACCCGCGATATTCCCCCGTCGCGTCCAAGAGGATGATCTTGGTCTTGTAGCGCAGGCATTCTTCAATGATCCGAGCGGTCGTCCAACTCTTGCCGCCGCCAGTGGCGCCCAGAATCGCGCAGTGCCGACCGAACAGTTTCTCCGGCTTGACCGACACGTAGCTTTCAGGCGCGACATCGATCGAGCCCAGCTTGAGAAGGACGTGGCTCGCTTCGGCCTCCGCCGCCTCCATGAACTTCGGCAAGTTGGCGATGAAGCTGTGCGGCGCAGCGTAGACGCGGTCGCCCAAGCGAGGATAGGAGTCAACGCCCGCCGAGATTCGAAGTGAGTCCATTGCGATGGAGCCCAGCAGTTGGATCGTCCCGATGCCGTCCAGATCCGGCACCCTGCCATGCGAGGTGTCGATCAGGCGCCTGTCGGCATCTGGCAAATGGATCTCGACCACCCGTCCAAGCAGGAGGTTGATCTGTCCCTCGATCAGGACGAACTCTCCTACCTCACCTTTTCCGTATCGGCCACCCAGAAAGTGGGAACCGCTGGGCGAGCCCGCCTCGTTGAGGTTGAACTTCACCACCTGGGCGGAACCGGAGCACAACTGGCCAACATACAACTCCGGTCGGAGCAATCCGCGCGGAAAAGCGTCGGTGACGTCAAGCGCGGTACTCATGTCGGTTTTACCAGCGACTTGATGTCGCGCGTGAGCCGCTGCGCGGGCGTCAGCGATTTGAGGTCCGGAATCATCTCGGCGAACTCGCTGAACGTGGCATTGATCAGCCACACGTCCTCGCCCTGTTTGGCGAGGCTGTAGAGCGCATCCCAGTATCGATTTTTCTCCTTGGGCCGGGAGGTCAGGTCGTCCGCCGATGGATTGACGATGATCAACCGCAAATGCGGGTTGGTGCGGACCGCCGCGACAATAGGTTCAGACAAGTGATCGTCATTGAAGCCGAACCCCGAGACAATGAGGCAGGTATTCGGTTCACGCAGCGCCGCCAGGTACTGGGAGATCAGTTCCAGGTGCGGTTGTACGTAGGACTGTTGGTATTTTCCTTTGGCGGGATAGATGAGACAGGCCGTTTCCGGTGTTGGATCGGTCTTGATCTCGATATCGCCCGAACTGGACTGATCCCAGTTGACCGAACCATGCAATTTGTAGAGGTGAAACACACCCTCCAGCGGATTGCCGACCTCATCGCCGGTCGAAGGTCGGCGGACTATGTCGTATAGGAAGAACCGCGGGTCAAATTGCCTGGGCTGCGTGAACGAGAAACCGTCGAGCAAGACCAGCCCCTGCTTGCCAGCAGCGCGCTCAAAGCACAGATCGTAGTTCGTCGTGAACAACTTCATCCGCGAGTCGCGGACGCGGCGACGAGACAGTCGATGTAGGAACGTGCGATGGCTCGCCAACTTTGAATCGTCGGCTCCATTGAGAAAAGCGGAGCACTTCTTCAGGATCACGGCCTTTGAGGCGGATACGAATTTTTCGACCTGCTCGCTCTTCTTGATCTGAAGGTATGCGTCACACCGCGAAAGAAGGGCCTCGATGTTCTCATGTTCGACGGCAGTCTCATAACCGATCTCAGAAATGACAGCTTCAGCCTGCTCGGTCGGCTTCCGCTCATCCTTTCCAGTGTCGGGATTCGAGTTCACGCAGTGGTCCCACAGCGTCCACATCGAAGGACCGTTGATCTCTCCCAGAGATGTTCCACTTCCTGCGAGTGCAACCACATGCTGCATCTGAAGCGAGGACAGCAATACCGCTTTCAGTTCTTCGCGCGCTGCGGCGGCCTCCGACAGCATCTGCTGCCTCTTCGCATCATCGGCCTCGCCAGCCGCGTCCGGCCTGAGCGCCTTCCAAGTGCCGGCTTCCGGACTGAAGAAAAGTTGTTGACCGAAGGTGGTCGGCTGTGGCGTCGTCATGTCGTCCCTACAGATGTATTTGGATTCTTCCGGATACCCGATCGCCCCGGACTTGTCCTTTGGAATAGTAACAAAGCGCTTCGCACATTCTGGCCGACCCGCGGCCCCAATATCCATGAAAGCCAAGGCCGTGCGTCCCGGCGCGATGCGCCGTCTGGTTCTCGGGCTGCGCCCCGCGCCTCCTGCCGAGTCGCGGCCATTCGGCTTTGACCCCTGACGCCTCCGGCCCTCCCGGGCCTGCGCGCTCCCGTTTGCCCCAAAAGGCGACTGTGTGCAGTGGGAGGGTGTGGGCGGTCTTGCTGTTCCCTTCACCGTATCACGGCGTTCTCGCCGTCAAGGGCGGCGCGCCATGCGCGCCTGCGTCCTGGCGGCCGTCTGCGACCCCTGACTGCTTGCGCTGCGCCGTGCTGGCGCCGGTTCCGGGCAATTCCGCCCGAGCAACCGGAGCACGATCATGTCGCAACTGTCCTTTTCCTCGTTCGATGCCTCGCTGATGGTGCGCGATGCACAAGGCCGCTACCTGCTGGCGACGGCCGACCAGATTCTGGAAGCCGCGCGCCAGGCCATCGAGCACAAGATGCAGCGTGGTGCCTCGTTCAGTTCGCCGGCGGCGGTCAAGGAGTACCTGCGCGCCAAGCTGGCCGGCTTCGAGCATGAGGTGTTCGCCGTGTTGTTCCTCGATACACAGCATCGCCTGATCGAGTACGCCGAGATGTTCCGCGGCACCATCGACAGCGCATCGGTGTATCCGCGCGAACTGGTCAAGGAGGCGCTGCGGCTCAACGCGGCGGCGGCCATCGTTTCGCACAACCACCCGAGCGGAAATCCCGAGCCGAGCGGCGCCGACAAGGTGCTGACCCAGCGACTCAAGGAGGCGCTGGCGTTGGTGGATGTCCGCATGCTGGATCACATCATCGTGGCTGGCGGCACCACCACGTCCTTTGCCGAACGTGGCCTGATCTGAGCGAGGGGGGCTTCGCCCCCCTTTTTGCTACGCCTTTACTGCATCTAGCTACGCGGATACGGGGCAATGAACTCCGCGTGCAACCGGCACATTGCGCAGAATTGGGAGTAGTCATCACTTAATTGCATCGCCTCTTTCGTTCGTTCTACCAGCATATCGAAGGTGATTTCGTGCACTTTCTTCTTGTGATAGCGGGTCATCACGAACGACGCGCCGCGCGGTGCGCCTTCAGGCGCACCGACCAATCCAAGCATCCCATGGGCAACGTGATTGCGTGCTTCATTGAGAGGCTCGGTACGCCCGATGAGACGCTTCAATTCGTCCATTGCTGGCGAACCTGGCACTTGTTTGATTTCCTCTGCAATGGAAACGAGACGATCAGAGAACGTCTTGTTGAGCCAATTCACCGACAATTTTTCCTTAAACACATCTACGCGGATTCGCCCTAGAAGCCAGTCGATCTCATTCATGGAAAAAATGATTCGGCCAAGGTAATTGGCCCATACCTGTCGGTCGCTGCCGATAGCAGTTTGCACTATTTTCATTCTCAATATTTGGCGCTTCCGGTCTATGGCCGGCCACGCTGTCGTGTTTCACATCGAGCCTCGCCCCCTTGGGCTTCTATCGTTGATACCTACGGCCCGCACCCGCCTATGTAGTGGCTCGTCGCTATGCGCCATCGCCAAATATTTCATCGAATGTCGAGTGATTGAAAAACTCATCCGTAGCCGGCACCGAGTAATTCGGCACACTCGAAACATACCCGCAGAATGTTCCGAACGTGGGATCTCGCCCCAACGCACCCGGCGACGTGACATTCGACTTGTAAATCACTGCCGCGCTCGGGTCTATGAATCCAGTGACGACAAAGCAGTTCGCCACAAGCTCGGAACAAAAATAGCGACCTTTCTCGATAGGTGCGGATGTGTACGTTCCATTGAAGAACGCATGGAGCTGTTCAGTGAGCGAAAGCTGGTGAACGTCGCTTCTCTTCTTGAAAGTCACCACGTCGCGCAGGTTGTATTTCGCCCCAGACGCCACGATGGAATCTACAAAAGCGTTCATGGCTTGAACGCGCTCTGGCGGTCGCCACGCATCGGGTTGGCGGAACACTGCGACATGATCGTAGCGTTTGATTAGGTCTTCAATCTTAACCTTGCCTACACCACCTGAAACCGTTGCTTCTGCCGCAACACAAGGCCCGATACAAATTGCGGCGTGCGTGTATTCGCTGTCCGTAACGCGAGTGATGCCCTTCCCAACCGGGTCGATTTTTGCATCTTTATAGCAAAGCAGAACGTCGCCTGCGCGAATCTCGTTGGCGTGCATCATCTTCATTTTTTTCTCGTCATTGAGTGCAAGTCACACATATCAAGCGTAGAGAATAAACGAACAATTTGTGCGTCTCCGCCTCGCGGACCGGGCTGCTCCAGGTTCGCTATTCGCTCATCCCTTACGGGACTGGCATTCGCCAGCCTTCCACATCCCTGACGCCTCCGGCCCAGCTTCCAGCTTCAGGCCTGCGCGCTTCGCTTGCGTGCGGTCTGCACATCGAGGCGGCCGTTGTCATGTCCAGCCGTCTCCCCTGACTTCATCACCTTCACCGCGACTGTAGCCCGCGGCCGTGTGCCGTCAAGGCGCGCAGGGCCGTGTCCTCGGCTGCGCCTGCGGGCCGCACCAACCCTGCGCTTGCCTCCTTGACGGTCCCCGTCCGCGCGCTCCTGACCGTCGCGGGCGATGAACTCAGGAAAGACGGTGGCAACAGGGCCAACCGGGTTCCTCGTGCCGACCGCACCGAACAGCCGAAAGGCTGGGCTCCGAATCTAGGAATCCGGTGTGCGGTGTGAACAGCAAACCTTCTTTGTCAGGAGAAAGACCATGCAACTCGCATCCCGCTTCGCTTCCCGTTCCCCGGTGCTGCGTTCGGAACGTCCCTTGTCGGATGACCAAATCCGGGCCGTGGCCCCGTCCATCTTCGCGGACGCCCCGCACGAAAGCCGCTCCGAGCGGTACAGCTACATCCCCACCGCCACCGTGCTGCAAGAACTGCGCGGGGAAGGCTTCGAGCCTTTCATGGTGACGCAGACCCGCGTGCGCCACGACGACCGCCGCGACTACACCAAGCACATGATCCGGCTGCGCCACGCCAGCCAGATCAACGGCCGCGAGGCCAACGAAATCATCCTGCTGAACTCCCATGACGGCACCAGCAGCTATCAGATGCTGGCCGGGATGTTCCGCTTCGTTTGCAGCAATGGCCTTGTCTGCGGCGACACCGTGGCCGACGTGCGCGTGCCGCACAAGGGCGACGTAGCCGGGCACGTCATCGAAGGCGCTTACGAAGTCCTGCATGGCTTCGACCGGGCGCAGGAATCCCGCGATGCCATGCGCGCCATCACGCTCGACGCCGGGGAATCGGAAGTGTTCGCCCGCGCTGCGCTGGCGTTGAAGTACGACGAGGACAAGCCCGCGCCCATCACGGAATCGCAAATCCTGATGCCGCGCCGCCACGACGACGACCGCCGCGACCTGTGGAGCGTGTTCAACCGCATGCAGGAGAACTTGACCAAAGGCGGCCTGTCCGCCCGCGCCGCGAATGGCCGCCGCCAGACCACCCGGCCCGTGCAGGGCATCGACCAAAGCGTGCGCCTGAACCGCGCCCTGTGGCTGCTGGCCGATGGCCTGCGCCAGTTGAAAGCCTGAATCCCCACGCGGCAGGGGCAGGCAGCAGCCCTTGCCGCTTCTCTCGCTGCTGCACCCCAACCGCAAGGAGTCATCACCATGAACGCCGTACTCAAAACCGAAGCCGTCGCCATCGAAGCCGCTGCACCGCTGGAAGTGGCCGACCCGACCAAGAACCTGATCTTGGTTCCCCTCTCACAGTTGCTCCCGCGCCGTTCCAAGCGCAACGTGCGGACGACCCCGCGCCAGTCCATCCCCGAACTGGCCGCGAGCATTGCCCGCATCGGCCTGCTGCAAAATCTGATCGTCATCCTCGCCGCAGATGGCGAGCAATACGAAGTCGTCGCAGGCGACCGCCGCCTGACCGCCTTGAAGCTGCTGGCGAAGAAGAAGCGCATCCCCGCCGACTACGAAGTGCCGTGCCTGCTGGTGGCCGATGCTTCCGCTCGCACCGTCAGCCTCGCGGAGAACGTGCAGCGCGAGAACATGCACCCCGCCGACCAGTTCGCGGCCTTCGCCGCACTGGTCAAGGAAGGACGGCCCATCGAGGACATTGCCGCCGACTTCGGCGTGTCCCCGCTGGTGGTGCAGCGCCGCTTGAAGCTGGCGAATGTCTCGCCGCGCCTGATGGCGGACTATCGCGCCGGTGGCGTGACGCTGGAACAGTTGATGGCCCTAACCATCACCGACGACCACGCCGCGCAGGAAGCCGCGTTCTACGGTGCGCCGGAATGGCAGCGCAGCCCTTCCAAGCTGCGCGAGCGCCTGACCGAGCGCGAAATCGACGCCGCGCACGCGCTGGTGCGCTTCGTCGGGCTGGACACCTACCGGACGGCAGGCGGTGGCATCCGCCGCGACCTGTTCGCAGAAGGCGATGCCGGAACCTACCTCACCGATACCGAAGTGCTGGAAACGCTGATGCGCGACAAGCTGGCAACGCTGGCCGAGGACGTGCGCGCCGAGGGCTGGGCATGGGTGGAGGCCGTGCCGCATCTGGCCTACGAAGAACGGCAGGCGTTCCAGAACGCCCCGCGCCATCGCCGCGAGCCGACCCCCCGCGAGGCCCGCCGCATCGCCTCGCTGGAAACCCGCCTCGAAAAGATCGACGCCGAACTGGAAGAAGCCTGCGACGCCGAGGACGAAGCCAAGGTCGAGAAGTTGGAACAGCGGCGCGATCAGGTGGTCGGGGAACTGCAAGCCGCGGAGGACGCCTTACACGGTTATGCCCCCGAGGTGCGCGAGGTGGCCGGTGCCATCGTCACCATCGACCGCCACGGCGAGGCCGTCATTCATCGCGGCCTACTGCGCGAAGCCGAGGCCAAGGCGCTGCGCACGCTGGAAAAGCTGCGGCGCGGTTTCGGCAGCGTGGAAGGCGAAGCCGCCAACGACGAAGGCGACGACGCCGGCGACGCGCCCAAGGCCGCGAGCCTGTCCGACCGGCTGGCGCAGCGGTTGAGTGCCCATCGCACGGCGGCGCTGCAAATCGAAGTCGCACGGCATCCGCACGTCGCGCTGGCCGCGCTGGTGCATGGCATGGTGCAGACCGTCTTGCAGCCCGACGCCTACGGCGACGGCCTGCCGCTGGGCGTGCGCCTCACGGTGCAAGACCGGCTGGAAGGCATGGCCCCGGACTGGCCGGAATCGCCCGCCGCCGTGGCGCTGCGCGAACTGCAACAGGTGGCCGGCGAAGCCTTGCCCGAGGACAGCACGGAACTGTTCGCCGCGCTGCTGGCAAAGTCGCAAGACGAGCTGGTGCGGCTGCTGGCCGTGTGCGTGGCTTCCACGGTGGACGTGGTGACGCCTCGCGCTACGGCGCACCGGCCCGGCGAGGAACTGGCGCAAGCCGTGGGCCTCGACATGGCCGCATGGTGGAAGCCGACCGCAGAAGGCTACTTCAAGCACGTTTCCAAGGCTGTGATTCTGGATGCCGTGGGCGCGTTTGCACCGGAATCCGTCACCCGGCTGGCGAAACTCAAGAAGGCCGACATTGCCAGCGAAGCCGAGCGGCTGGCCGATGGTACGGGCTGGATGCCCGCCATCTTCAAGACCGAAGGCCCGGAAGCTGCGCCGCAGGACGCCCCGGAAGGTGCCGAGGTAATGGCGGATGAGCCCGCCGAGGCACTGGCCGCGTGATTCCGTAACATGGCCCCGGCGCGCCAAGCTGGGGCCTTTCTGCACCTCAAAAAGCGGCAGCTATTCTGCTGCACACGTTTCACAAAGATCAAAGCAAACGTGTCGAAGCTCGCGACCCAGTGTCGTCAAGAACCTGAATTTCGCTAGTTCATAGTTGAGGGCGCGTTAGTTACTACACACCCATCAATTCCGTCGATCTTTAAGACGCCTTCCTTGAATTTGGCATGTTCTTGTGTCGCGCGCGTGCAGTCCCACAGAATACTGACGATCCGCGCGTCTTTGTATTTCGCGTCGGCGCGATAAAGCGAAGCGTCTTCGGCAATCTCGCCGATAAGCGATTGGAAGGACTTCTTCACGTCCTTCCGGTATTTGACCTCAATGATCGTGTGGAGCGAGGGCAGGTAAAGATCAATGCGCGGATTCTTCTGTCCGACGGGCTGGAGGTTCACTTCGTCTGCGATGTCGTTGAAGATCGGCCCGAGCAGAAAATAAAGAAGATTCTGGACGTGGTATTCGTTCTCTACCGGCCACTTGACGGGTTCCGCGCCCCTGGTGCGGCCCGCATCCTCCCACGTCCATCGTTTGAGGCCAACAGGGATATGCTCCAGAAACTCCAAGAGGTCATCGAGACTCCAGCCTTTTGGCGGCACGGCAGCCACGTCCTGATTTACTTGGTCGAAAACGTAAACCATCAAACTCAAGAGCGCCGTTGAGGCGCCGCCTTGCGCCTGCGCCCGGAACTCGCCCATGAAACGGCCGATCAGGGCCATGCGGTTCTGGTGATCGTCGATCCGCCGTATCGTCCGGTAGTGAAGAAAGAGCGGTACGCACGCGCTGGCATAGATAGAGGATTCGCCGCGGAGGACATACGCCGCGATATCTTTCTCGAAGAGATTGAGATGGTCACCGCCCGCCTGCTGCGCAAGGAAACCGGATATCCAATTCTCGAACTCGCGGGCAACACGCGCATCGTTCATCCGCCCGACCAGCCATTTCACGGCCATGACACCGAATACGTCCGAAACCCATGGGCGCGGCGTGGAGTCGATCTTTGCGGCCTGCCCGAGCAGGCGCGAGACATCTGGGCTGGAGACGGTTTCGTTGAGAACGCCGAGGCCCGAAATCGCGCAGCGGTGATACAAGGAGAGCGCCGAAAAGTCGAAGGATGACGGGTCGTCCTTCGACAATCCTAGGAAATGCAGAAAGCAGGCTTTGAACGGATCAGCGTGCGCACTCTCAATAACCTTGAGGTGCAGGTGCTCGCGCAACTGGTACGCATTGTCTTTTTCTACAGGAACCATTGGGATTGCCCGATCTTCCCGATCATCACCGAGTCGTTCCAGCCAGGAAGCTGGTTGAGCCATCCAAGATTCCGGGCAATCAGGTCGGAATAGCTGATCGTCACCGGCATGGGATTCGGGAAATAGCTGCGCCAGGAATGCGAGGCGAAGCTGTAGAGCTGCGCGCTCAGATACTTGATGTCCTTGAAAGTCGAGTCCTTATGAACATCAAGGATCACACCGCGCGGATGCCCGTCCGTGTCCTGCCGCAATTCCCGCTGGCCGATCAGATAGACCAACATTTCATGTTTGGAGAGTTTGAAGGTCTTCCCGCGCGAGGGAGCGAGCCGCCCCTTCTGCACGCCCGCTGTCGCCGAGTCGAACATATGCAGCCCGTGATCTTCCGAGATTTTCACGAAGGCGTATTCGATTTGATATTCGCGGTACTTGTCGATCACGGCACGCACGGCTGCGATCTCGTCCTTGTTGAATTTCTTGACCTGCGCGTGAAAGATCAGGCGGATCGTGTCGCCTTTCTGCCAGTTCATGCGCTTCTGGATTTTCTCGATGGTTTCACTGAGCACCGAGGTCAGCGCATCGCAGTAGGCGTCCGGCACGACGGCCTTGGATGTGTTCGAGACGATGTAGCTGCCGTCGCCGGAGAAGACAGTGGTGATGCCCATGATCCGCTGGTTATCGGCCCCGCGCTCCTGCCCGATATTCGCGCTGCCGATGCCGATGACGAGTTCATGGGAAAGCGTCGGCGAGGATTTGAGCAGCCACGGAACGCCGCCCATCTTGGCGTAGCAGGCCAGCGCCATATTATTGAGCGAGTAGCCGAGCGAGTAATCGGACTGCGATAGAAGCTCGATGGTGAAGTCCTGTACCGGAACCTGATGCAGGAAGAAGAGGCTCTTGCCGAGATAGTACGGATTCTCCGTGACCTTGAGCTTCTTGAAGGACTGCCGGACTTGAACGAGCGCCAAGTCCCACCGCCCGCCGTCATCCGCTTTCTTCCGAACCGCGGTTTCGATGGCGTTCTTATACGCCTCCACGCTGTCAGTCGCCGTCGAAAACACTTCAACGCGGCTTGTTCCGAGCGTGAACTTGCCTTCAAGGCCGTTGCTGAAATATTTGCTGTTCGAGATACCTTTGAGAAGCTTGCGGACGAACTGCTCGACGCGACCCTTGTCATGCTGGGCGCAGATCACACAGATAGAGGGATCGTTTCTATCGAAGGTTCGCTTCGTATACGGGCCGCTCTGGGTCAGGCCCTTTTCGGCCCAATCCGCTTCGCCGTTGTCGTTGAATACGAACACCGGCTTTGGCATCTGCCCGCAATCCTTCTGAATGTTGGGCGAATCTTCGATCTCAATGCGAGTTCCGTCGATCAGAGTAATGTTCTTCGACTGGATGTACTTCTTAAGCGTGTCGATGCGCGCTTTCTTGTTCTCACCTCCATTAAAGATGGAGACGGATTGCCGGATACCCTCGACGATAGCGTCTTTCTTCGTGGCGTGCGTATGCAGGATGTAGGCATCGAAGTTCTCGCGGCTGGCCTCCAGATAAACGTCTTTCGCCTCGGCCTGAACGACCTCGCCGTCAGGCCGCGTGATGAAGAGCGTTTCGCCCTTGCGGGCGTTCACCGAGCCCAAGAGTTTCCTGCATCCGTCGTCCTGCTGCGTGACCACGTAACGGCCTGTGAGATCGAACCCGGCATTGAGGAAGAACAGGCCATTCTCCTTGACCACCCGGCGCGTTGTGCAATCAATGACAAGGTACGGCTGGCCCAGAATGGTGCGCGTGTCGATGGCGTATTTAGCGCAGACCTTGAAGGGGTAAGCATCGCCCAGAATCGGAACCAGAAGATTGTCTTCCGGCCTGGTGCTTACCAGTTCGATAGGGTTGAAGCCGGAGGGATTGCGGCCCAGACCCGCAAAGTGCCGCGTCAGACCGTCCTTCACCAGCGAAAAGAAGATGCCGAAATTGTCCTTGAGCGCGATGGCCTGCTGGGTGCCGGACACGGGGAAGGTGCCGTCCCCCGAGAAGATCAGGATATTGTCGCCCTGCCGGCGGAACGAGTGGGTCGATCCGTGCGTCGCGCGAAAGCCGTCCAGCGTCTCTTTGTCATAGGGAACTTGGCGGGCTTCAAGCTCCAGCTCGGGAGTTTTGAGAGGGAAAGCGTTTAGGACGATAGGCAAGGTGCATCCCTCTTAGGTCCGCGACGCTTCGGCTGCGACGTGCCCAGCGAACTCCGTTACGAAGGTGCGCAGCCCCGTCATTTCGGAAAGCTCCGCATAGTCGCCGGTCGTAGTAGCAGTGCGCGGTGATGTCAGGATGCACGCTACCGTGTAAAGCTGCTCCTGCATCAGCTTTCGGCAAAGGACGTTGTAGCGCTGAGCGTAGGACGCATCCCTGAAATCCGGGAAGACCGGGAAGTGCGGCGACGTGTCCCGAACCGGCGTGGCAGATTTCGGGCAATCCTCCAGCAGCATCAGCCAGCCGATAAAGGGCTTGGTCTGTTCCCCGAATGCGCCTTCGCGGTAAGCCGTCCACAGATCATGCGCCGTACCGATGGCTTCTTCAGTGCGATTGTTGAAGTTGTTGCCGAAGGACGGCCCGACTTGACTCTTGAACTCGAAGGCCGCGATGAGACGACCTTGATTCATGACGAGTAAGTCCCAGAGCTTTGTTGGCCGGAAATATCCGGGCAGTGTGAGGACGCGACGTTCCAAATGGAGTTGTGCATGAGCAAGGCCGTTGGCGCGCACGATGTCCTTTATCAGCGCGACGAATCCATCCATGTTCTTGCCACCGGTGACACTGGCGCGCTCGCCCTGATCGACGACCCCAGCTTCGACTTGCTTCTGTCGCGCCTTCTCTCGATTTCCCCAGAACGCCATAACAGCATCCCGTGCTTTCGTTTCATAGTCCGCTAGATCAAGCGCCATAAACTTAGTCCCCGTTTCCGCCGAGCGCCGCCTTTTCCTGGCGGCTCAATCCGTACAGTTGAAATGTTGCGGCATTGCATGCCGCGAGGTCGCGCACGTCGGCTGCGTTGATAAGCGCAGTCTTGAGGGCCTGCGGCACATCGCTCCAGCGCGGCAGACGCAGACGACGCAGATACTGCGCTTGAAAGCGCAGGAAGCCGCCGTGCATCTTGGTTGAGTATGTTGCGATAAACAGCCGGGTCACGGACGAAAGAAGGACGGCTTGCAACGCCTTCAAGTCCCACTGGCTTGCCGTGATGTAGTAGAGATTGTGATGAGGGTAGAGCTTGCCATCCTCAAAAACGATGTGGGCCTGCCCCTTGATGTCGGGGATCAGGAGTTTCGGCGTTTCGGAAATGGACGGCGTGATCCGGTCGATGGTGCGATACCAGTTGGCAGGCACTTTCTGCGCGCAATGCCGCCCAGCGATCTGTTCCCTCCGCAACTCCAGATAGCGTTTGAGCAGCGGATAGCGCGCGAGATCGACAAGCTTGCCGTCGTCGGTGAATGGGTTGATGACGCCCAGGCCGCGCCACTTCACGGTGCCGTCCGCAATGTCCTTCGTCATCGCGAGCGGCAGCTTGCGGTCCTCTTCGACAGTGAGTTCGTCCATCGGCCCGATGAAGGCTTTATCCGCTCCGGTCGCAACGCCGATTCCGACTTTGCAGCCCGTATCCTCAAGAAGAGGAAAGGCTGCCTCAAGACGCCGGATGATGGCGATCTGATCGGATGAATCGAGAATCCACGGCTCCGCGCCGCTCGCCACACCGTCAATCAACTGCACGGCACTGCCCTTTTCAGGGAGATGCGATGAAGTCAGATCCAACGCAAGCGCGTGTAACGCCTTGGCCTCCACGGGCGGACGATGGGCGATCCGCGTACTTTTGCCGCGCTCACGCGCAATGACGGTGATGGCCGGATAGGCGATCACCTCCGAATGAAAGGCCGGCGTATCGACCATATCGACGTAGACTTTCAGATGGAACTGCTCGGAAACGAGGTTCCTAAGCGGCCCGCCATAGCGGTTCTTCATCCAGCGGTCCGCACAGATAAATCCGAGAACGCCGCCATTCGTCAGCGACCGCAGCGACCGTTCGATAAACGGGATGTAGAGATCGGCCCGGTCGTAGATCGTTGTGTAGCGCGAGCGGTATTCTGTCAGCAGGACATCGGGAACCCGTTCCTGCCGCACATAAGGGGGGTTGCCGATCACGACATCGAAGGGTTCAGGAAGATCTGCCAGCAGGAAATCGTCATTGACCAGCCACGCATCAGCCAGCGCGATGGATTGCGAAGCCGTAAAGCCGCTTCGGGACAGCAAGTCGATGACCTGGCCGCGCGTTTGCGTGAAGGTCTCCCGATGAAGCTCGACCGCACGAATAGCGCCTGCCAGAGCCTTCACGGACATGCGCGGATCATCCGAGGTGTTCCACGCTGCCAGAAGCCGCTTGATAGCCGGCAGCAGGAAGTCCCCGCCGCCAAACGACGGTTCAAGGAGCTTGAGTTTGTGCAGCGGACGGTCGGCTTTATACCCGCAGAGATCAAGGAGGAACTCGACGATTTCGCGGCGTGTAAATACGGCACCGCGCGCCTCGATGCCTGCGTCGGTTGCAAGTACTTCGACAGCCTGCGCGACCGGGCAAAGTCCCGGCAAGGACGACTGCCGGGCGGCAAGTCCCCTGGCACTCTGCTGGGCAACTAGCACGGAACTCATTGTGGCTTCCCCAGCAGCGGCCACTGTTCCGCGACATACCGTTCCGTAGCATCGCGTACGACCCAAGCGACAGAGACTTTCTTGCTCCGGGCGATGGCTTCGAGCATTTCGTATAGCTCGGGAGGAAAGGTCACGGACGCCCTCGGAGCCGAATCACGCCTGGGCTTTGAGGTAGCAATGTCTTTTGTTGCTGGCATGGCCTAAATACTGTCGGATCAGATGATGCACCACTTTACACCAAGGTGGTGCACGACTCCAGCGGGTCAGTCGTGCCTGTCCACCGCCATTGGGGACGGAGTGCTTGCGAACACGCTGGTGCTTGCCGCGGCAGGTTGTGCGGATGCGTGTCGTCCTCAACGCTGGCGGTTCCTGCCCATCACGTCACGAAGGACGGTTCACGGACAACCCGCCCGGCATCGCTATGGAGCTTCCACGCCACGCCTCAAGACCGGCGCCGCAAGGTGCAGCGTGGGCGTTCTCGCCTGTCGTCGGGTGGTTGACCTGGCCCGCGTCAGCGGGCGAGCCGGAAAAGCCTCCGGGCGGGGATGCCGAGTCGGCCCCATCTCCTTTCGGAGTGGTTCGGCCCAAGGCGACCTTGTCTCGTTGTGAATCCTAGCGGGGGTGCGGCTGCGCCTCGGGCTTATGGCTGCAACCGTCCGGCGAAAACAATTTCCCCGCCGCTGCACGGCTTCCTCGCGCAGCAAATTCTTTTCGCCTCCCGGCTCTCCACTGCGTTTCGACCGCAAGCGGTGCAGCCAGCCCGTCCCCCGCCGGCCGGATCACAACAAGGACGCGATGGGCGCGAACCTTGTTCAACCGAAAGGAGAAAACATCATGGCCAACATCGGCACCTTCACCACCGACAAAGACGGCTTCACCGGCACGCTGCGCACCCTGACGCTCAACGTCAAGGTCAAGCTGGTTCCCAACGACAAGGCCAGCAGCGAGAACGCCCCCGACTTCCGCCTCCAGGCCGCCGGCCACGACATCGGCGCGGCGTGGAACAAGACCAGCGAGGCCGGGCGGGAATACAAGTCCGTGACCCTCGACGATCCTTCGTTCCCGGCTCCGGTCTATGCCCGCCTGATCGAAGGCGAGGACGGCACGCACGACCTGATCTGGTCGCGCAGCAAGCCCCAGGCGGCGTGACCGCCGCAGCGCCCCGCCCACCGCGGCGGGGCGCTGTGCTGCTGTTCGCAGCACATCACCGCGTCACGCGCGCGGTTTTGCCGCATCGCGTTCCTTCAACACCGCCTCCAGCTCCTGGCGCACCTGCGCCAGCAGCTCGTCGGCCTTGTGCGGGCTGTCGCCCGCGTAGGCCAGCGTCAGCAGCGTGAGCGGGTGGATCTCCATCACCTCGCACAGCTCGGCCAGCTTATGCAGGGTCGGGCTTTTCAGGTCGCGTTCGAGGGTGCTCATATAGGTGCGGCTGGACACGTCAGAGAAGGCTTCCTGGCTCAAGCCACGCGCCTTTCTAACGATCTTCAACGCCTTCGCCAATGAGTTCCCAGCCGCCACCTATGGTTTCCCTCGAAAAACCAAGATGACAGCCCATTGCGCCCTATAGGACTACAATCTATAGTGTTCATTTGGTGTTCTACGTTTTTGTGCCTTTACGGAAATCCGCATCGGCGGATTCCAGCAAAGCCACGCAAGCGCATCCGTGCTTGCGCACGGAGGCGTAAATCCGGTTTGACGGTTCTGCGCTTGGGCGTGAAACCGTATCCGTGCATCATTGGATTTGTGGGATTGCCGACCATGTCCCAGCCACTCGCCACCGCCCCGGAGCGCGCGCAACTGCTCGCCAACGGCGAGGCCCGCGCCGCTGGCCGGGCCATCGACCCGGTGCCCGTGGTGCGGCTGTTCACGCCGGACGCGCATGTGACCTGGCTGCTGGCCGCGCTCGATCCCGCCGATGGCGACACTGCCTGGGGACTCATCGACTTGGGAATCGGGATGCCGGCGCAGGGAACCGTCAAGCTGTCCGAGCTGGCCGGCATCGTCGGGCCGCGCCAGCAGCCCGTGATGCGCGACCTCTATTTCCGCCCCACGCGCACGCTGTCGGAATACACCCGGCTGGCCGAGCGCGACGGAGCAATCCCGGACTGACTACGGCCTACTGTGACTTTTTCAGTCTGGTGTCATACCGGGTAAGTCTCAATCGAGATTCTTGCGGCGTAGCCCCACCAGTCTGACCCAAATAGACATGATGTTTGGCGCGGGCTGCGGCAGGCTGGCCTGTACAGCGCCCCACATCGGGGCACTGCCGCCGCAGCATTGAGACGAATACCGCAACGCATCGGAGCCAATCGGTCTTGACAGCCCCATCCGCCTCTTTAACTCATGACTTTCTGACGATGGCGATGTAGCGCGTAGCCCTGCCGTGGCGGCCAGTCCTGTTCGCAGGGAGGTGGCGTCATGGTCGATCGCAGCGCCGAGCACTGGTATCCGACTGCCGCGTATCTGTACGTGCTGCATCTGGATGGCCTTGCGCTCGCCTGGGAGTACCTGCGCAGGTATCCCGACTACCGGCTCGACTGGCTGCGCCGTCATCGCCGGCCTGAAGCAGCGCATCGCTGGGGTTTGCGCCTGCTGGAAGACCCGATGCTGGATGCGCGTGACGCGCATCCAGCTTGGCTACCTGGTCATGCCGCCGTAGTGCAGCTCTACCCCGATGCTGATCCACCGCAGGATGCAACCGCCTTCGCGTTCTGGCGCATCCCCGGTCACAAACAACTGTTCCACGATGGCAAGAAGCTGGCGCTGATCGCGAGCAGCCCAGGCCATTGCCTGCGCTTTGCGCTGGCGCCCGGCTTGGAAGACGGCATGGCCGTCGCCTATGCCCAGCGGGGCAGCACTGCCGCGCCTGCGCGCGGTCATGCGCCCGGCGCGACCTTCGCCGCCACCAAGCCGCGGCCAACACCTTCCACGCTGTTGGAGCTGCACACCTTGCAGGCGCTCGACGCGACCCTTGCGGGCGCGTCCTTGCGTGATGTGGGCGAAGGACTGTTCGGTGCCGACGCCGCGGCCGACTGGTACAGCGACGGCGGCCTGCGCTCGAAGGTGCGCCGCCTGGTGCGGCGCGGCGATGCGCTGATGCGCGGCGGCTATCGCCGCCTAGCACAGCTTCCGCCACTTGAGAAGGGTCGTTTTGACGACGACGCAAAACGGCCCTGAGCAGGACAGCTTGGTTTTCTGAGACTGCCTCCATCCGGTCGCGCTGTGTGGCCGGGCGCTTTCAACCGATGGAGGTTCACACCATGCGTCCCACTCCCTTGCGGCCTGCCGCCGCTTTCTCGACCGCTGCTGCGCAGCCCCAACGCTATCTCACCAACGACGAGGCCGCCGAGTACCTGCGGCTGTCGCCGCGCACGCTGGAAAAGCAGCGCGTGATCGGCGGCGGCCCGCGCTTTCGCAAGTTCGGCAGACGCGTCATGTACGCCGTGGCCGACCTCGATGCCTGGGCCGCCGACCGCAGCTTCGAGACGACTTCCGATCCCGAATACGCCGAGCACCACTCGGCCGACAGCCGTGCGCGCTGATCGGCGGCGCGCGGCAGGCCATCGCCATGTCCAGCACCGTGCTGCCGTCCCGGCAGCGGCCGTTGCAGGAGCGCGAACAGCTCGACCTGTTCCGCGCCTTGCCCGGCGACATGGCGCCGCGCGACAGCCAGGACTTGATGGCCTATCCGTTCTTCTCGCTCGGCAAGTCGAAGCGGGTCAAGCCCATCGACTTCCGTGCGGGCAACGTGACGATTCGCGTGGAAGGCACGGCCGAGCACGGCATCGCCACGATTTGGGATGCGGACGTGCTGATATGGGCGGCCTCGCAGATCGTGGAGGCGAAGGACGCGGGCTTGCGGCCATCGCGGCTGATGCGCGCCACACCCTACGAGATCCTGCGCTTCATCGGGCGCGGCAAGTCGCTGCGCGACTACCAGCGCCTCAAGGCCGCGCTCGACCGGCTGCAATCGACCACGGTGGCCACGTCCATCCGCGAGACGACCGGGCGGCGCCTGCACCGCTTCTCGTGGATCAACGAATGGAAGGAACTGGCCGATGCCAGCGGCACGCCGCTGGGCATCGAACTGATCCTGCCGGACTGGTTCTACGCGGGCGTGCTCGATGCCGCCCTGGTGCTGACCATCGACCCGGCGTATTTCCGGCTGACCGGCGGCATCGAGCGGTGGCTGTACCGCCTGGTGCGCAAGCACGGCGGCAAGCAGACATACGGCTGGCAGTTCGACTTTCGCTACCTGCACCAGAAATCCGGCAGCACCGCCAAGCCCTACGACTTCGCCTGCGATCTGCGCGCGCTCGTTGCGCGTCAGTCGCTGCCCGGCTACGTCCTGAGCATCGAGCGGATGCCCGACAACGGCATGGAGCTGCTGACCTTCCGGCCCGTGCCGCATACGGCACGGGGATAACTCGGGAAAAGCCTGTGGATGGTGTCGTGCTATCAGGCGTGCGGGGTATCGTGCTATCAGGCGTGGGACTATCGTGCTATCAGGCGTGCCGATGGGCTGCAAACCCGTGTCAGTGTTGGGTTTGCGCGCCCTCTAACTTCCCTAACTTAATTTCTCTAACTTTTAGTAGAGAAACGCCGCTGCGGTGGATAACCACCGCGCGGCCACAAGCGCAGCAGCAAGAGCCCGGCTTTCCAGCACGGAGGGCCGCGCCATGATCGTCGCTCTGCTCAACCAGAAAGGCGGCGTGGGCAAGACCACGCTCGCCACGCACATCGCCGGCGAGCTTGCGATGCGCGGTCAGCACGTCGTTCTGCTGGACGCCGACCCGCAGGGTTCATCGCTGGACTGGACACAGCGCAGAAGCCAGCAAGGCTTGCCAAGGCTTTTCAGCGCCGTGGGCCTCGCACGCGAAACGCTGCACCAAGAGGCGCCAGAACTCGCTAGGCGAGCCGATCACGTCATCATCGACGGCCCGCCACGCATCGCGGCACTGGCGCGCTCCGCGCTGCTGGCGGCCGAGCGCGTGCTGATCCCCGTGCAGCCCAGCCCTTACGACCTGTGGGCCAGCGCCGAAATGGTGGCGCTGATCCGCGAGGCGCAGGTGTTTCGGCCTGCGCTGCGTGCGGCCTTCGTCATCAATCGGCGCGTCAGTACCACCGTGATCGGGCGCGAAGCGCGCCAGGCACTCGCCGACCAGCCGCTTCCGGCGCTGCGCGCGGAAGTGCATCAGCGCATCGTGTTTGCCGACAGCGTGGCCGCTGGCCGGCTTGCGCGCGAGACGGCGCCGGACAGCGCCGCCGCGCGCGAAATCACCGCGCTAGTGGACGAACTGCTGCGGTGGCCGACATGACCGCGAGGCCGCCACCGAACAGCAAGCGCACGGCAAAGCGCATCGGTATCGGCGCGCGTCCGCCCGCGAATCCGCACGCCGAGGCGTGGATTCGTCAGGGCGACGCCATTGCGCTGAACAAGGGCGACCTCTACACCGCCCGCCTGACCCTCGACATCACGCCCGCGCTGCGCGCGCGCATCAAGGTGTCGGCCTTCACGCAAGGCGTGACCGTGGCCGATCTGCTGCGTGGCCTGCTGGAGCGTGAGTTTCCAGAGCATCTCCGGGAGAACACACCATGACCGCATCTGCTTCGCCTGCCCCCGCGCCTGTTGCCTTCGCGGCCACGGCTGCGCTCGCAGCACCTTCCGGCCAGCCTGCCTGCGCGCCACTGACGCGCGTGGCGCTGACCTACATCGAACCGCGCTTCAAGCTCTACCTGCGCTTCGGCGAACCCGCGCGCACGCTTAAGCTCGACCGCTGGCGGCGCTGCGCGGTGTTCCAGCCGGGCGCCATGTACTGCCGCATCCGCTGGCAGGCCAACGACTACGGCACGATTCGCTGGCAGCTCATGGTGATGCAGGCTTGCACGCCGCTCGATGCGGCGCAGCGCATTCCCGGCGTGCAGCCGGGCGCGCGCCTGCTGCTGCACGCCGAGGGCGAGAATCAGGTGCGCGCCGTGCTGGAGCGCATCGACGCCATCGAGGCGCTGGGCATCGCGCCTGTCGGTACCTCGCCCGTGTACTGGCGCACGCTCGCCAACCGGCTCGCTGCGCGCCTGCCGCTGCCCGACTACACCGCCGAGCGGCACGCCGCCTGGCTGACCGGGAGGGCGCTGCCATGACCGCCGTTTCGACTGCCGGCACCGCGCCGCGTCCTCGCTCGCGCCTGCGCGCTCGCATCGTGCTGGCGGGCCTCTCCGCCTGCGGCCTCGCTGCGCTGGCCTGGGCGTCCTTCGTGCATCCGCTGCCGCGCCTGATCTACAACCCGTCCGACAGCGTGGCGGTCGGCTGGTATCGCGTCGATCCGCTGGGCGACGGCACCGGCTCGCTGCCACGTTCCTTCTCCGTGGGCAGCATCGTCCTGACCACGCTGCCGCCAGACGCTGCCGCGCTGGCCGCGCAGCGAGGCTACCTGCCGGCGCGCGTGCCGCTGCTCAAGCGCGTGGGCGCCGCCGCGCCGCAGGAGGTGTGCATCACTGGCCGCATCGTCCGCATCGACGGCGTGCCTTCGGCCGCCGTACTGCCTGCTGATCGCTGGGGCCGGCCGCTGCCATCCCGGCAGCAATGCCGTCGCCTTCAACCCGGCGAACTGTTCCTGCTCAGCGTGACCAACCCGGCGTCGTTCGACAGCCGGTATTTCGGGCCGGTCAACGCATCCGCCGTGCTCGGCGTCGCGCATCCGGTTTGGCTGGAGTCTCGTCCATGATGGCCGCCGATTCGCTGCACGTCGCCGTGCACCTCATCGTGCCATCGGGCGTGTCGTTCTGCTGTTCGTCGCCGTGTCGTCGCGCGTGCAGTGCGGGTGCATTCGCACCGCACTTCGCGCTGCCTTCGACGCAGCCGTCCAACGTGCAGTCGTCTTGCTTCGAACGCGCCCGGCCTGCGGCCGTGCCCGCGTTCGCCGGCGCGCTGGCTGCTCACGCAGCAGCGCCGCCGGGCCGCCGCTGCCCGGAGCGACAGCGAGGGGCAAAGGCGGAAGGCAAGACAAAAGGACGCGGCACCGGGCCGCGTCGAAAGCCTGTCTGCACATGGGGGTGGCGCGGCACGCAGCGGCTTCGCCGCCGTGCCGCGTGGGGCGCGAAGCCCGCGCCAATCCAGGCATGTCCGCGTGCTTCGCACGACCGGACACGCTGGCGCTTGCAGGGAGCACAGCCATGACCGACCGCCGCGATGACGATTTCCGCATCCGCCCCAGCGCCCCGAAGAACCGGGGCCAGGGCTTCATCTCCAAGGTGCTCAAGCAGGCGGGCAAGGCCAGCAGCGGCAAGTCCTCGGTGCGCCGTCCCGCAGCCAGCGGCAGCGGCGCACGCGCTGGCCAGCGCCCCGGCTCGCGCCTGGGACGCGGCCACACGGCGGCGCGCTTCGCGGGCGCGAAGCTGACGCCCATGTCGCGGCGCGTGACCATCAAGACGCTGCTGGTCAACCAGCGCCAGGCCAGCCCGCAGTCGCTCGCCAAGCACCTGCGCTACATCGAGCGCGATGGCGTGGGCCGCGATGGCGAGCCGGGCCAAGCCTACGGGACGCAGACCGACGAAGCCGACCTCGATGCGTTCAAGGAACGCTGCGCCGACGATCGGCACCATTTTCGCTTCATCCTCTCGCCCGAGGATGGCGAGGAGCTGGAAGACCTGCGCACCTACACCCGGCACCTGATGGGCCGCATGGAGGCCGACCTGGGCACGCGCCTGGATTGGGTGGCGGTGGATCACTGGAACACCGATAACCCGCACACTCACCTGATCGTGCGCGGGCGTGACGACACCGGCAAAGACCTCATCATCGCCGGCGACTACATCGCGCACGGCTTTCGCCATCGCGCCGCCGAGCTGGCGACCGAATGGCTGGGGCCGCGCACCGAGTTGGAGATACAGCAGACCTTGCAGCGCGAGGTAGAGCAAGAGCGGTGGACGAGCTTGGATCGCACCCTGCAACGCGAGGCCGGCGAGGACGGCCGAGTGCAGATCGAACGCTTCAACGAACCGAAGCTGCAACGCCAACGCCTGCTATTGGTCGGCCGACTGCAACGCTTGCAGCGCATGGGCCTGGCCGACGAAATGCAGCCCGGAACCTGGGCCATTCATACAGATGCAGAGAAGACCTTGCGCGCCCTGGGCGAGCGCGGCGACATCATCCGCACGATGCAGCGGGCCATGCGCGGCGAGCTGCGCGAGCTGGCGGTGTTCGAGCCGAGCGACGATGGCCGTACCGTCATCGGCCGCGTGGCCGCGAAGGGGCTGGCCGACGAGCTGCGTGATCGGGGCTATCTGGTCATCGACGGGGTGGACGGCAAGGCCCACTACGTCGCGCTCAACGTCCGCGACGAGCTGGCGAACTACCAGACCGGCGCCGTGGTGGAGGTGAAGGGATCGGCCGACGTGCGCGCGGCCGACCGCAACATCGCTGCGCTGGCGAGCGATGGCCTGTACCGCACCGATCACCACCTCGCCATCGCGCAAGGTCAGGCCGTTCCCGGCCGAGATCCGCAGGAAGTCGTCGCGGCCCACGTCCGCCGGCTCGAAGCCCTGCGTCGGGCCGGCATCGTGGAGCGCGTGGCTGAGGGGCTATGGAAAGTGCCGGACAACCTGGCCGAGCGCGGTCGCCTGTACGACGCACAGCGCCTCGGCGGCGTGGCTGTGGAGCTGAAATCGCACCTGCCCATCGAGCGGCAGGCCCGCGTGATCGGCGCGACCTGGCTGGATCAGCAGTTGATCGGCGGCGGCAAGGGCCTGGGCGAGCTGGGCTTCGGCGGCGAAGCCCGACAGGCGCTGCAACAGCGCGCCGACTTCCTCGCCGAACAGGGATTGGCCGAGAAGCGCGGCCCGCGCGTGATCCTGGCGCGCAATCTGCTGGCGACTCTGCGCAATCGGGAACTGGCCCAGGCCGCAAAGGACATTGCCACGGAAACCGGGTTGGAGCATCGCCCCGTAGGCGACGGGCAGCGCGTGGCCGGCATCTACCGGCGCAACGTCATGCTCGCCAGCGGGCGCTACGCGATGCTCGATGACGGCAAGGGGTTCAGCCTGGTGCCGTGGAAGCCAGTGATCGAGCAACGGCTGGGGCAGCAGATTGCAGCGACTGTGCGCGGCGGCAGTGTTTCATGGGAGATCGGGCGACAACGAGGGCAATCCTTGAGCTGACAGTCGCATCCCTGCGGTAGACGAAGCACGCGCCGCCCACACTCACGTCTCGCTAGCCCTGCGTCGCTTCGAGGGTGATTTGCGCCCCTTCGGCGTACTCTCAGCATATTCCCGGCCAATCGCCTCCAGCCCTGCAAGAGCGAACTTGTGCAGGTGTGACGTCAGTTCTTGCCTTGGCATCCGTAGCACCTGCTGCGGGGGGCCTGGTAGTCCGCCGTTGCCTGCGACCAGCAGCATCAAGCAGGGAGCCGCAATGCTGATCATGCAGCGAAGCAATGCTGGGTCGCTTTCAGGAATGCCAGTGACCTCGCCGATGACGCGCCTGATGAAGGTGAACTTCGGTTCCAGATCCTCTTGGTATAGAACCTGAAGATTCGACGACGGCGCTAGCAACTCGCGTGCAAAGAGCCGTGCGTGCCAGCCGTCGTTTCCTATCGTGGCTTCGGTCAGTCTGTCGATGCACCATTTCAGCTTCTCACGCGCGGGCAGCGCGCCTTCGACGACTTGTTGCAGATCGTCGAAGCTGATGATCCGCCGGTGAGCTTCGACAAGAACGGCCTGATAGAGGCCGCGACGACTGCCAAAGTGATAGTTGATCGAAGCGAGGTCCACGCCGGCTTTCGCAGCGATGGCTTTGCTGGTGGTTTCAGCGTACCCGGTGGCCGCGAACAACGATCCTGCGGCTTCCATGATGCGGGTACGGGTCAGCTCGCCATCGGTACGGGGGCTGCGGCGCGGTTTGGTCATAGCTATTGAGTCGGCATCAATGAACTTGAATCAAGCAGCATAGCGAACGGGGCCATGCTCGAAGTATTTTTTGATCCGCTCAGGTTGACGCTGCACACTGCGCAAATGCCTTGCCGTGGCCTTGACCAGTTGCAGCTTGGTGCGTGCCGGAGCCAATTTGGTCCCGGCTTGCTTGAGGTCTGCGTTGGCCATCTCGTCAGGATTGAGTTCCGGGCTATAGCTGGGCAGGTAAAACACCTCGATCTCATCGGTATGTTTGACCAACCACCCCTTGACCGGCTTGCTGTGGTGCACCCGCAGGTTGTCCAGAATCAGGAATATCTTCTTCGTTTGTCCTTTGATCAAACGCTTGAAGAAGTCGATCAGGATGTCCGAGTTCATTGCACCATCAAAGATGCGCCAGCGCATCTGCCCTTTGTTGGTGACGGTAGAGATGATCGACAGGCCATGGCGCTTGTTGGGCACCCGTACCACGGGCGTTTCACCCTTGGGCGCGTAGCTGCGTCCGCGCACATCGTCGCTGCGCATGCCGCTCTCATCGCCCCACTGAATCTCAGCCCCTTCGAGCTTGGCCCGTGCCGCAATCGCCGGGTAGTCCTCATCGAGCCATTTCCTCACCGCCGCAGGCGACTGCTCGTAGGCTTTCCTTGGACCGACCAGAGTTCCATAGACACTCAGTCGCCGCTCTGCGCGTAGCGCTTTTCGAACTCTACCGGTGACATGCCGCCAGCGGAACCATGCCG
>NZ_JAXBQT020000003.1:136199-252517 GCF_047520755.2 Stenotrophomonas sp. FR010 | reverse complement strand
CAGCCGAGCATGGGCTCGGCTGTTGTCCCTGCAGAAGCAGCCGAGCATGGGCTCGGCTCTACACGAGCAAGCGCAGCGCGCGACCCGCTTTTGATCTTATTTTCTTCTTCGTGGGTGCAGGCCACCGAAATCTGTCGGAGGCCGGTCGGGTTGGGTGCGCGGGGGTGTCAGCCGCATGGATGCGGCTGCCAAGCCTCCAGGGACGGATTCACGGCGTCCCCCGCGCACCCAGCCCGACCGGCCCACCCACGGCTTTTGCTTTCCACGACCAACCAGACACCACCCACGAGGGGCTGCGCCGTTGGCTGGAAACTACCCGCGATGCCGGATCAACAACTGACTCATCAGCGCCCGCAGCGCCGGTGGCTTCACCGGCTTGGCCATCATTCCCCAGCCGCGCTCGGCGGCCATCTCACGCAATCCCGCATCGCGCTCTGCAGTGACCAGCACCACCGGCGGGCGTGCCTGCCACAACTCCGCCAGCGTCTCGTACAGCACCGGCCCGTGGTGATCGCCCATGCGCACATCCAGCAGCACCAGCTCCGGAACCGTCTCGGCACTGGCCAACTGCAGCGCCGCCTGTGGCCCATCGGCCAGCGCCACCTCGCAGCCCCAGCGCTCCAGCAGCGCACGGCTGGCCGCACACACGTGCGGATCGTCGTCGATCACCCACACCCGACGCCCACGCAGCGGGTTGTCCGCGCCCGGTTCCTGCGCCAGTACCGGCGCAGGCGCGGTGGCCGGAATCGCGCTGGCTTCGCCGAACGGTACGCCTACCGCGAACACGCTGCCCCGGCCCAGCTGCGAGCGCAGCCGGATCGGATGGCCGAGGAGGCGGCCGATGCGGTCGACAATGGCCAGGCCAAGGCCGGCGCCGCGCTGCTGGCCGTCGTGCAGGCGTCGGAACTCCTCGAAGATCTCGCCCTGCAACGCGTCGGGAATACCCGGGCCCTGGTCGTGCACTTCGATCCACAGCAGTTCTTCACGGCGGCGGCAGCCAAGCAGCACGCGGCCGCGCTCGCTGTAGCGCAGTGCATTGGACAGGAAATTCTGCAGGATGCGGCGCAGCAGCGCTTCGTCGCTGACCACCACGGCATGGGTATTGACCCAGTCCACCACCAGCCCACGTGACTGCGCGGCGATGCCGAACTCGCGCGCCAGCGTCTGCAGCAGGGGGCCCAGCCGGAACGCCTGTACGCGGGTGGGCAGGCTGCCTGATTCCAGCCGCGCGATATCCAGCAGGCTGTTGAGGATCGCGTCCTGCGCCGCCAGCGCGGCATCGATATGATCGGCAGTCTGCTGCTGCGCCGGGTCGCCCAGCTTGCCGCGCAGCACTGAGACGAACATGCGCGCAGCGTTGAGCGGCTGCAGCAGGTCGTGCACCGCCGAGGCGACGAAGCGGGTCTTGTAGCGGTTGGCCTGCTCGGCCTCGCGCCGCGCCTCGTCCAGGTCGCGGGTGCGTTCGGCGATGCGGTGTTCCAGCGCATCGGCCAGCGAGCGTAGTTCGCGCGCAGCGTTCTTGTAGCTGGTGATGTCCGCATAGCTGGTGACGAAGCCGCCGTCGGGCAGCGGATTGCCGCGGATCTCCAGCACCGTGCCGTCGTCCTTTTCGCTCTCGCGCATGTGCGGGCGGCCACTGCGCAGGTGGTTCAGGCGGCGCTCGATGGCCTCGTCCACCGGGCCGGGACCGAGCAGGCCACGACGGGCATTGAAACGGAACAGTTCCTCGATCGGCCGGCCCACGCGCACCAGGTCTGCCGGGAACCGGAACAGTTCCAGATAGCGCGAATTCCACGCGACCAGGCGCAGGTCGCGGTCGATCACCACCACACCCTGCGGCAGGTGTTCGAGGCTGCGGCTGAGACCACTGTCGGCGTCGGTGGCGGCCTGCAGCAGGCCATCCTGTGCGGTGCGCAGCTCCTGTGCGTGCTGCTTGAGCAGGGTTTCCAGTTCGCGGCGGCTGCGCAGGCGATGCTTGGCCAGGCGCCTGCGCTGCTGCACGAACAGCACCAGGAAGCCCAAGGCCAGCCACGCGGCACCGCCGGTCAGGGCGGCCGCGCGACCTGCTGCAGTAGCGGCGCCGGCGTCGTGCAGCAGGTGCAGGTTCCAGCCTTCGGCGGGCAGCGCCAGGCTTTGCCACAGCATCGGCTGCGGCAGCGCAGGATCCAGCAGCCGCACCATGCGGCCGCCATCGGACAGCACGTCTTCGGTACGTGCACGCAAGGGCTGCAGGGCACGGTCGGCGTACTGACGGGCATCGAGCATTTCGCGGCGCTCACCGGCACGCAGCGGACGCAGCAGCCGGTAGCGCCAGCTGTCCCGGTTGGCCAGGAACACGACGTCATGGTCGTCGCTGGCCAGCACCACGTCCGGGCTGCTCAACCATTCCTGTTCCAGCGCGGACAGCTCGACCTTGATCACCACCACGCCGAGCCGCTTGCCGTCATCCTCGATGGCCTGCGAAAGGTAATAGCCGGGCACGCCGGTGGTCATGCCGATGCCGTAGAAGCGACCACGGCCCTGCGCCAGCGCCTGGCGGTAGTAGGGGCGGTAGCTGTAGTTCTCGCCGACGTTGCTGGTCGGTTGGTCCCAGTTGCTGGCCGCCACCGCCACACCATCGTGGCCGACCAGGGTCAGGGTCGAGGCCCGGGTGACTTCATTGGCACGTTGCAGCTTGAGGTTCAGTCGCTGCCGTTCGCCGGGCGAGGGCGGCACACGCAGTGCGTGCAGCAGATCCGGATCCAGCGCCATGACCTGCGGCAAGGTGCCGAAGCGGTCGATGCGCTGTTGCAGGCCCTGGCCATACAGTTGCAGCTGGCGTTGCACCTGGCTGCTTTCGTCGCCGAGCGCGCGCCGCCAGGCGTAATGGCCAGCGGCGACCGCGCACAGCACGGTGCCACCGACCATCACCAGGATGGTCAGCAACAGCATCCGGTGGCGGCTGAGCCAATACATGGCGGCAGTCTACGCAGGGCCGGCGGGCGTGGCGTGCACGCCCGCCGGGGTCTGACGTGGAAGGGGTCAGAAGTGCATCTGCGCGCGCAGTTCGAAGATCTCCGGCGTGCTGTGCACGCCACGACGGCTGGCGTCGACCTTCACGTAGTTGGCCTGGAACTTGAAGTGGCTGGTCAGGTACCAGTTCGCACCCAACGTCAGGTCGTGCTGGCGGCCACCCAGGATGTCACCATCGTCGAGGTCCAGGCGGCTGTAACGCGCCACCAGTTCGACCGCACCGTAGTTGTGCGCCGGCTTGATGTTGGCCACCGCGCCGGCGTTGTACGGCCGCGATTCGCCGGTCAGCACCCAGCTGGCCATCGCGTACTGGCCGCTGCCGGTGAAGTCGGGCTTGCCGTCATGGCGGGTGACCGTGGCACGCAGCGCTTCGGCCTGCAGCGAGAACGGGCCGCGGATCCAGATGCCTTCCAGGCCGGTGCGGCGGATCTGGTCGGCGGTGACCAGCGCGCCGGAATCGACGTAGCGGATGTCGGTCAGGCCGGCTTCCGGGCGCGCGCGCAGGCGGGCGCTGGCCTCGTGGTGCACGTCGCGGCCATCGCTGTAGCCGCGTGGGTTCTCCTGCGAGTAGGCCAGGCCCAGGTGGATAACGTCACCCGGTGCCTTCACCGGCGTCCACACCGCACGCACCGCCTGGGTGGTTCCGGGGTTGTCGCCCTGCAGGTCCTTGCCGCCATAGGCGCCTGCCTGCAGCAGGTACTGCGGGCGCTCCAGCACCCATTCCACACCGGTACGGCGGCCTTCGTAGAAGGCCTGCACCGGCAGCGAGGTTTCCAGGAAACTGCCGGCACGCGATGAGGTGTTCGCATCCAGGCCGACCGGCGTCTTCATGTAGCCGAAGCGGAAGCGGCCGACGTCACGGCCGAAGAAGGCCTTGCTCTCGAAGCGCACGAACACGTCCAGCCAGGTATCGGCCTGGAAGTCGTAGTAGACCATCGCGTCGTAGACGCCCTTCTTCTTCAGCGTCGCACCGAATTCCTTGCGGCGCATGGCGTCGTCGTCCTCGAGGCCACTGGCCGAGGAAAAGTCGTTGTAGTCGTAGGCGATGTTGGCGGTAGCGGCCAACTCGGTGCCGTCGCCGAAGGTGTATTTTGTCGGCCAGTTGTCGAAATCGGCAGCCGAAGCGAAGGCGGGAAGGGCGGCCAGCGACAGGGCCAGCAAGGTGGGATTCGGGCGCATGTAGGGTGCGGCTCTCTCAGATTGCGTGTGGACAGGACATCAACGGCCGCAGGGGCCGAAACTTTCGCAGGGACATGCCCAGCCGTTCAGCCCGGGCCACCGGCCTTCCCGTTTCCGGGCGGTGCGGCGCCAGTGTAGGCACCTGTGCCACCTGAACCGGGGGGCTAGTACCAATAGGTTATCTGCGCCGACGTGCCTGGCGCGTACAAAGGCGTCCATTGGTCGCACCCCCTGTGCGTGCAGTACAGGGCCTGCGATCAGTTTCCACGGTAACGGCTCCCGTGCAGTCCCGGGGCCGTACGTGCCTGAAAACGCCCCTTCCGGAGTCCGCCATGCACATCCCGACCGCAGCACCGGTGCCTGCAAAGCCGTTGCCGATCTATCGCCAGCTGTACTTCCAGGTGATCGTGGCGATCGTCCTGGGTGCCATCCTCGGCCATTACGAGCCACTGGTCGGCGAGAAGATGAAGCCGCTCGGCGATGCCTTCATCAACCTGGTGAAGATGATCATCGCGCCGGTGATCTTCCTCACCATCGTCACCGGCATCGCCAGCATGACCCACCTGCGCACGGTGGGCCGGGTGTTCGCCAAGGCGATGGCGTACTTCCTGTTCTTCTCCACGCTGGCGCTGATTGTCGGCATGATCGTGGCGCACGTGGTACAGCCCGGCGCGGGCATGAACATCAACCCGGCCGAGCTGGACCAGACCGCAGTGCACAGCTACGTCGAGAAGTCGCATGACCTGACCCTGGTCGGCTTCCTGATGGACATCATCCCGAAGACACTGATCAGCGCGTTCGTCGATGGCAACATCCTGCAGGTGTTGTTCGTGGCCGTGCTGTTCGGCATCGCGCTGGCATCAGTGGGCGAGAAGGGCAAGCCGATCGTGAACTTCCTGGAGGCGCTGGTCGCCCCGGTGTTCAAGCTGGTGAACATCCTGATGAAGGCCGCCCCGATCGGTGCCTTCGGTGCGATCGCCTTCACCATCGGCAAGTACGGCGTCGGCTCGCTGATCAACCTGGCCTGGCTGGTGGGCTCGTTCTACCTCACCGCGTTCCTGTTCGTGGCGGTGATCCTCGGTGTGGTCTGCCGCCTGTGCGGCTTCTCGGTGTTCAAGCTGGCGCGCTACCTGAAGGCCGAACTGCTGCTGGTGCTCGGCACCTCCTCGTCGGAGTCGGCGCTGCCGTCGCTGATGGAGAAGATGGAACGCGCCGGCTGCAGCAAGTCGGTGGTGGGCCTGGTGGTCCCGACCGGCTACTCGTTCAACCTGGACGGCACCAACATCTACATGACCCTGGCGGCACTGTTCATCGCCCAGGCCACCAACACCGAACTGACCCTGGGCCACCAGATCGCCCTGCTGCTGGTCGCCATGCTCAGCTCCAAGGGCGCGGCCGGTGTCACCGGCGCCGGTTTCATCACCCTGGCCGCTACCCTGGCCGTGGTGCCGGAGGTGCCGGTGGCTGGCATGGCGCTGATCCTGGGCGTGGACCGGTTCATGAGCGAATGCCGCTCGCTGACCAATTTCATCGGCAATGCGGTGGCCACCGTGGTGGTCTCGCGCTGGGAAGGCGCGCTGGACCGCAACCGCCTGCAGCTGGCGCTGGATGGCCGCGAGAGCGAACTGCCGCCGCCGGTCGATGCGCTGCCCGAGGCGCTGCCGGCCAAGGGCTGATCCAGGTGTGTGGTACCGCGGGGCCGATCACGTCAGTGGTACGGCCCCGCGGCGTTTCAGGGCGTCCCATGGCTGTCATGGGCAGCGCCGAAGCTTGTATCGCGGTACCGTCGCATACGGCACGGAATTGTGCGGTCGCAGCATGCTTGCGACAGGATAGCGACAGGTCCGGACGCTCCAACGGGGGTATCATCCCCTGTCCCTTCTGCCCATTCATGTAACCCACATCGATGTCCAACGAAGATTTCAAACAGGCCGCCCTCGATTACCACCGGATGTCCCCGCCGGGAAAGATCAAGGTTTCCGCTACCAAGCCCATGCTGACCCAGCGCGACCTGTCGCTGGCGTATTCGCCGGGCGTGGCGTACGCCTGTGAAGCGATCAAGGCCGACCCGCAGCAGGCCAGCGAGCTGACCGCCCGCGGCAACCTGGTGGCGGTGATCTCCAACGGCACCGCGGTGCTGGGCCTGGGCAACATCGGCGCGCTGGCCGGCAAGCCGGTGATGGAAGGCAAGGGCGTGCTGTTCCAGAAGTTCGCCGGCATCGATGTGTTCGACATCGAAGTGGATGAGACCGACCCGGACAAGCTGGTCGACATCATCGCCTCGCTGGAACCGACCTTCGGCGGCATCAACCTGGAGGACATCAAGGCGCCGGAATGCTTCGTGGTCGAGCGCAAGCTGCGCGAGCGCATGAAGATCCCGGTGTTCCATGACGACCAGCACGGCACGGCGATCATCGTCGGCGCGGCCGTGCTCAACGCGATGGCGATCACCGGCAAGAAGATCGAGGACGTGAAGCTGGCGACCACGGGCATGGGCGCGGCCGGCATTTCCTGCGTGAACATGCTGGTGCAGCTGGGCCTGAAGCCGGAGAACATCCTGGCCTTCGATCGCGAGGGCGTGATCCACACCGGTCGTACCGACCTGGACCCGGAAAAGCAGCGCTATGCGCGTGACACCGACAAGCGCACCCTGGCCGAGATCGTCGACGGCGCGGACATCTTCCTGGGCCTGTCGGCACCGGGCATCCTGACTGCCGACATGGTCAAGACCATGGCGCCGGATCCGGTGATCTTCGCGCTGGCCAACCCGACCCCGGAAATCATGCCGGAGGTGGCGCGCGCTGCGCGTCCGGACGCGATCATCGGCACCGGCCGTTCGGACTACCCGAACCAGGTCAACAACGTGCTGTGCTTCCCGTATCTGTTCCGTGGTGCGCTGGACGTGGGTGCGACCGCGATCAACGAGGAAATGAAGATCGCCTGCGTGCGTGCCATCGCCGCGCTGGCGCGCCGCGCGGCCACCGACATGGGCTCGGCCTACGGCGGCGAGACCCCGAGCTTCGGCCGTGAATACCTGATCCCGCGTCCGTTCGACCGCCGCCTGCTGGTGGAACTGTCGGCCGCCGTGGCCCAGGCCGCGATGGATTCGGGCGTGGCCTCGCGCCCGATCGAGGACATGGGCGCCTACCGCGACAAGCTGGCCCAGTTCGTCTACCGCACCAGCCTGATGATGAAGCCGGTGTACGACCGCGCGCGCAGCGACAAGCAGCGCGTGGTGTACGCCGAGGGCGAAGAGGAAGTGGTGCTGCAGGCGGTGCAGAACGTGGTCGATGA
Source organism: Stenotrophomonas sp. FR010 (assembly GCF_047520755.2). Lineage (NCBI taxonomy): Bacteria > Pseudomonadati > Pseudomonadota > Gammaproteobacteria > Lysobacterales > Lysobacteraceae > Stenotrophomonas > Stenotrophomonas sp. FR010. The sequence continues at coordinate 245,032 of NZ_JAXBQT020000003.1, read as the reverse complement.
CGGCCTGGCGCATCCGATCCTGATCGGCCGCCCGGAAGTGATCGAGTCGCGCATCGAGCGCCTCGGCCTGCGCCTGAAGATCGGCGAGAACGTTGAAGTCACCAACATCAACGACGACCCGCGCTTCAACGAATACTGGCAGTACTACCACGGCCTGACCGGCCGTCGTGGCGTGACCGTGGCCGCGGCGAAGAACCTGATGCGTTCGCGCCCGACCCTGATCGCAGCGGTGATGGTCGCCCGTGGCGAAGCCGATGCGATGCTGACCGGCATCGTCGGCCGCTTCCACAAGAAGCTGGGCTACGTGCGCAGCGTGCTGCCGCTGGAGCCGAAGGTCACCTCGACCTCGGCGATGACCGGCGTGATCAACCAGCAGGGCGTGTTCTTCTTCGTGGACACCCACGTGCAGGAAGACCCGACCGCCGAGCAGCTGTGCGAGGCGACCCTGCAGGCGGCCTATCGCATGAAGCTGTTCGGCATCGAGCCGAAGGTGGCGCTGCTGTCGCACTCCAACTTCGGCAGCCATGATTCGAAGGATGCGCTGAAGATGCGCCAGGTGCGCGAGCTGCTGCTCAAGCGCAACCCGCGCCTGAACGTGGATGGCGAAATGCAGGGCGACACCGCATGGGATGAAGCGCTGCGCCAGAAGCTGCTGCCGGGCTCGACCCTGCAGGGCCGCGCCAACCTGTTCGTGCTGCCGAACCTGGAAGCGGCCAACATCGCCTACAACCTGGTGCGCGTGTTCACCGACGGCGTGGCGATCGGCCCGATCCTGATGGGCGTGAACAAGCCGGTGCACATCCTGACCACCAGCGCGACCTCGCGCCGGATCCTGAACATGACCGCCATTGCGGCGGTCGATGCGCAGATCCGCAAGCAGATCGAAGCGGAAAAGAAGGCGTAAGCCTTCGTTCCGCTGCGATCTGCAGAAACGCGCCCTTCGGGGCGCGTTTCGTTTCCGCCCAGCGGAAACCGGATCGGGTAGCGCCGGGCCATGCCCGGCGAAATGCGAGAAGCGCCGCGCTGCGCGCTCGCCGGGCATGGCCCGGCGCTACCCGATGAATTGCAGTCCGGCGGTCATTTCCCTGCAACGCCGCTGCGGCCCAATACGCCCACGCGGCCCGGCCGTGGGAAGGGACCGGACCGGCCTTCCCACCCTGGGCCCGACCAACTTCCCATCGGCGAGGGTGTCATGCGCAATCGAGTGACGCGGCGGTACTTCCAGCAGCTGTTCGCGCTGTACGCCGGTTTCGTGCAGTCGCGCTGAGGCGCCGGCGACAGCGTAGGCGTCAGCGCCGCTTGCCGCGGCGTGCAGGGGCCGGCGACGGAGCGTCGGAACGCGGCTTGGCGTACTGCGCCCACAGCGCCGGCAGTGCCTTGCCGGTGTGCTTCTGCCACAGCGCCGGTGCATAGCGGCCGTCGCGCAGGGCCTTGTCCAGTGCCAGCACCAGGCCTGGATGTTCGGCGTCGGCCCATTTCAGGAACGCACCGGTGACACGGTAGCCGCTGTCGAAGTTCTGCCCCTTCTCGACCTTGCCCGGCAGTGCCCAGCCCGCGGCGGCATTGTCCATGCCGTAGCGGTCGCGTGCGTAGTCGGCGATGCCCTCCACCAGCCAACCCGGCACCCGTGCGTCGCCATAGCCCGGATAGCCCTGCACGATGTGCATGGCCTCATGGGTGACCAGGTCGATGTCGTTGGGGTGCTGCGCCAGCCAACCCGGGTTGATGGTGATCGTTGCGGCCTGGTCCTTGTCACCGACGAAGGCGATCCCGGTGTAGGCCGGGTCGATCACGATGCGCACCATCGACGGCGCGGCCGGGTGGAAGTCCGCACGTTCGCGCAGGTAGGCGAAGTAGAACGTATCGATCACCCGCTTGCGCTGCGGCGCGGCCAGGGCGCCACGGGCGTCCTGGTAGTTCAGCGTCACGCCGTCGCGGGTCAGCTGCGCATCAAAGGCCTGGGTCTGGCCGAAGCTGGAGAAGGAAAGGGCAACAAGGGCCAGAGGCAGCAGACGGTAGCGCATGGGGCTCATTGTACGGCGCTGGGCGCCAACAGTTCGATCTCCGCCAGCGGCAGCCGGCCCGGTGCGGCCAGGCGCAGCCGATACTCGCTGTAACGACCGGGTTTGGCGATGCGGAACGGTCGGGTCTGGCGGGCAGACTCGAAGGCTTCGCCGCTGCGCTGGTCGAGCACGATCCAGCGGCCGTTGCCACTGCGCGCTTCCAGCGTCCATTCGCCGCCCTGGATGCGGCCGTCACCGCTGGTGAGCGTGTACATGGTCGGCACGCCGTCGCCCAGGCCGGTCAGTGCGATGGTTGCGCCGCCGCCCAGGCCGACGGTCGTGGCGGCATCGTCGTCGACCAGCGCTGGCAGGGCGCGACCATCGGCCAGCGTCGCCTTGGCGCCACTGCCGAGCAGGTCGTGCAGCAGCTGCGGGCGCTGGCCCCGCGCGGTCAGCGAGCGCGGCACATCGTCCACGCCGCTGCCCCAGCGCGACGGCTGCGGCCCCATCACGAAGTCCAGCGTCGCGCCCTTGGCGATCAGCTCGTGCGGCACCCAGGTCTTCGTCCACGGCTTGCCATTGATCTTCAGCGACTGCACGTAGACGTTCTCGCGTGAGTTGTTGGCCGCGTTCACGGTCAGCACCGCACCGCCCTGCAGTTCCACCCTCGCATGTTCGAACGCCGGTGAACCGATCACGTACTCCGGGGCGCCCATGCGCAGTGGATACAGGCCCAGCGAGGCCAGCACGTACCACGCGGAGGTCTCGCCGTTGTCCTCGTCGCCCGGATAGCCCTGACCGATCTCGCTGCCCACATACAGCCGCGACAGGATCTCGCGCACGTGCTGCTGGGTCTTCCACGGCTGCCCGGCGTACAGGTACATCCATGGGATGTGGTGTGCCGGCTGGTTGCTGTGCGCGTACATGCCCATGCGCACATCGCGCGCTTCGGTCATCTCGTGGATGGTGCCGCCGTAGGATCCGGCAAACGCGGGGTCGGCGGTTTCCGGGGTGGAGAAGAAGGCATCCAGCTTCGCTGCCAGCTTGTCACGGCCACCATAGAGCGCGGCGAGTCCTTCGCCATCGTGGGCGGCGGTGAAGGCGAAGGTCCAGCCATTGGATTCGGTGTAGTCGTGGCCCCACACGCGCGGGTCGTAGGCCTTGGCGTCCACGCGCCACTGGCCATCGGCCTTGCGGCCCTGGAAGAAGCCGGCGGCCGGATCGAACATCGTCGCGTAGCTGGCGGCGCGATGGCGGAAGTAGTCGGCCTCGGTGCTGTAGCGCTCGCGCGCGGCCGGCGTGGTCGCGCGCTTGGCCAGGGCCTCGGCCATGTTGGCGATGCCGAAGTCATTCAGTGCGCCTTCCATCGTCCACGACATGCCTTCGTGCACGTCCGCGCTGGCGTAGCCACGGAAGGTCGAGCGGTCCATGCCCTTGCGGCCGACATGGCGGTCGGGGGGGACCACGGTCGCGTTCTTCAGCGCGGCGGCGTAGGCCTCGGCCGGATCGAAGCCGCCGATGCCCTTCAGCCACGCATCGGCGAAGGCCACGTCCGAGCTGGTACCGACCATCAGGTCGGCGTAACCCGGCGACGACCAGCGCGCGATCCAGCCGCCGGCGCGGTACTGCTCGATGAAGCCCTGCACCAGCTGGCCGGCATCGTCGGGCGTGAACAGCGCATAGGCCGGCCAGGTGGTGCGGAAGGTGTCCCAGAAGCCGTTGTTGACGAATACCTTGCCGTCGCGCACGGCGGCGTAGCTGCGGGTCGCGCTGCCCTCGGTGTTGTCATCGCTGGCGCTGGCCTGGTTGGCGTAGCGCCACTCCGGTGCGGCGGCGCTGCCCACGTTCTCATGGCCGGAATTCGGGTACAGGAACAGCCGGTACAGGCTGGAATACAGCGTGGTCTTCTGGTCGTCGCTGGCATCGCCGATGTCGAAGCGGGCCAGGCGTGCGTCCCATGCATCCTGCGCACGGCCGGACACGCTTTCCAGCGTGTCGGCCGCGGCGATTTCCAGCGCCAGGTTGTGACGCGCCTGTTCCACCGAGATCAGCGAGGTGGCGATACGCATCGTCACCTGCCGGTCGCTGCCGGCATTGAACTTGATGTAACCGGTCGGGCGGCCGGTGTCCAGGCGGCCGCTGCTGCGCCACGGCTTGTCGAAGCTGGCCACCACGTACATGCGGCTGGCGCCGTTGGACAGGCCGCTGCGCGTATCGGTGTAGCCGCTGAGGGTCTGCGTGGCCGTGTCCAGGGTCAGGCCACCACGCGCATCGACATTGTCGAACAGCAGGTTGGCGTCGCCGCCCTCGGGGAACTCGAAGCGGAACAGCGCGGCATGGTCGGTCGGTGCGATGGCAGCAGCGATGCCATTGTCGAAGCGCACGTCGTAGCGGTAGGGGCGCGCGCTTTCATGACGGCGGTCGAACGACAGCGCGCGCTTGCGGCGGTCGGCATCCGGCACGCCACGGCTGGCCGAGGGCATCACCTGGAAGGTCTGGCGGTCGCCCATCCACGGGCTGGGCTGGTGGCTCAGTGCCAGTGCCTGCAGCTGCGGGCGGTTCTGCGCATCGTTCTGTTCGTTCCAGCGGTACAGCCAGTTCAGTGCGCCGGCGTCGGTCACCGGGGTCCAGAAGTTGAACCCGTGCGGCACCGCCGTGGCCGGGAAATTGTTGCCGCGCGAGAAGGTGCCGTTGGCCTGGGTGCCGCGGGTGGTCAGCACCCAGTCGGAGACGCGCTGCGGCCGCTGCCGCGGTTGGGCATCCAGGCGCACGTCATCAATCCAGCCAGAGACCGGCGCGCCCTCGGCGCTGGCCACCTCCAGCTCGATCGCCACCACGCGGCGGCCCTTCAGCGTGGGCACGTCGCCCAGCCGCACCGCCTTGCGGGCCCACTGTTGCGGGTACAGCGTCTTCGATTCGCCCTGCGCCCGCGCGCCGATCGCCACGCCATGCTGGTCGCGTGCCGCACCGGCCGAAACGCGGCTGCCATCGTCCAGCAGCAGGTCCAGCGATACATAGGTCGAGGCGACGGTGTCCTTGCCGACGATTTCCGGCAGCACCAGCCACGACAGCGTGGTATCGGCCTCGATGGGCAGGTCGGCCTTGAACAGTTCGCGCCGCGCGCTGCCGCCTTCGCTGCTGTAGCGCAGCGCATGCAGGCCGCTGTAGCCGGCGTTGCGCTTGGCGGCGTAGGGCGCGGCCGGTCCATTGCCGATCGTGACCTGAAGCGCACCGGTGGCCTGCGCCGGGGCAGGTTCGCCCGGTTCGAACGAGGTCTGCAGCCCCTGCGCCAGCACCGGCATCGCAGGGGTCGCACAGGCCAGGGCCAGGGCGAGCGGAAGCAGGGCGCGGCGCGGATCGGACAGGGTCATGCAAGGGTCTCCCGGAAGGGCTGGCGGCGGGCGAACCCGCATCGGCGGACACCACGGACAGCATCGCTCCGCCCGCCAGGCTGGCAGTGGAAGAGGCGATGCCGGTCCGGTGGGGGCGGGCCATGCGATCGGGTTGGATTGGGTGGGTCGAGGTGCGACCTGGCCCGATCCTGCAACAGCCGCCGCGCGCTGGCAAGTGCCATTTAGTTCGATCCAAATGCGGGAAATATCGCTGGAGTCGATTCTGGCGAGCGAACCTGCCGGAACGACCGCGAAATCCCCGGAATCGCCGCCGCCCGGCGTGCGGCGGGGAGATGCGAGGCATCGGCGGCGGCGTGCAAAGGCCCGTTGCGGGGCAATGTCGTTGCGGCCCAGATGCTAGAATCACGGGCCTCGCAACCCGTTCACCGAATCCGCCATGAGCCATACCGCCACCGCGCCCGCCAACGCCGAGAAGCGCTACACCGTGCACCGCAGCGATCTGCCGTTGAGCTGCCCGACCCCGGAAATGGCGCTGTGGAACTCGCATCCGCGCGTGTACCTGCCGATCGAGGACGAGCCCAACGGCGAAGCGCAGTGCCCCTACTGCGGGTCCGTGTTCGTGCTGGCCGACTAAACGGCGGCCCCTTCGATGCGCCGATTGACCGTGGTGCAGTTGCTGCCGGCGCTGCACTCCGGTGGTGTCGAGCGCTCGACCCTGGAAATCGCTGCGGCCCTGGTTGCCGCCGGCCATCGCGCGCTGGTGGTGTCTGCCGGCGGCCGCCTGGTGCAGCCGCTGCTGGACAGCGGTGCCGAGCACCTCACCCTGGATATCGGCCGCAAGTCGCTGCTGACCCTGCGCCATCTGCCGACCCTGCGCCGGCTGTTTGCCGAAGTTGGTGCGGACATCGTGCATGCCCGTTCGCGGCTGCCGGCCTGGTTGGGCCTGTACGCGATCCGCGCCATGCCCGCCGCACAGCGCCCGCATTGGGTGACCACCGTGCACGGGTTGAACTCGCCCAGCCGCTACAGCGCGGTGATGACCAGTGGCGAACGCGTGATCTGCGTGTCCAACACCGTGCGTGCCTACGTGCAACGCCATTACCCGACGGTGCCGGAAGAAAAACTGCGGGTCGTACCGAGAGGTGTCGACGTCAACCAGTTCCCGCGCGTGGCGCGCGCCGACCGCCGTCCGCGGCTGGCCCTGGCGGCCGACTACCCGTGGCTGGCGCAGGTTGAGGGCCCGCTGCTGCTGCTGCCGGGGCGCGGCACCCGACTGAAGGGCCACGCCCACGCGCTGCAGCTGCTGGCCGACGTGCGTGCCGCCGGCGTGCCTGCCCAGCTGTGGATGCTGGGCACCGACGAACCCGGGCGCGAGGCCTACGTGGCTGGCCTGCGCCGCCAGGCCGCGGCGCTGGGCGTGGCCGAGGCCGTACAGATCAGCACGCCTACCGTCCGCATCGCCCAGGCCTACGCCGCCAGCGATCTGGTGCTGCAGCTGTCGGACAAGCCGGAAGCCTTTGGCCGCACCGTGCTCGAGGCGCTGTCGGTCGGCCGCCCGGTGCTGGGCTGGGACCACGGTGGCGTCGGCGAACTGCTGCAGCAGCTGCAGCCCAGCGGTGCGGTGCCGCTGGGCGACGCGCACGCGCTGGGTGAACGTGCGCTGGCCCTGCTGGCGCAGCCGCCGTCCCTGCCGACCCGCATCCCGTTTACCCTGCAGGCCATGCAGCGCGACACCCTCCGCCTCTATGCCGATCTCGCCGGCTGACCCCGCTGCCATCGTGCGCGACGACCGTGCCGGGCGCTGGGCGCCCTGGTGGGTGCTGGCGTACGTGGCGATGTGGCCGCTGCCGGGCATTGCCGAAACCGTGCTGGGCCTTGGCGCGGTCTATGCTGCCGCGCGCATGGTGATGCGCCGGCTGCAGCGCCGCCCGCACCTGTTGAGCACGGCGGCGTGGGCGCTGACCTCGATCCTGTTCCTCGGCTACTGGCTGCCGCAGGCGTTTTCGGCCATCGATGCGATCGACCCTTCGGCCTCGTGGACCAAGGCGGCCGCCGGACTGCGCTACCTGCCCTTCATGTGGCTGGTGGCGATCGCGGTGGCCACGCCGGAACGGCGGCGCTTGACCTTCGGTGGCCTGGCGCTGATCACCGGCGTGTGGACGCTGGACGCGCTGGTGCAGGCGCTGGCTGGCACCAGCCCGTGGTTCTGGTCGCTGGAACACCTGAAGCTGGCCGTGAGTGGCCAGGCGCTGTGCCCGGCCGACGAAGCCGCACTGGCCGACCGCCTCAGTGGCGCGCTTGGGCCCTGCAATCTGAAATTCGGCCAGGTGCTGGCCAGCCTGTCACCGTTCCTGCTGCTGCCGATGGCGCGGCGTTTCGGCAATGCAGGGTGGTTGCTCGCCGCTGCGACACTGGGGTGCGTGCTGCTGCTGGCAGGTTCCCGCGCCTCGTGGATCACCTTTGTGCTGGTGCTGGCCTACAGCGGCGTGCGCCAGTTCGGCTGGAAGCGGCTGCTGCTGCTGGCCCTGGTGGCAGCGCTGGGTACGGCCGCACTGACAGCGGGCGTGCCGCAGCTGCGTGAGCGTGTCGCGCGCACGGCGCAGGCATGGAACGAAGACGGGCAGGGCGTTGACGAGGCCCTTTCGGGGCGCGCGCGCATCTGGACCGCGGCGGTGTGCATGATCGAGGAGCATCCGGTCAACGGTGTCGGTGCGCGCGGCTTCCGCGATGCGTATCCGGCCTGCGTGTCAGATGAGGGCCCCGCCGTGTGGGGCAACCAACCGGCGTTGCACGCCCACCAGATCGTGCTGGAAATCCTTGCCGAGACCGGCGTTCTGGGCCTGCTGCTGTGGTTGGCGGCGGTGGCGCAGGCCTGGCGGGCCTGGCGCTATGCCCCGGCGGCTGCACGTGATCGCGCCCGGCCGGCGATGCTGGCGCTGGCGGTCACGGTGTTCCCGCTCAATACGCACCTGGCGTTCTATTCGGCTTTCTGGGGTGGCCTGACGGTGCTGCTGGCTGCGTTGTTCGCCGGCAGCCTGCTGGCGCGGGACGCGGGCGACACGCCGACGGTGGTCTGATCGTCCATCCACGCATGGCGCGGCTCTACTGCATGTACCGAACGGAGCGTGCTTTGGTAGATCCACGCCATGCGTGGATGGAGCATTCCCGACGCGAATACCGGTCAACCACCACTACCGGTGTTTCCATGCGTATCGCACGCTGGAGGCATGGCCAGCCCCAGACTTCGCTACGGTCGGTATTCCCGATCCGGCAACGTGTACTCATTGACCACAGCAACCCTCGGCCGCGAACCGTTGTTCGCCGATGCGGCAAACGTTGCGATCCTTATCGACACACTGCGCTTCGTAGAGCGCAAGGGCTTCAGCCATAGCCTCGCCTGGGTGGTCATGCCCGACCATCTGCACTGGCTGATGGAGCTGCGCGGAGGAACCCTGGCCGAGTGTATGGCCCTGCTCAAATCACGCAGCAGCCGTCTGTTGAACCGGCGATTGGAGCGACAAGGGCCGCTGTGGCAGCGCGGTTACCACGATCACGCCGTACGCAGCGATGAATCCCTTCATGAGAAGGCGATGTACATCATGGCCAATCCGGTCCGTGCGGGCCTGGCCAGCAAGTTGGGTGAGTACCCGCACGCATGGTGCCGTTGGCCGTTGTAGGTGCCGCCATCCGGATGTAGAGCATCCACGCATGGCGTGGATCTACTTCAGAATGCTCCGCGTCATCAAATCCACGCCATGCGTGGATGAAACCCTCCCGCCGCACCGCTATTTGTAGAAATCACTCCGGCCGCCGGGCTGGCGCTTGAAGCGGCGGTGGATCCACAGGTACTGGTCGGGAGCCTCTCGCACCATCGCTTCGATGGCCTGGTTGACCCGGGTGGTATCGGCTTCCACATCCTCGCTGGGGAAGTTCTCCAGCGGCGCGCCGATCTTCAGGAAGTACTTTCCGCCTTCGCGCCGGTGGAAGTACGGAATCACCGCACAGCCGGTCATGCGCGCCAGCTGATGGGTGGCGGTGATGGTCGAAGCGGTGTGGCCGAAGAACGGCACGAATACCGTGTCCTTGCCTCGCATGTCCTGGTCTGGCGCGTACCAGAGGAAACCGCCCTTCTTCAGGTGGCGCACGGTCGCGCGGATGTCCTCGTTGGCGAACATCGCCTTGGCATAGCGCAGGCGGCCGAACTTGACCGCCCACTCGTACACCGGGTTCTTGTGCTTGCGGTACATGCCGGAAAGATCGACGTAGTCGCACAGCAGGCGGCCGCACATCTCCAGGGTCATGAAGTGGCCGGAGACCAGCAGGACGCCGCGGCCTTCGGCCTGCATCTGCCGCAGGTGTTCCAGGCCTTCGACCCGTACCTGCGGGCGGATGCTGTCGATGCTGCCCCACCAGGCGCGGATGCACTCGAACACGCCGACGCCCAGCGCATCGAAACTGTCGCGCACCAGGCGCTGCCGCCACGCTTCGTCCTTCTCGGGGAAGCACAGCTGCAGGTTGACCTCGGCGGCGCGGCGGCGGCTGCCGAGCAGGCGCCAGGTGATCCAGCCGACGCCCCGGCCCAGCGCGCGCTGCAGCATCCACGGCAGGCGGGCGATGGCGAAGGCGCCGAACATGGCGGCGAACATCGGCCAGTTGCGCGGATCGCGCAGCGACGGGCGGACGGCGGTGGAGGCATCTGACATGGGGCCATTCTACCAAGGCGGCCGCGTGTCTTTCCCGGGGGGCTCCCGTATCCTTGCCGCATGCGTAAAGACCCTGTCGAATGGATCCTGCGCGGCCTGTACTCGGTCGTGCTCTATATCCTGCTGCCGATCACCGTGTACCACCTGGTCTGGCGCGGTTTCCGGGTCCGTGAGTACTTCCGGCGCTGGGACGAACGCTACGCCTCCTATCCGCAGCCGACCGGCCAGCCACGGGTGTGGCTGCACGCGGTCTCGGTGGGCGAGGTCAATGCCGCCGCGCCGCTGGTCAATGCCCTGCGCCAGCAGCGCCCGGACATCCGCTGGGTCATCACCACCATCACTCCGACCGGCTCCGAGCGCGTGCGTGCGCTCTGGGGCGACGCGCTGGACCATGTCTACCTGCCCTACGACGTGCCGGGCAGCGTCAACCGCTTCCTCGGCCATTTCCAGCCCAGCCTGGCGCTGATCCTGGAAACCGAGTTGTGGCCGAACATGCTGTTCGGCTGCCGTGACCGTGGTGTTCCGGTCTACATCCTCAATGCCCGGTTGTCGGCGCGTTCGCTGCGCGGCTACCGGCTGCTGGCCGCATTGATCCGCCGCGCCCTGCGCACCGTCACCTGCGTGGCCGCGCAGTCGCAGGACGATGCCGAGCGCTTCGTGCAGCTGGGGGCGGAGCCCGGCCAGGTGCAGGCACTGGGCAACCTGAAGTTCGACATCACCACGCCGGACGTGCAGGGCTTCGTCGAACAGTTCCATGCACGGGTGCCGGGCGCGCGCCCGGTATGGATCGCCGCCAGTACCCATGACGGCGAAGAGCAGGCGGTGATCGACCTGCACCGCCGCCTGCGCCAGCAGCATCCGGATCTGCTGCTGCTGTGGGCACCGCGCCATCCCGAACGTTTCCCCAAGGTGGAAGCACTGGCGCGCGAACAGGGCTGGAGCGTGGCGACCCGCCGCGTGGACCAGTGGCCGCACGCCGCCACAGACGTGTTCGTCATCGATACCCTCGGCGAGCTGATGCCGTTCTACGCCTGCGCCCAGGTCGCCTTCGTCGGCGGCAGCCTGCAGGCCATCGGTGGCCACAACCTGCTGGAGCCCGCTGCGATGGGAACCGCGGCGGTGACCGGCCCGCACCTGCACAACTTCGCGGAAATCTCCCGGCGCATGCGCGAGGCCGGTGCGCTGCTGATCGGCGAAGATGCGCAGGCGGTGGGCGACCTGCTGCAGCATCTGCTTGAAGATGCGCAGGCCCGCGAAGACATGGCGCGTGCGGGCTGCACGTTGGTCAGCAATGGCCGTGGCGCGCTGCAGCGCACGCTTGCGCTGGTCGCACCGCACCTGCCACCGCCACGCGAGTGATCCCGGCGTTGCGGCGTCGGCGGCGCTGCGCTGCGTTGTCGTGATCAACTTCATCAATTCTGCTTAGCGACGATTTTTCTGTCGTTGCTGGACCGACCCTGCCGATGGCAGCGTGCCTGCCATCACATCGTGGTGCACGCAGCACCGATTCCGATTCCGCAGGACGACGCAGGCTGCCAGCCTGCTGTCGACCGCGCTTGGGCGGATATCAAGGGAACTTGCGATGGACGGCGACAGGGGCAGGGACGGCACCGGTGGGGCGCGCTTGGGGATGGACCACCTGGCTGTGGTGGCACTGACGCTGCTGGTGGGCGGCAGCGTGATCGCGCTGGTGGGCCAGCACACGGCGGCACAGGCTGGCCCGGCCATCGTACTGAGCCTGTTGCTGGCCGCACTGGGGGCTGGCCTGGTGCTGTGCTGCCTGCAGGATCTGGTGCTGCGACTGCCGGCGGCCGATGGCCTGTACGGGCTGCTGGCCGCCAGCTGGGGGCCACGGGTGGCCGTCGTTCTGGGCACGATCCTGTTGCTTGAGCTGACGGCGACCACGGCGGGCGCGGCACAGTCCATGGCCCGCCATGTACATGCGATGCTGGCTACCGGAGGCCTCCATGCCAACGACTGGCTGCCCGTGCAGATAGCGGCGGCCGTGGGCCTGCTGACGTTGAGCGCGCTCGCGTTGCTGCCGCCGCGGGGTGTGGCCCTGGCGGGCCTGTGCGCTGCTGACGGTGAAGATCGGTGTGGGGGTGTTGCTGCTGGCGCTGGCGGCACGTCACGTGCACTACGGGCATTGGATTCCCTGGCTGCCTCCGGCGACCGCGCCGTATCGCTTCGGGCTGGGGGGCGTGCTGGCGGCTGGGGTGCCGCTGCTGGGCATATTTGCCAGCGTGGGCCTGGCACTGGGCTTTCCTGCGCTGCGCCGCCAGGGCGCGATGTGGCAGCCGGCGGTGCTGGCGCTGGTCTCGTTGCTGGCGATGCTGCTGCTGATCGTGCTGGCAGCATTGCAGGCCGGGCTGGTCGAGTTTTCCGCGCTCGCCAGTACCCGGCCACTGGCGGTGGCGCTGCAGGTGCACCCCGAGCTGCAGTGGATGCTGCCATTGTTGCCCCTGGCCGGGGCAGCGGGCCTGGCCGCCCTGCAGTTGGTGCTGCTGATGCTGGCCGTCCGGTTGGCCACATCGTTGTGGCTCCGCGCAGCTGACGCGGCGGGACGATCCCGCACGCGCCTGAGCGCAATGGTGGTTGCGCTGCCGGCGGTGATGCTGGTGTTGTGGCTGCCGCAGGGCACCTTGCCGGCGCTGCCGGGTCCGGCAACGCTGGCGGTGATGGCGGCGCTGTGCCTGGCGGTGCTGCGGCGGCGTCGGGATGACACCCGGCAAGGCGCAGCCGGCTGCGGGCTGATGATGTCGATGCTGGCCCCTTTGGCAGCCGCGCTGTGCGTGCTTGCGGCGTTGGAACGCCTGCGCGCATGGCCGGGCTGACGGTTCGTGGGGCCACGCCGGGGGGGGGGCGCGTGTGTGGATGCAGCACCTGCAAAAAAGCCACCCTCGCGGGTGGCTTTTTCGTTGCAGGGGCGGCGACTCAGCGCGTGGTCGTGGCCGGGTTGCCCGCGTCCTGGGTCAGCAGCCGATTGATGTCCTGCAGTTCGGCCACGTCCAGCGCACCCAGCGACTGGCTCAGTAGCAGGCGGTTCTGCAGGAAGGTGTAGCGGGCCTGGGCATAGTCCAGCTGCGCCGAGAACAGGATGCGCTGGTTCTGGATCACATCCAGCACGGTACGGGTACCGACTTCCAGGCCCACCTGCGAGGCGTCGTACGCGCTCTGCGCCGAAACCACCGCCAGGCGGCGGGCTTCCACTTCGCTGATGCCCTGCACCAGGGTCTGGTAGGCATTGCGGGTATTGCGATCCAGGGCACGCTTCTGCTGCTCGTAGCCGTCCTGGGCGATGTCACGCTGCGCCAGCGCCTGGCGCACGCCGGACTGGGTGGCACCACCGGAGAAGATCGGCACGCTCAGGGTCAGGCCGATGCTGTTGGTGCGCGCATCCGGCGACAGCGAGCCGGCACCGGTGCTGTCGCCCCAGGTGGCGCTCTTGCCCCAGCTGCCGCCCAGCGACAGGGTCGGGTAATGACCACCACGGGCAGCCTGCACGCCGGCTTCGGCGGCACTGACCTTCAGCTCCTGCGCCTTCAGCGCCGGATTCTGGGTGGTGGCCTGCTGCACCAGCTCGTCGATGTTGCCGCGGTTGGCCGGCACTTCCGGGCGGAAGTCCGCCGGCAGGCCACGCAGGTTGGTCACCGGCTGGCCGGTCAGTTCGGTCAGGGCCTGGTAGTTATCGGCCAGGGTGTTCTGCGCGATGATGGTGTTGGCGCGCGCCTGGTCGTACTGGGCGCGTGCTTCGTGCACGTCGGTGATCGGCGCCAGGCCCACTTCCAGGCGCTTGTCGGCGAAGTCGAACTGCTTCTTCGCGGCCGCTTCATTGGTCTGTGCGGCGTTCAGCGATTCGATCGCCACCAGCACATTGAAGTAGGCCGCCGAGGTGCGCACGATCAGGTTGTCGTTGGCCGATTCGAGGGTGAAGTCCGCCGCCTTGCTCAGCTCACGCTGCGAGCGCAGGTTGTTGATCTGGGTCCAGTTGAACAGCGTCTGGCTGCCGTCGATCGTGTAGGTGCGGCGCTTGTTGGTGAACGAGCCGGAGTTGGCGTCGGCGTTCGGCTCGCTGCGCGTGCGGTTCAGCGCGGCCTGGCCGTTGATCTGCGGCAGCAGGGCGGCACGCGCCTGCACGGCGCCTTCCTTGTCGTACAGCCGGGTCGATTCGGCGGCCGACAGCTGCGGATCGCCGTTGCGGGCCATTTCGTAGACCTGCAGCAGGTCGGCGGCATGGGCGGACAACGGCAGCAGGGCAGTGGCCAGCGCAACAGCGAGGGATCGGCGGATCATTGCGGCTTCCTTGGACTCAGAGGTGGAACTGGGGGGCCGGGGCGGCACCACGCAGGTAATCGATATCGGTCTCGAACAGGGACTCGGAGCTACCGTCGGCCTTGACCAGCAGGGCCTCCATCGCCGGCGAGCGGCCGTGGATCACGAACAGGCGGCCACCCGGACGCAGCCACGAGGCGAACTGTGACGGCACCACGTCGACCGCACCAGTGACACAGATCACGTCAAAGCGGCGTTCGGTCTGCCAGGACAGGGCATCGGCCACTTCCACGCGGACGTTGGTGCCCAGGCCGGAGGCGTCCAGGCGGGCACGCGCAGCGGCGGCCAGCTCCGGGTCGATTTCCAAGCTCAGCACATCGCGCGCCAGCGCGCCGATGCAGGCCGACAGGAAGCCGCTGCCCGTGCCGATTTCCAGCACTTCGTCACCCGGCTGCAGGTCCAGTGCCTGCAGGGTACGGCCCTCGATGACCGGCTTCATCATCTTCTGGCCGTGGCCGATCGGCAGTTCGACATCGGCGTAGGCCAGTGCCCGGTGCGCGTCGGCGACAAAGGCCTCGCGCGGCAGGCGGGCCAGGACGTCGAGCACCTTGATGTCCAGCACGTCCCAGGGACGGATCTGCTGTTCCACCATCAGTTCGCGGGCGTGGGCGTAATCAATCGTCATGAGGTTCAAATCCAGCGCAGTGGGCCGGCCATTTTACCGGTGCCGGAGGCCGGCGGCGCGCCCAGAGCATCAGCTGCCGGGGGCCGGGGTCGCAGTGCCGGAAGTCATCGCGACCTCCGGTTCGTTCAGTTTTGGTTATTCAGCCGTTCCGGCCCCTCGCGGCGCGTAGGCGCGCAGGAAGAAGTCGATGCTGGCGGTCACGTGGGCAAGAGGGTCGCATTCCACGGGTGACAGTGGCATGCCGCACATCATATGCATGTGCACTTCGCCCTTGACCAGGGTCAGGAACTGCTCGCCGGCCAGAGCACAGTCGGGGATATCCAGTTCGCCACGTTCGGCGCGGGCACGCAGGAAATCGGCCAGGGCCTCGCAGGTACGCTCGGGGCCGGCTTTCCAGAACAGCGCGCGCAGGCGTTCGTCGGTCTCCGGCGCCATCATCATGCGCTGGATCGAGATCGCCGCGTCGGAGGTGATCAGCTCGAAGAAGGCCAGGCCGATACCGATCAGCTGGTCGCGCAGCGGGCCGTCCGCGTCGGCTACGAACAGCGCGTCGGGCAGCATTTCAATGCACTTTGACTGCACCGCCTCGGAGAACAGCGTCTCCTTGTCGCCGAAGTGGCTGTACACAGTCAGCTTCGAGACGCCGGCCTGAGCGGCGATGGTGTCCATGCTCACGCCGGTATAGCCCTGTTCGATGAACAGTGCCTTGGCTGCTTCAAGGATCGCCGCGCGCTTGCCGAGGTCCTTGGGGCGCCCAGGTCCGGCGGCCTTGGCAGCGGGCTTGGCCGACGGCTTGCGGGAAATGTGGGAACTCATCGCGACAATACTAGACCAAGCGGTTCGATATTTATACTATACCGGCCGGTTTATTAAATTGGGCCGGCAGTCGCGGCTCCTCCCTTAGTTGCAACCCTGCGTTTTCAGGACGTTGACCGATGAAGATCGTGCGCTGGATGGGCGGTATGGTGTGGATGGCTGCGCTGGCAGCCTGTTCGGGGCAGGAACAGGCGCCACCGGCGGCCGTACCGGTGCTGGTGGTTCACCCCGGCGAGCAGGCCGGGCAGGCGCCGGCGGCGTTCCCGGGCACGGTGCGTGCGCGACAGGAAAGCCCGCTGTCGTTCCGCGTTGGCGGCAACCTGGTCAAGCGCCACGTCGATGCCGGGCAACGGGTGAAGAAGGGCGACGTGCTGGCCGAGCTGGACGTGGCCGACTTCGCGCTGCAGGCCCGTGCCTCGCAGGCGCAGCTGGCGGCAGCCGAAGCCGATCTGGTGCGCGCCCGCGATGACCTCAAGCGTTACCAGGTGCTGGCCGACCAGCAGCTGGTCAGCCGCTCGCAGCTGGACCAGCAGTCCGCCGCGTTCAAGGCCGCGCAGGGCCAGGCCAACGCCGCCCGCGCCAACCTCGATGTGTTGCGCAACCAGGCCGGCTACGCACAGCTGCGCGCGCCAGCCGACGGTGTGATCGCCAGCCGCGAGGCCGAGGCCGGGCAGGTGGTGTCCGCCGGGCAGACCATCTTCAACCTGGCTGCCGACGGTGGCCGCGAAGTGCTGATCGACCTGCCCGAGGCCACCATCCGCGACTATGCGGTGGGCCAGCCGGTCGAGGTGGAGTTGTGGAACCGCCCCGGCCAGCGCCTGCCGGGCACGATCCGGGAGATTGCCGCCGCTGCCGATCCGCAGGCTCGCACCTATGCGACCCGGGTCAGCCTGCCGGCCGATGCGCTGGCCGACGTCGAACTGGGCCAGAGTGCCCGCGTCTACAGCAGCGCCGGTCGCCACGGCACCCTGCAGCTGCCGCTCGGCGCGCTGCAGCGCGGTGTCAACGGTGCCGCCAGCGTATGGGTGGTCGATCCAGCCAACAGCACGCTGAGGGCCGCAACGGTTACCACCGGTGTGTTTGGCAGCGAGACGGTACCGGTACTGTCGGGCGTGAGCGGGGGGGACTGGGTAGTTGCTGCGGGTGGCCACCTGCTGCGGGCCGGTCAGCCGGTGATCGCCGTGGACCGGCAGAACCGTCCCGTGCTGAAGCCGGCTACGCCGGCCGCTGCCGCCAAGGCCAGGGAGTAAGCCGGTGCGCCGCTTCAATCTTTCCGAGTGGGCGTTGTCCAACCGCCCGCTGGTGCTGTTTGCGATGCTGGCCTTCGCGCTGATCGGCGCATGGTCGTACAAGCATCTGGGCCAGTCCGAGGACCCGCCGTTCACCTTCAAGGCGATGGTGGTGCGCACATTGTGGCCCGGGGCCACTGCCGAGCAGGTCTCGCGGCAGGTGACCGAGCCGCTCGAGAAGGCGCTGATGAATACCGGCGAGTACGAGTTCATCCGCTCGTACTCGCGTCCGGGCGAATCGCAGATCATCTTCATGGCGCGCGACAGCCTGCGCTCCAGGCAGATCCCGGACCTGTGGTACCAGGTGCGCAAGCGCGTGGGCGACATCCGCCCGACGCTGCCACGCGAGATCGTCGGTCCGTTCTTCAACGATGAGTTCGGCGACACCTACGGCAACATCTATGCGTTGACCGGCAAGGGCTTCGACTATGCGGTGATGCGCGACTACGCCGACCGCATCCAGCTGGAACTGCAGCGGGTGCCCGACGTCGGCAAGATCGACCTGGTCGGCCTGCAGGACGAGAAGGTGTGGATCGAACTGTCCAACACCCGGCTGGCCACGCTGGGCGTGTCGATGCAGCAGGTGCAGCAGGCGCTGGCCGACCAGAATGCAGTGACCGGCACCAGCTTCTTCGAGACCGCCACCGATCGGGTGCAGCTGCGGGTGACCGGCCAGTTCAACGACATCGAAGCGATCCGCCAGTTCCCGATCCGCGCCGGTGACCGCACCGTGCACCTGGGCGACATCGCCGAGGTCAAGCGTGGCTTCGCCGATCCGGCGTCGCCGAAGATGCGCTTCATGGGCGAAGAGGCGATCGGCCTGGCGGTGGCGATGAAGGATGGCGGTGACATCCTCAAGCTCGGCGCCAACCTCGATGCCGAGTTCGAACGCCTGCAGAAGACCCTGCCGGCCGGCATGCAGCTGCGCAAGGTGTCCGACCAGCCGCAATCGGTGGAAGAGTCGGTCGGCGAGTTCGTGCAGGTGCTGACCGAGGCGGTGGTGATCGTGCTGCTGGTCAGCTTCTTCTCGCTGGGCCTGCGCACCGGCCTGGTGGTGGGCGTGACCATCCCGCTGGTGCTGGCGATGACCTTCTTCGTCATGCACTACTTCGACATCGGCCTGCACAAGATCTCGCTGGGTGCATTGGTGCTGGCGCTGGGCCTGCTGGTGGATGATGCGATCATCGCGGTGGAGATGATGGCCACCAAGATGGAGCAGGGCTACGACCGCCTGCGCGCCGCCAGTTTCGCCTGGGAGTCGACCGCTTTCCCGATGCTGACCGGCACCCTGATCACCGCGGCCGGCTTCCTGCCCATTGCCACTGCGGCATCGAGTACCGGTGAATACACCCGCTCGCTGTTCCAGGTGGTGACCATCGCGCTGGTGGTGTCGTGGATCGCAGCGGTGCTGTTCATCCCTTACCTGGGCGACAAGATGCTGCCGGACCTGTTCAATCCGCAGCCGCCGAAGCCGGGCAGCCTGTCCGCGCGCTGGAACGCCAAGCGCCAGCAGTGGGCCGACCGCTATCCGGCGCTGGCCAACCTGATCGCGCCGCCGCAGCAAGGGCACGACCACGATCCGTACCAGCGCCCGTTCTATCGTAGTTTCCGTCGCTTCCTCGATACCTGCCTGCGGCATCGCTGGTGGGTGATCGCGGCGACCATCGGCCTGTTCGTGTTCTCGCTGATAATGTTCCGCTTCGTGCCGCAGCAGTTCTTCCCGGACTCGACCCGGCCGGAACTGATGGTGGACATCGAGCTGGCCGAGGGCGCCTCGCTGCGCTCGACCCAGGCCCAGGCCGAGAAGCTTGAGAAGCTGCTGTCCAGCCGCGAGGGCATTGCCAACTACGTGTCCTATGTGGGCACCGGTTCGCCGCGCTTCTACCTGCCGCTGGACCAGCAGCTGCCGGCGACCAACTTCGCCCAGTTCGTGGTGCTGGCCAAGGACATCAGGTCACGCGAAAGCACACGCGACTGGCTGCTCCACGAGGTGATCCCGAAGTTCCCGGACGTGCAGATGCGCGTGACCCGCCTGGAGAACGGCCCGCCGGTCGGCTATCCGGTGCAGATGCGCATCTCCGGCGAGCACATCGAGAAGGTGCAGGCGATCGCGCGCCAGGTCGAGGCCAAGGTGCGGGAGAACCCGCACGTGATGAACGTCAACCTGGACTGGAGCGAGCCGAGCAAGGTGGTGCGCCTGGTGGTCGACCAGGAGCGCGCCCGCGCGCTGGGCGTGAGCAGCGCCCAGGTCAGCCAGTTCCTGTCCAGTTCGTTGGCCGGGCAATCGGTCAGCGTGTATCGCGAGGGCAATCGCCAGATCGAGATGCTGCTGCGCGGGCCGGCCGATGAGCGCAACCAGCTGGAGCTACTGTCCAGCCTGTCGATGCCCACCGCCAACGGTGGCAGCATCACGCTGTCGCAGGTGGCGACGATGGAGTACGGCTTCGAGGACGGCATCATCTGGCACCGTAACCGGTTGCCGACGGTGACTGTGCGCGCCGACATCAGTGATGGCATGCAGGCGCTGGACGTGGTGCATCAGATCCTGCCCACACTGGACGGCATCCGTGCCGAGCTGCCCAGTGGTTACCTGCTGGAAACCGGCGGTACCGTGGAGGATTCGGCGCGTGGCCAGAACTCGATCAAGGCCGGCATGCCGCTGTTCCTGGTGGTGGTGGCCACGCTGCTGATGCTGCAGCTGCGCAGCTTCTCGCGTGCAGCGATGGTATTGGTGACCGCGCCGCTGGGCATCATCGGCGCGACCCTGTTCCTGCTGCTGTTCCGGGCGCCGTTCGGCTTCGTCGCGCTGCTGGGCACGATCGCACTGGCCGGCATGATCATGCGCAACTCGGTGATCCTGATCGACCAGATCCAGCAGGACATCGATGCCGGGCATGACCGTTGGCATTCGATCATCGACGCTACGGTGCGCCGCTTCCGCCCGATCGTGCTGACCGCACTGGCAGCCGTGCTGGCGATGATTCCGCTGTCGCGCAGCGCGTTCTACGGATCGATGGCGATCTCGATCATGGGCGGCCTGATCGTCGGTACGGTGCTGACCCTGGTGTTCCTGCCGGCGTTGTACGCGGCGTGGTTCCGGGTGAAGCCCGATGAATCCGGGGCGTGATGCCCCGGGTTCTGCGGCCGCGGCCCCTGGTAGGTGCCAACCCTGGCTGGCACATCTTCCAGTAGAGCCACCCCATGGGTGGCTGCGGATTTCCAGGCTCCGTCATCCACGCATGGCGTGGATCTACTGCAGCTGCAGACCGATCCGTAGCACCGGCAGCAGCCATTCGATGAACACCTGTACGCGCAGCGCACGGTGCTGCCGATGCGGCTGCAGCAGGGTGACCGGCAATGGCTGTGCGACGTGCTGTGGCATCACTTCCACCAGCGCGCCGGATTGCAGCTCGGCCTGTACGTCGTAGCGCGGAATCTGCAAAAGACCCAACCCCGCCACACAGCACGCAATCGATGCCTCGGCGCTGTTCACACGCACCCAGCCAGGCATCGGCAGCGTGCGCAGTTGGCCGCCGTCCTGCCACTCCCACGGTTCCATCCGTGCCGTGGTCGGCGACGCGTAGTTCACCGCGCGGTGCTGCGGCAGGTCGGCAGGATGCTGCGGCACGCCGTGTTCGCGCAGGTAGGCCGGCGCCGCAACGTTGGCAAAATCCAGTTGGCCCAGCGTGCGCGCCACCAGGCTGGAATCGCCCAGTTGGCCGACCCGCAGCACCGCATCGCAACCGTCTTCGATCAGGTTCACCGCGCGGTCGGTCATGCCCAGGTCGACTTCCACCTGCGGATACTGCGCGAAGAACCCGGGCAGCGCCGGTGCGATGATGCGGCGGCCGATGCGGCTGGGTACGTCGATCTTCAGCAGGCCCGACGGCTGGGCGTCGACCTGGAGGAACAGCGATTCGGCGTCTTCGACCTCGGCGATCAGGCGCAGGCAGCGGGCATGGAACACGTCGCCGTCGTGGGTGGTGGACACCCGCCGGGTCGAGCGCTGCAGCAGGCGGGTGCCGAGCCGCTGCTCCAGCTCCGCGCAATGGCTGCCGAGACCGTGGAGCGGGGCAGGCCCAACTGGTCGGCGGCGCGCGTGAAGCTGGCGCACTCCACGACCCGGGTGAAGATGCGGAAGCGATCGATCCGGTCCATTGTTCGCTGGCTCTGGAAAGTTAAGTCAAAGTGGCGGGCTTTATCCGCATTTTCTGCACGATATCGTCGTCAGGGCAGGGTTGCCACCCCGGGCAGCCCCCTCCCGAGACCGAAGCCATGACCGAGCATTCCCTCAAGGGCAAGACCGTGCTGATCGCCGGTGGCGCCAAGAACCTGGGTGGCCTGATCGCCCGCGACTTCGCCGCACAGGGCGCCAAAGCCATCGTCATCCACTACAACAGTGCCGCTACCCAGCCCGATGCAGAAGCGACGGTAGCCGCGGTGCAGGCCGCCGGCAGCAAGGCGGTGGCCCTGCAGGGCGACCTGACGTCGGCGGCAGCGATGGAGCGCTTGTTCGCCGATGCCGTGGCCGCAGTCGGCCGTCCCGACATCGCCATCAATACGGTCGGCAAGGTATTGAAGAAACCGCTGCTGGACATCAGCGAAGTGGAGTACGACGAGATGAGCGCGGTCAATGCCAAGGCCGCGTTCTTCTTCCTGAAGGAGGCAGGTCGCCACGTCAATGACGGTGGCCGCATCTGCACCCTGGTCACCTCGCTGCTGGGTGCGTTCACGCCGTTCTATTCCAGCTACGCCGGCACCAAGGCGCCGGTCGAGCACTTCACCCGCGCGGCGTCGAAGGAGTTCGGCGAGCGCGGCATTTCGGTGACCGCGATCGGTCCCGGTCCGATGGACACGCCGTTCTTCTATCCGGCCGAGAGCGCCGATGCGCAGGCATATCACAAGACTGCGGCGGCGTTGTCGGCGTTCACCCGCACCGGGCTGACCGACATCGCCGATATCGTGCCGTGGATCCGCTTCCTGGTGACGGATGGCTGGTGGATGACCGGGCAGACGATTCTGGTCAATGGTGGGTACACCACCAAGTAACGCAGCCACGCATGGCGTGGATCTACCGGTAGAGCCACCCCATGGGGGGCTGCGCACGATATCCGACGGGAAGCGCGCCACGCATGGCGTGGCGCTACCGGATCAGCCCAGCTTCGCCAGCACCGCGTCGGTCGCTGCCGCGGTGCTCACCGCCTTGCCCTTCGCAGCCAGATCAGCAGTGAACACGCCGTCATCCAGCACCGCATGCACGGCGGCTTCCACGGCTGCCGCTTCGGCTTCCAGCCCCAGCGAATGGCGCAGCAGCATCGCGGCGCTGAAGATTGTCGCATACGGATTGGCGATGCCCTTGCCGGCGATGTCCGGGGCCGAACCGTGGATGGGCTCGTAAATGCCCACCGCCCCCGGCTCGCCCAGCGAGGCCGACGGCAGCAGGCCCAGCGAACCGGCCAGCATCGAGGCCTCATCGGTGAGGATGTCGCCGAACATGTTCTCGGTGACGATCACGTCGTACTCGCGTGGCTTGGCCAGCAGGTGCATGGCCATCGAATCGACCAGCTGGTGCTCCAGCGCCACGTCCGGGAACTCCTCGCGGCCAATGCGTGCGGCCACGTCGCGCCACAGGCGCGAGGTTTCCAGCACATTGGCCTTGTCCACCGAAGTAACCTTGCCGCGACGCTGCTGGGCCAGGCGGAAGGCGCTGCGCAGCACGCGCTCGATCTCGGCCACGGTGTAGCGGCACAGGTCGCTGGCGCTGTCGGCGTCGCGGGTCTTGTCGCCGAAGTAGATGCCGCCGGTCAGTTCACGCACCACCACGAAGTCCACGCCCTGCAGCAGCTCCGCCTTGATCGGCGAGGCGTGCAGCGCGGCCTCGTGGGTACGCACCGGGCGCAGGTTCGCGTACAGGCCCAGCGCCTTGCGGATCGCCAGCAGGCCTTGCTCGGGGCGCACCTTGGCGTTCGGGTCGGACCACTTCGGGCCACCGACCGCGCCCAGCAGTACCGCATTGGCGGCCTGGCAGGCGGCCAGCGTCGACGCCGGCAGCGGCTCGCCGTGGCGGTCGATGGCGATGCCACCGATGTCGTGCTCGCTGAAAGTGAAGGTGTGGTTGAAGCGGTCGGCGACCGCCTTCAGGACGGCAACTGCCGCGGCGGCCACTTCCGGACCGATGCCATCACCGGGCAGGACAACAATCTCAGCGTGCATGCTCACTCTCGTAACGTTCGATTTCAGGGACACGGCCCAGCAGATACCCCAACTGGTCGACGCCTTCCAGCAGGCAGGTCTGCGAGAAGCCATCCAGCGGGAAGGAATAGACGCGGCCAGCGGGGGTGCGCAGTTCGCGCGCAGCCACGTCGATGGTCAGCGCATCGTCCGGGCGCTGCATCAGCGCCTGTACGTCGGCCTCGTCCAGCACGATCGGCAGCAGGCCGTTCTTCAGCGCGTTGCCGCGGAAGATGTCCGCGATCTCGCTGCTGACGATGGCGCGCAGGCCCAGGTCGGTCAGCGCCCAGGGGGCGTGTTCGCGCGACGAGCCGCAACCGAAATTGCGGCCCGCCAGCAGGATGCTGCGGCCGGCGTTGTGCGGCTGGTTGAAGGCGAAGTCGGCCACCGGCGAACCATCAGCTTGCCAGCGCCAGTCGTTGAACGCGTTGCGACCCAGCCCGGCACGCTCGGTGGTGGACAGGAACCGCGCCGGGATGATCTGGTCGGTGTCGATGTTGGTCTGGCGCAGCACCACGCTGGCCGAGGTCAGGGTACGGAAACCGGCCATCACGCCACCTCCTGTGCGAACAGTTCGCGGGTATCTGCGACGTGCCCGTTCACCGCCGCCCATGCAGCGCTCATCGGCGAGGCCAGCAGCGTGCGCGAACCGGGGCCCTGCCGGCCTTCAAAATTGCGGTTGCTGGTGCTCACGGCCAGCTGGCCGGGCGCGACCAGATCGCCGTTCATTGCGATGCACATCGAGCAGCCCGGCTCGCGCCACTCGGCCCCGGCCGCGCGCACGATCTCGTGGATGCCTTCGGCTTCGGCCTCGCGCTTGACGATCTCCGAGCCCGGCACCACCAGCATGCGGACCCGGTCGGCGACGCGACGACCGCGCAGCACCTGCGCCACTTCCCGCATATCACTCAGGCGGCCGTTGGTGCACGAACCAACGAACACTACGTCCACCGGTGTGCCCGCCAGCGCCTTGCCGGCCTGGAAGTGCATGTAGTCCAGGCCCTTCTGCGCGGCGGCATCGTTGGCGGCGGGAATCGGCGCATCCACGGCGATCGCGGTACCCGGATGCGTACCCCAGGTCAGGGTCGGGCGGATGTCGGCGGCGTCGATGTGCACTTCGCTGTCGAAGCGCGCGCCGTCATCGCTGCGCAGCTGTTGCCAGCGCGCCACGGCAGCGTCGAAGTCGGCGCCCTTGGGGCCGCGCGGCGTAGCGGCGACGAAGTCGAAGGTGACCTGGTCGGGCGCGACCATGCCGGCGCGTGCACCTGCTTCGATCGACATGTTGCACAGGGTCATGCGCTGTTCCATGTCCATCGCTTCGATGGTGCTGCCACGGAACTCGATCACATGGCCGGTGCCGCCGTTGACGCCGATCACGCCGATGATGTGCAGGACCACATCCTTGGCGCCGACGCCGGGTGCCAGCGCACCGTCAACGGTGATCGCGAAGGTCTTGGCCTTGCGCTGCAGCAGGCACTGCGTGGACAGCACGTGGCCGACCTCGCTGGTGCCGATGCCGAAGGCCAGCGAGCCGAATGCACCGTGGGTGGAGGTGTGGCTGTCGCCGCAGACGATGGTCATGCCCGGCTGGGTGAAGCCCTGTTCCGGCGCAATGACATGGACGATGCCGCGGTTGTCCGAGGCCATGTCGAACAGTTCGATGCCGTGCTCGGCGCAGTTTCGCGCCAGGGTGGCGACCTGTGCCTCGGAAGCGGCGCTGGCGTAGGGCAACGTGCCGTCCGCCGCAGCCGGCAGGGTCGGCGTGGAATGGTCCATCGTCGCCTTGGTGCGGTCCGGCCGGCGCGGCGACAGGCCGCGCTCGCGCAGTTCAGTGAACGCCTGCGGCGAGGTGACCTCATGGATCAGGTGCAGGTCGATGTACAGCACGGCGGGTGCGCTGTCGGATTCGGGAACCACCACGTGGGCGTCCCACAGTTTGTCGTACAGGGTGCGGGGTGCGGAAGTCATGCGTATGCCTGGCAGAAGTACGAGATAGCGAACATCAGTAAAGAAAGCGGAACGGTCAAGTCAGCGACGGCGGGCGAGCACACGCAGGCGCACGTAGTCGGCCAGCGCCTGGCCGGCGGCATTGCGTGGCAGGTCGGCCAGCAACGCGGTGGCAGCCTCGCGCACGGTGGCGCGGGCCTCGGCGGGCAGGTCATCCAGCAGCGGCGCGGCGAATACCCGCAGCCAGCCGGCCACGCCGGTCGGCAGTGGGGTCGGGCGCGGCGTGCATTCGATCAGTTGCACCTGGAAGCCATGCTGGCGCAGGCGGTCGGCATAGGCATCGGCGGTCGGGAAGTACCACTGGAAGGTGCTGGCGCCATGGCCGTGGGCCACGCGTGCGGCCTGTACCGCGGCGACGATCGTAGCGACGTTGCCATGGCCGCCGAACTCGGCGACGAAGCGGCCACCGGGACGCAGCGCGCGACGCACGCCTTCCAGCACGCGGTCCGGGTTGCCCATCCAATGCAATGCGGCATTGCTGAAGACCGCATCGAACTCGCTATCGAACGACAACGCGTGGCCGTCCATCACCTGCGCGTCGACGCCACGTGCACGGGCGGCGATCACCAGTTCCGGCGACGCGTCCACGCCGTGGATGCGCGCGCCGCTCAGGGCCAGTTCGGTGCTGAGCACGCCGTCGCCACAGCCCAGGTCGAGGATGCGCTCACCGGCACGCGGATCGAGCAGGCGCGCGACCGCGCCACCGAGCGACGGTACGAAACCGGCATCGATCGCATAGTCCTGGGCGTTCCACTGCTGGCCAGCGGCTGCGGTAGGAGTGTCGAAGGCGCTCATCTCGGGTTCCTCAGGCGGTTGCGGGGGTGGGAACGTCGGTGCTGCTTTGGGCGGCGGCGTGGCGCTGGCGCAGCAGGCGGTTGGCCACGTCCAGCCAGGCCAGCGCGGAGGCTTCGATGATGTCCTTGCTGGTGCCGGTGCCGTCGTACTCCACGCCGTCGTGGCGCACGCTCAGATTGGCTTCACCGCGCGCATCGGCGCCGATGCCGACGCTGTGCACCTGGTAGCTGTCCAGCATCAGCTGCACGCCGGTGGCAGCCGACAGCGCGCCGAACAGCGCATCGACCGGGCCGTCGCCCTGCGCGGTCTCGGCCACGCGGTTGCCGTCCGGGTCGGACAGTTCGACCAGTGCATTGGCGCGGCTGCCGACGTCGCTGATGGTCATCGACGCCAGGCGATAGCCCTGCGCGTTGGAGCCGCCCTGCATCAAGGTTTGCAGGTCGGCATCGGTGACCACGCGCTGCTGTTCGCACAGGCCCTTGAACTGCTCGAACACCAGCTTCAGTTCGTCTTCGTCCAGCCAGAAGCCCAGTGCACGCAGGCGTGCTTCGACGGCGGCGCGGCCACTGTGGCGACCCAGCACCATCTGCGAATCTTCCCAGCCCACGTCTTCCGGGCGCATGATTTCGTAGGTGCCGCGATGGCGCAGCATGCCGTGCTGGTGGATACCCGATTCGTGGGCGAAGGCATTGGCGCCGACGATGGCCTTGTTGCGCTGCACCGGCATGCCGACCAGGCGCTGCAGCAGCTGCGAGGTGCCGACGATGCGCGGGGTGTTGATCGAACTGTCCTGCTCGTAGAAGGCCTGGCGGACTTTCAGCACCATCGCGATCTCTTCCAGCGAACAGTTGCCGGCACGCTCGCCGATGCCGTTGATGGTGCACTCGACCTGGCGCGCGCCGCCTTCGATGGCGGCCAGCGAGTTGGCCACGGCCAGGCCCAGGTCATTGTGGCAGTGCGCGCTGAAGATCACGTTGGCGGCATTCGGCACATCGGCGACGCCGGCGATGACCTGCTGGAACATCGCGCGGATTTCTTCCGGCGTGGTGAAGCCGACGGTGTCGGGCAGGTTGATGGTGGTGGCGCCGGCGGCAATGGCTACGCGCGAGACTTCGATCAGGTAGTCCAGCTCGGTGCGGGTGGCATCCTCGGCCGAGAATTCGACATCGTCGATGTACGAGTGTGCCAGCGATACATGCTTGCGTACCGATTCCAGCACCTGCTCGCGGGTCATCCGCAGCTTGTGTTCGCGGTGCAGCGGGCTGGTGGACAGGAACACGTGCAGGCGCGGGTTGGCCGCAGCTTCCAGGGCACGCGCCGAGGTTTCGATATCGGCCTGCAGGCAGCGCGACAGCACCGCCAGGCTCAGGCTCGGGCGGCGCAGCTCACGGCCGATCAGGGCCATCGCCTCGCGGTCGGACTGCGAGCTGGCCGGGAAGCCGGTCTCGATGATGTCCACGCCCAGTTCGTCCAGCGCACGCGCCATCACCAGCTTCTGCGGCGGGCTCATGCTGCAGCCGGGGGACTGCTCGCCGTCACGCAGGGTGGTGTCGAAGATGCGGATGCGCGGGGTGGTAATTCGTTCGATGGTGGTCACAGGGAAATCTCCTCGACAGCGGGTGCGGCGGCTTGCAGGGGGGAAGGGGAAGAGGTGGGGGACGCGAGGGCGCTGGCCTTGCCGGGCGAGCGTGGGGTTTCACTACGCCGTCGCCGTGGTTTGCGTGGCGGGCGCGGCCGGATGTCGGTGAGCAGGCCGGCCAGGACACCCGCATCGATATTCCCGCCGGACACCACCGCGCACTTGCGGCGGCCAGCGACACGGCGGCCTGCTGCCAGCGCCAGCGCACCGGCGCCCTCGGCGATGATGTGTTCTTCCAGTGCCAGCCGGACCAGGGTTTCACGCAGTTCGGCTTCGCGCACGATCACCACGTCGTCCAGCAGCGAGGTGCACAGGCGTCGGGTCAGGAATCCAGGGATCTTCACCCGCACGCCGTCGGCCAGCGAGGCGACGGGGGCGATCTCGCGCACGTCGCCGCGGATGGCGCGCGCCATTGAGTCAACGCCTTCCACCTGGGCGCCGATCACGCGCACGCCCTGTGATTTCAGCGCCAGTGCAACGCCGGAGGCCAGTCCGCCACCACCAATCGGCACGATCACCACGTCCGGTGCGTGCGCGGCCAGCTCGATGCCGACCGTACCCTGGCCGGCAATCACATCGGCGTCGTCGAACGCGGACAGGAAGCGGTAGCCATGGCGCTGTGCCAGTTCGACGGCGAAGGCGTAGGCCTCGTCATAGCTGGTGCCATGCTGGCGCACGGTGGCGCCCCAGTGAGCGACGCCGGCGATCTTGGTGGCCGGTGCGCCATGCGGCATCACGGTGATGGCCGGGACGTCCAGGCGGTAGGCCGCCCACGCCACGCCCTGGGCATGGTTGCCGGCCGAGGCGCAGATCACCGGCCGGGTATCGCCGCGCTCGCGGCCGGCCAGCAGCGCGTTCAACGCGCCGCGCACCTTGTAGGACCCGGTGCGCTGCAGGTTCTCCAGCTTCAGCCAGGTGCCGAAGCGCTCGGCATGGTGCAGCGGGGTAGGCGGCAGGAAGCGGCGCAGCCGGGCCTGCGCCGCCAGTACGTCGGCGACGCTTACGTCGCCGACATCGCTTTCCTGGCTGGCATCAGCGGCCGGCATGGGCCACCAGCGGGGGGCAGGCGACCGCCGCATGCGGGCACGGGCGGCGAAGAAGACGCCTCCGTACCGGCACCGTGGTCACTACGGTACGGGTGTTCATACGGATGCTCCTTCCACGGCGGTGACCTGCACGGACACGCAGTCGTAGATCTTCTCGATCTGCCGGCACAGCGTTTCCGCCGGGCGCTGGCCATCCACCACCAACTGCAGGTGCCAGCGGCCATCGTCGGCGGCCACCGGCGCACCGCTGATCGCACGCGGCGCGAAGCCACGGCGCTCGGCCATGCCGATCACGCGCAACAGCGCGCCTTCGGCCGGGTGCAGCACCAGGTCAAGCCGGTAGTGCATTGGGGATCTCCTGGCGGGCATGGGCGGGGTTGCTTTCCAGCATCGTGCTGTTGGCGGTGTTCGGTGGCACCAGCGGCCATACGTTGGCGCGTGCATCGATGGCCACGTGCAGCAGTGCCGGGCCGGGTTCGGCCAGCAGCGCGGCCAGGCCACCCTCGACGTCATCCCGCGCGTCGATGCGGGTGGCGGCAATGCCGAACACCTGCGCCAGCGCCACGAAGTCCGGGTTGTCGGACAGGTCGATCTCGCTGTAGCGCTCGGCGAAGAACAGCTCCTGCCACTGCCGCACCATGCCCAGCGAACTGTTGTCCAGCAGCACGATCTTCACCGGCAGGCGGCAGCGGGCAATGGTGGCCAGCTCCTGCACGTTCATCATGAAGCTGCCGTCGCCGGACACCAGCACCACGGTGCGATCGGGGCAGGCGAACTGCGCACCCATCGCGGCCGGCAGGCCGAAGCCCATGGTGCCCAGCGCGCCACTGGTCAGGTGGTTGCGCGGGTGGTTGAAGCGGCAGTGCTGGGCCACCCACATCTGGTGCTGGCCAACGTCGCAGGCGATCACCGCATCGGCCGGGGCCAGCTCGCTCAGGCGCTTCAGCAGCGCCGGGGCGTAGATGTGCTGACCCGGTGCGTCGTAGCGCGCGGCGAAACGATCGCGGTGCTGTGCACAGCGCTTGCGCCACGCCTCCTGGTGGGCCTTGGGGGAGGGGAAGGCCGCACGCAGGGCGCGGATGGCATGACCGACATTGCCGGGCACGGCGACATCGGCGCTGCGCAGCTTGGAAATCTCATATGCGTCCGCATCGATGTGAACGACGCGGGCGAACGGTGCAAACTCCGCCAGCTTGCCGGTGGCACGGTCGTCGAAGCGTGCGCCCAGCACCAGCAGCAGGTCGCTTTCCTGCACCGCCATGTTGGCCGCGCGGGTGCCGTGCATGCCCAGCATGCCCAGCGACTGCGGATGGCTGGCCGGCAGTGCGCCGAGGCCGCGCAGGGTCATCACGGTGGGGATGGCACTGGCCTCGACGAAGTCGCGCAGGTCCTGCACGGCGTCGCCCAGGGCGATGCCGCCACCGGCGTAGACCACCGGCTTCTCGGCCGCCGCCAGCGCGGCGATGGCCTCGGCAATGGCGGCCTCGGCTGGCGCCGGCGGTGGTTCGACGCTGCTGGGCGCATGCGCCGGCAGATGGCTGGCGTCGGCCAGCTGCACATCCTTGGGCAGGTCGATCAGCACCGGGCCGGGGCGACCTTCGCGGGCGATCCGGAACGCATCGGCCACCACGCGCGGCAGGTCATCGACGCTGCGCACCAGCCAGCTGTGCTTGACGATCGGCATCGTCAGGCCGAACACATCCAGTTCCTGGAAGGCGTCGGTGCCCAGCAGCGGGGTGCCGACCTGGCCGGTGATGCAGACCATCGGTACCGAGTCCAGCATCGCATCGGCGATGCCGGTGACCAGGTTCGACGCGCCCGGGCCGGAGGTGGCCACGCAGACGCCCACCTGGTTGCTGGCGCGGGCGAAACCGTTGGCGGCCAGCGCCGCGCCCTGCTCATGGCGTACCAGGATGTGCTTCAGCGACGAATCCACCAGCGCGTCGTAGAACGGCATGATGGTGCCGCCGGGATAGCCGAACAGCGTGCGGACGCCTTCGGCCTCCAGCGCCTGGGTCAGCCAGCGCGCGCCGTTGGGCGGCGCGCTGCGGTGTGTGGAAGAGTTCATGGGGGAACCTTGCAAAGCGGGTGGGGGAGGGCCGCGCGGTTACGCGGCCTGTCCTTGCAACCAGACCATCTTGGCGCGCAGTTCCTTGCCCACCTTCTCGATCGGGTGCTCCAGGTCGGCCTGCTTGAACCTGTTGTAGTTCGGCAGGCCCGCTTCGTACTCGGCCACCCAGTTCTTGGTGAAGGTGCCGTCCTGGATGTCCTTCAGCACTTCCTTCATGCGTGCCTTGGTGCCGGCGTCGATCACGCGCGGGCCGCTGACGTAGTCGCCGTACTGCGCGGTCTCGGAGATGAATTCCAGCATGCGCGAGATGCCGCCTTCATAAAACAGGTCGACGATCAGCTTCAGTTCGTGCAGCACTTCGTAGTAGGCGATCTCCGGCTGGTAGCCGGCTTCCACCAGGGTCTCGAAACCGGCCTGCACCAGCGCCGACGCACCACCACACAGCACCGCCTGCTCGCCGAACAGATCGGTCTCGGTCTCTTCCTTGAAGGTGGTCTGGATCAGGTTGGCGCGGGCACCGCCGAGGCCGGCCGCATAGGCCTGGGCATGCTGCGCGGCCTTGCCGCTGACGTCCTGGTAGACCGCCCAGATGCACGGCACGCCACGGCCGATCTCGTACTCACGGCGCACCAGCGCACCCGGGCCCTTCGGCGCGACCAGCACGACGTCCAGATCGGCGCGCGGCTCGATCATGCCGTAGTGCACGTTCAGGCCGTGGGCGAACAGCAGGCACGCCCCCTGCTTCATGTTCGGCGCCAGCACATCGTTGTAGAGCTTCTTCTGCACCATGTCCGGGGTCAGCACGGCGACCAGGTCGGCGTCCTTCACCGCATCGGCGGGTGCCACCACGGTGAATCCATCGGCCTGGGCCTTGGCTTCGGTCGGGCCGCCCGGACGCAGGCCTACCACCACGTCGAAGCCGGATTCGCGCAGGTTCAGTGCGTGGGCGCGGCCCTGGCTGCCGTAGCCGACGACGGCGATCTTGGTCTGGGGCAGGTCGTTGGTGCTCATGGGGGAGGTTCCTTGCGGTGGGAAGAAAAAAGAACGGCCGGTCGTCGAGGTGACGTGCCGGCCGGTCAGGGGAAAGCGGTGGAGGGGGCGCCGCGCATCGCACAGGCACAGCCACCACGAGGCATGGTGCTGCAGGTCCGGGTTGTGCGATGAGCGTTGGTCATGGTGGTTGCGTCTGAAACCAGGTTCTGAAATGAAAAAACCCGCACCGGGGCGGGTGCGGGTTTTTGAAGAGTTCCGGTGTGTCTGTTGCTTACACGCTGGCTCGTCCCGCACCTGTGGGTTGGGTAATAAGTACGAGCACAAGAATCGAACGCAGCGAGGCGGCGCCGATGGCGGCGGCTTCGATGTGGGTTCGCGGTGGCGTGTTGTGATGCAACATGCGATCGAGAGAAACACAGGCGTTTTGGCGGTGTCAACCCTCGCGACGGTTTTTTTTATCGGTTTCCAGTGAATCCAGCGCAATCGCTTGCGGCACAAGGATGGTTGCCGCTGAAAGTGTTTCGGTGAACCCGAATTCACTCTTTTCAGAGCGGTTTTTGCGCGGAATCCGGCGGCTTTCTGGCTTCCTCCGCATCTAACGCAGGATCAACGTCCATGACCTCTGCCCGATACCGCATGAAGGCCGCAGCGGCGAAGATCGAGGGACCACCCTTCCACCGGAACCCGACCGTGTCCCGACGCCTTGCCCGCTCCCTGCTCGCCGCCGCCGTGCTGGCTGCCGTGCCTGCACTGTCCATCGCCGCCGACCGCATCACCGGCCACACCTTCGCCACCCGTTCGGAGGTGATCGCCCCGCATGCGATGGCGGCTACCTCGCAGCCGCTGGCCACCCAGATCGCGCTGGACGTGATGAAGGGCGGAGGCTCGGCAGTCGACGCGGCGATCGCGGCCAATGCCGCGCTCGGCCTGATGGAGCCGACCGGCAACGGCATCGGTGGCGACCTGTTCGCCATCGTCTGGGACCCAAAGACGCAGAAGCTCTACGGCTACAACGGCTCGGGCCGCTCGCCGAAGTCGCTCACCCTGGCCGAGTTCCAGCGTCGTGGCCTGAAGGACATCCCGGCCACCGGCCCGTTGCCGGTGTCGGTGCCCGGTGCGGTCGACGGCTGGTTCGCCCTGCACGACCGTTTCGGTCGCAAGCCGATGGCCGACAACCTGGCGCCGGCCATCCGTTACGCCCGCGAAGGGCACCCGGTGGCCGAGGTAATCGCCTACTACTGGGACCGTTCGGTGCCCAAGCTGTCGCAGTACCCGGGCTTCAAGGAGCAGTTCACGATCAACGGCCACGCCCCGCGCAAGGGCGAGATGTGGAAGAACCCGAACCTGGCCAGCACCCTGCAGAAGATCGCCGACGGCGGGCGCGACGCCTTCTACAAGGGAGACATCGCGCGCACCATCGGTGACTACTTCAAGGCCAACGGTGGCTACCTCAGCTACCAGGACATGGCCGACCACCACGGTGAATGGGTCGAGCCGGTCAGCAGCAACTACCGTGGCTACGACGTCTGGGAGCTGCCACCCAACAGCCAGGGCATCGCTGCGCTTCAGATCCTCAACGTGCTGGAAGGCTACGATTTCTCGAAGATCCCGTTCGGCTCACCCGAGCACGTGCACCTGTTCGTCGAAGCGAAGAAGCTGGCCTTCGCCGACCGTGCGCGCTTCTACGCCGACATGGCATTCCAGCCGGCGCCGGTGCAGAAGCTGATCTCCAAGGAGTACGCCGCGCAGCGCCGGGCGCTGATCTCGATGGACAAGGCCTTGAAGGAAGTGCAGCCAGGCACACCGAAGCAGCTGGAGGAAGGCGACACGATCTACATGACCGTGGCCGACGCCGACGGCATGATGGTCTCGTTGATCCAGTCCAATTACCGCGGCATGGGCAGCGGCATGGCGCCGCCGGGATTGGGCTTCATCCTGCAGGACCGCGGCGAGATGTTCGTGCTGCAGAAGAACCATCCCAACGGATACGCACCGGGCAAGCGCCCCTTCCAGACGATCATTCCGGGGTTCATCACCAAGGGTGGCAAGCCGTATGCCAGCTTCGGCGTGATGGGGGGCGCGATGCAGCCGCAGGGCCATGCGCAGATCGTGATGAACCTGGTGGACTTCGGCATGAACCTGCAGGAAGCCGGTGACGCACCGCGCATCCAGCATGAGGGCTCCACCGAGCCGACCGGCCAGGCCACGGCGATGACCGACGGTGGTGAAGTGAACCTGGAAACCGGCTTCCCGTATGAAACCGTGCGTGCGCTGATGCGCAAGGGGCATCGCATCGTGTTCGCCGACGGCCCGTATGGTGGCTATCAGGCGATCATGCGCGATCCCGAGACCGGGGTGTACTACGGTGCTTTGGAGAGCCGCAAGGATGGGCAGGCGGCGGGGTATTGAGGTTTCCCGGCCACCGGGCTGAGCCCCCTCGCGGCTGAGCGCTGGAGCAGGTTCATGCGCTGGGGCGTGCGGGTGGGAGTGTCGGGGGACGCCGTAAATACGTCCTTGTAGGCTTAGCCGCACCATCCATGGCGCGGATACTCCCGCCACTCCCACCCGCACGCCCCCCGAAAATTTCCGTGCGCGTCAGCCACGGAAGAGAAGGAAGAAGATCAAGAGCAAAGGCAACAGCAACAGCCGCGCGCTGTGGGTTGGGGTCGGATCCGTTTTCCGAAGGAAAACGGATCCGACCCCTTCTTGTTTTCCGATACACCTGATCCACGCATGGCGTGGATCTACTGCCGTCACCGGGAAATTGTCGGAGGCGGGGAGGGGGCCGATGGCGGGACCGTCCACGGCATGGATGCCGTGGCCGAGCCTACAGGGACGTACTTGCGGCGTGTCCCGCCATCGGCCCCCTCCCCGCCAAACCAGCAGAAATCCAGAGCCGCTTTTGAAGTTGTTGTTGCCGTTGCTTGAAAAAAGCGGTGCAGCCGCAGGCTGCAAAACCCCCTCAATCCTGATCGTGCGCGCGCGCTGCCTCCGCCTGGGTTTCCTCCTGCACCGCCATCTCGCGTGCAATCCACGCATCGATCATGTGCCGCTGGCGCTGTGCCTGCCGCCGCTCCCGGGTGTATTCCTGGTCAAGCACCCGGTACAGGGACACCATCACAAGAAGCATCAGCAGCGCGAACGGCAGCGCAGCGATGGTGATCATGCCCTGCAGCGCCTCCAGTCCCCCTGCCAACAGCAAGGAACCCGCCACGAGCGCAATGCCGACACCCCACGCCACTTTGTGCTTGCGCAATGGCTCGCCCGCGTCGTCCGTGGACATGCTGGCCAGCACAAGTACCGCAGAATCAGCCGAGGTCACGAAGAAGATCATCAGTAGCACCAGCGCAATGCACGACAGCAGCAACGGCAGCGGCATGCTGTCGAACATGGTGAACAGCACCGTTTCATAGCCGTTGCCCAGTGCCTGCAGCAGGTCGGCCTGGCCGAAGATCTGCATCCAGATCGCGGTGCCACCGAACACCGAGAACCAGAAGAAGCCCAGCAGCGTCGGTGCCAGCACCACGCCGATCACGAACTCGCGCACGCTGCGCCCGCGCGAGATGCGCGCGATGAACGAACCCACGAACGGTGCCCAGGAAATCCACCAGGCCCAGTAGAAGATCGTCCAGTCCGCGACCCAGGTGCTGGACGAGAACGGTGACATGCGCAGGCTCATCGTCACCAGCTGATTGAGATAGGAGCCCAACGTCGTCGTGAAGGTGTTGAAGATCGCGCCAGTCGGGCCGAGTACCAGCACCAGCGCGAGCAGCAGTGCAGCCAATGCAAGGTTGAAGTTGGACAGCCATTTCATGCCGCGGCCGACGCCGCTGAGCGTGGACGCCATGTACAGTACGAAAGCCACTGCGATGATGGTCAGCTGCAGCGGCACGCCCGCCTGCACGCCGAACACGTGTTCCACGCCGGCCGCGATCTGTACCGTGCCGAAGCCCAGTGCTGTAGCCACGCCAACCGCGGTGGCGACGACCGCGGAGATGTTGACCATATGCCCGATCCAGCCACGATGGTGACGGCCGATGATCGGTTGCAACATATCGCTGATCTGGCCACGGCCGTTGCGGTTGAACTGGAACCAGGCCATTGCCAGCCCGATCAGCGCGTAGATCGCCCACGGGTGCAGGCCCCAATGGAAGAACGCATAGCGCATGGCGGCGCGCGCGGCGTCCATGCTTTCGGGCGCCAGCCCCTCCGGTGGCTTGCTGAAGTGCGAAATGGGCTCGGCGGCGCCCCAGAACACCAGGCCGATGCCCATGCCGGCAGCGAACAGCATCGACATCCAGCTGGCACGCGAGAACTCGGGCTCGGCATCTTCGCCACCGATGCGCAGGTTGCCGAAGCGGCCGAAGGCCAGGTACATCAGGAACACCAGCGCCAGGAACACGACCAGCAGGTACAGCCAGCCGACACTGCGGATGACCTCGGCCAGCATCGACTGGACCACGGTGTTGAAGGGACCGGGTGCAACACCGGCGAGCAGCACCAGCAGCAGAACCAGTGCAATGGAAACGCGAAACACCATGAAGGGGCTTCTCCGATCAAAGGATTGAGGGGAGCGAGCAGAGCTTGCTGCGAGGGGCCGGCGACATGCAGCACAGACCGGGCAGGGGCCGCGAAGGCGGCGAGGAAACACCGGCCGCAGCGGCACGATGCGCGTGCACGTTACTGAATGCGATGTCACGGTTCTGTTAATACAGAAACAGCGGATCCACGCCGTGCGTGGATGGAACAGCCATGGACTGCAGCACGTTCTATGCTCTAATGCGCACCAAGAAGCGGGGGTACCGGGCCATGTGGCCACGGTTGAGACAGTCCCTTGGAACCTGATCCGGCTCATACCGGCGTAGGGAAGCTTTGCAATGCAGCCATTCCCGGACTCCGCCCAAGGACCGTCCGGGCGCGGTCGCAGTGCGCCGCCGCTTCGTCCCTGACCTTCCTGGACGATGCCCGATGAACGCACAGCACTCCGCCCTGCAGCAACAGGCCCAGCAACTCTCCGAATCCGTGACCCGGCCCATTCCCGGCTCACGCAAGATCCACGTGCCCGGTTCGCGCCCGGATCTGCAGGTGCCGATGCGGGAGATCGCGTTGACCCGCACCCCGACGCTGTTCGGCGGCGAAGAGAATGCACCGGTCACGGTCTACGACACGTCCGGCCCCTACACCGATCCGGGCGTGCGTATCGATCTGTCCGCCGGCCTGCCGGCACTGCGTCGCGGCTGGGTGGAGGAACGTGGCGATACCGAGCAGCTCGAAGGCCTGAGTTCGTCGTTCGGACGTGATCGCGAGCATGACCCGAAGCTTGATGCCGTGCGCTTCCCCGCGCGCAGCCTGCCGCGTCGTGCACGGGCAGGCGCGAACGTCACCCAGATGCACTACGCGCGCCGCGGCATCATCACCCCGGAAATGGAATTCGTTGCCATCCGCGAGAACCAGCGGCTGGAAGCGATCCGCGATGCGGGCCTGCTGCAGCAGCATCCGGGCGAGGCGTTCGGCGCCTCGATCCAGAAGATCATCACCCCGGAGTTCGTGCGGGATGAAATCGCGCGCGGCCGCGCGGTGCTGCCCAACAACATCAACCATCCGGAAAGCGAGCCGATGATCATCGGCCGCAACTTCCTGACCAAGATCAATGCCAACATCGGCAACAGCGCCGTTTCCTCGGGAATCGCCGAGGAGGTAGAGAAACTGGTGTGGGCGATCCGCTGGGGCGGTGACACCGTGATGGACCTGTCCACCGGCAAGCACATCCATGAAACCCGCGAGTGGATCATCCGCAACTCGCCGGTGGCGATTGGTACCGTGCCGATCTACCAGGCGCTGGAGAAGGTCGATGGCCGCGCCGAAGCACTGACCTGGGAGATCTTCCGCGATACGCTGATCGAGCAGGCCGAGCAGGGTGTGGACTACTTCACCATCCACGCCGGCGTGCTGCTGCGCTACGTGCCACTCACCGCCAAGCGGGTGACCGGCATCGTCAGCCGCGGGGGCTCGATCATGGCCAAGTGGTGCCTGGCGCACCACAAGGAGAATTTCCTGTACACGCATTTCGAAGAGATCTGCGAAATCATGAAGGCCTATGACGTGACCTTTTCGCTGGGTGACGGCCTGCGCCCGGGCTGCATCGCCGATGCCAACGACGCCGCGCAGTTCGGTGAGCTGGAAACGCTGGGCGAGCTGACGAAGATCGCCTGGAAGCACGATGTGCAGACCATGATCGAGGGCCCCGGCCACGTGCCGATGCAGCTGATCAAGGAGAACATGGACAAGCAGCTGCGTGAGTGCGGCGAGGCGCCGTTCTATACGCTGGGGCCGTTGACCACCGATATCGCACCGGGCTACGACCACATCACCAGCGCGATCGGCGCGGCGATGATCGGGTGGTTCGGCACGGCCATGCTCTGTTACGTGACGCCGAAGGAGCATCTCGGCCTGCCCAATCGCCAGGACGTGCGCGACGGCATCATGGCCTATCGCATTGCCGCGCATGCAGCCGACCTGGCCAAGGGCCATCCGGGCGCGCAGGTTCGCGACAACGCATTGAGCAAGGCGCGATTCGAGTTCCGCTGGGAAGACCAGTTCCACCTTGGCCTGGATCCGGAGAAGGCCAAGGAGTTCCATGACGAGACGCTGCCGAAGGATGCGCACAAGCTGGCCCACTTCTGCTCGATGTGCGGCCCGCACTTCTGTTCGATGAAGATCACCCAGGATGTGCGTGACTACGCCGAGGCCGGCATGAAGGAGAAGTCGGAGGAGTTCCGCGCGGCTGGCGCAGAGGTCTACCACCAGGGATGACGAGTAGCCGGGTGCCGGCCGCTGGCCGGCAGCCGGTTGTGCGGGGGCCGGGAAGCGTGCTGGCCAGCGGCCGGCACCACCGCTCATCACGCCTCTCCCGGCTATGCTCCGCGCATCACCCTGGGGAAAGGACACCATGCCTGTTGCCATGACCACCCGTTGGCTGGCCATTGCCCGCCGTCATCCTTCGGCCTGGCTGCTGGGTGCCCAGTTGATCGCGGTGCTGCTGTACCCCGCGCTGGACGACACCGCTGCCGGCCGCGCGGCGCTGGGCATGTTCGGCATGGCGGTACTGGGCCTGGCGCTGTGGGTGGTGCAGCGCAGCCCGCTGGGCACCTGGCTGGCACTGGTGCTGGCCATCCCGTCGGTGGTGTTCTCGCTGGCCGGTGCATTGCTCGACCGCAGCGCATTGCTGACCACCGCGCAGTTGCTGGAGAGCCTG
This sequence comes from Stenotrophomonas sp. FR010, assembly GCF_047520755.2. NCBI lineage: Bacteria > Pseudomonadati > Pseudomonadota > Gammaproteobacteria > Lysobacterales > Lysobacteraceae > Stenotrophomonas > Stenotrophomonas sp. FR010. Next base: position 205,874 of record NZ_JAXBQT020000003.1, on the reverse strand, counting down.
CTGTACTTCTACACGGCCGGCGCGCTGATCGCCTACATGCTCCAGGACCACAAGGTCACCCGCGACGAACTGTTCGCCGCAGGCGCGACATTCACCTTGCTTGCATGGGCATTTGCGTTCGCATTCGCGGTATGCCAGCAGTGGTACCCGGGCAGCTTCCAGGGCACCGGCGGAGGCGCGCAGCGCAGTTGGATGGAGCTGCTTTATCTCAGCTTCAGCTTGCTGTCTGGCGTCGGCTTGAGTGACGTCGTGCCGTTGCATCCACAGGCACGCGCACTGGTCATGCTGGAGCAGTTTTCCGGCGTGATGTACGTGGCTTTGGTGGTTTCGCGGCTGGTCGGATTGACCATGTTGCGGCGCATGTGAAAATGAACGCCAGATAAAAATTTCGCGCCCGATAGGGCGCGAATGATGTCGCAAATTATGTGAATGCGTCGGCGAGAGAGAGCCTGATGTCGACCACGCGATAGGCGAGGTAACTTGCATAGGCTAGTATTCGCGCGCTCGATTGTTTTTGCGGTATGCGCCGATGCTTTGTGCGGAGTCTGGCTTTTCGCTGTTCCCAGGACGGGGCGGTATCGAAGGCAAACACTGCCCGGGACCTGTCTCTACTGTGTAGCAGAAAATGAACAGCAGCGAAATCCAGCCCCCGGTATCCGATCGGATACGGATAGGAGAGTGCACCGTCACTCTGTCCTCGCGCGAAGTCGAGGTCGTCGGCGCGCGTCGCCCGCGCCGGCTGACGCCGAAGGCGCTGGGCGTGCTGCGCGTGCTGCTGCGGCAGCCGGGCCGCGTTGTCACCCGCGACGAGTTGTTCGCCGAGGTATGGCCGGACACGCTGCCGACCAACGATGTGCTGACGCAGGCCGTCACCCAGCTGCGCAAGGCGTTCAGCAACGACGACGACAACGGCCAGGCCTACATCGAAACCATCGCCAAGACAGGCTATCGGCTTCTGGTCCCGGTGCAGGTGCTGGACGATGCCGAGCCCGTGGCCGCAGGCGTCCGCGACGACGAAGGCATGGCCGCGCAGCCGGTGACCACTGCTGTGTTGCCTGCACATCCACAGGCAGCGCGCCGCCGCTGGCGCCATATCCGTCGGCGCGTGCTGCTGGCGCTGGGCGTGTTGATGCTGGCCACGCTGCTGGTGTTGACCACGCTGCTGCTGCGCCGTGCACCGGCCGGCAGTTCGCCGGTGGAGGCTGCCGTGGAGAACGGTACGCGGGTGATCGGCAGCCCGCAGCGGCCGTATCGGTTGATCACCGCGACCAGCGGCTTTGAAACCTATCCCACGCTGTCACCGGACGGTTCGCTGGTGGCCTATGAGGGCGCCAACGAGGATGGCAACGGCGGTGGCGCGATCAAGCTGCAGACCTCCGGCAACGCGCCGGCGCGCCAGTTGCTGGCGCCACCAGCCGGTGCCGTCGATCGCTTCCCGAACTGGTCGCCGGATGGTCGCGAAATCGCCTTCGCGCGGTTCTACGCCGACGGCGGATGCCAGGTACTGATCGCCAGCGCCACTGGTGGCGCGCTGCGCCAGGCCACACGCTGCGATGGCACGGAGCTGCTCAGCTTCGACTGGACGCCGGATGGGCGTGGCCTGGTGTTCGGCAGCATGGTCGGTCGCTACGCGCACCGTGGCATCCGCGTGCTGGACCTGGCCAGTGGCCAGTGGCGCGCGCTGGCCTACAGCGTCGATCAGGATGACTTCGACTACGCACCGCGTTATTCGCCTGATGGGCAATGGCTGGTGTTCGTGCGCAACCCGCAGCTGGGTGATCTGTGGCGGGTGCCGGCCGCGGGCGGTACGCCCGAGCAGTTGACCGATGAAGCGGCAGAGCTGCGCGGCTGGGCCTGGCTGGACGATGGCCGCACCATCGTGTTCGGTCGTCGTGTCGACAGCGAGGCGCGGCTCTATTACCTGGATGTCGAGCGGCACACGTTGCGCGATGCCGGCCTGGATGATGCGCAGTGGCCAGCAGTGTCGCGACGCGGTGGCATGCTGGCGTTCGTCCACCGGCGCGCGCAGTTCGGCGTGTTCAAGGTGCCGATGCAGGGCAGCGGCACGCCCGAGCGCCTGTTCGCCTCCAGTGGCCGCGATGGGCAGCCGATGGCAGCGCCTGATGGCCGCCAGCTGGTCTTCACCTCCGATCGTTCCGGCAGCTTCGCCCTGTGGTGGGCGGACATGCAGCGACCGGATTCGCTGCGTCCCATCGAAGGGCTGCGGCCGGAGGCGCGGCAGGCGCCGGACTGGTCGGCCGACAGCCGGCAGTTGCTCGTGGTTGGCCGCGATGCGCATGGGCGCACGGTGCTCTATGAAATCGCGCCACGCGATGAACGCCTGCAACCCTTGCCGGTTCCGGCCGAACAGCCGTTGCAGGCACTGTATGGCGCCTCGCCGCAGCAGCTGTTTGTGGTCGAGCGCGATGCCGACCAGCGCACGCGGTTGAGCCTGTTCGATCGCAGCGTCCAGCCCTGGCGCCGCTTGGCCAGCATCGATGGGGTGTCGCAGGCGCGCTTTGACCGGAGCAGTGGCCGCGTGTTGTTCACCCGCTTGGCCGCCGGAGGCCTGTGGTCGGCGGATGCCGCGTTGTCCCCGGCCAGCGTGCAGCAGATCAGCGATGACCGGCCCAGCCGCTGGCGATACCGGGCCTGGACCGTGACCGGCAACAGCGGCATCGGCTACCTCGGTACCTCGACCACGTGTGGCACCACCTTCGTGCGCATCCAGCCCGGCCGCGAGGAGGCGGAACGCTGCCTGGACGCAGAACGGCTCAGCGCCGGCAACGGGCTCAGTGCCAGCGCCGATGGAAAGGACCTGTTCGTGGCGATGGCGGTCAGCGATGGCGCTGACATCGGCGTGATGCGGTTGCCTGAACGCCCGCCTGCACTGTTCCCCGCATTCTCCAAGTTGTTGTTGTTCAAGGGAAATGGGCCTTCGTAATTTCTTCGTCGGGATCTCGTCGCGAATTCGTGGCGATCTCGTCGGACCTTCCTGACGCGGTGCCGCCTGATTTGGCAAAACGGAGTCCTGTACTAGGCAAATCCGTGGTGCCCCCATGCGTCAACTCTCGCTGGCCGATCGCGGCCAAACTGTTTCCCTGGACCGGTCGCTCGACGACGTCGCACCGACCTGCCTGGGCGTGGCCCGGCTGGGCAGCCTGCAGACCGCCGGCTCCAGCTTCACTGTCTGGATGCAGGTGCGTGGCAGCTCGTGGGTCGAGGCCAAGGAAGGGCGCTTCCGCCTGCGCCAGGGCGAGTGGATCGCCTTCGAGAAGGAATCGCGGCCGCTGGTGCAGGCCGGTCGCAACGGGTTGTGCGTCGGCCTGAACCTGAACATCGAAGCGCTTCGCGTGCTGACCGAGATGGCCGACTGCGGCCTGTATGCAGGTCGTGGCCGGATGAACCGTACTGATGCCCGCGTGGCGCTGCGCCTGTGGCGCGATGCGCTGGCCAGCGGCCAGCCGGCGCAGGCCCTGCGCCCGCTGCTGCTGCACCTCGCGGGCCTGCAGCGTGGCCTGGCCGACAACGTGCAGCGCTGCCCGGGCCGCTCGCGCAGCCGCAAGCGCCAGGTGTTCGGCCGCATGCAGCGCGCGCGCCTCTATCTGGAAGGCAACAGCCACCGGGTGGTGCGCATCGGCGAACTGGCCGAGCTGACCAACTTCTCCAGCTGGTACCTGTCCAAGACCTTCCAGAGCCTGTACGAGGAAAGCCCGCAGTCGCTTTCGGCACGACTGCGCCTCGAACGCGCCGCTGATCTGCTGCGCGACACCGACATGATGGTGGGCGAGGTCGCTGCCGCCAGCGGTTTCGACAACTGCTGCAGCTTCGCGCGTGCGTTCCGCGCCCGCTACGGCCAGTCCGCATCGCGCTTCAGGGAGAACGGCGGCTTGCTCCCGCCACAATCCGCAAAGTCTCCGGTTGGTTCGCGCAAATACAGCGCTGCAACGCAATCGTAACGTGCTGGGGTGTTTTAACACGCTGCTAACACGTACCTTGGAGAGATTGATGAACGTTCGTAATCCCGCAGTGCGGTTCGGCTTGCTGCCGGCCGGCATTGCGCTGGCGCTGGCGCCGGCCTTTGCTTCGGCGCAGGAAGCAAAGGGCACCACCGACCTGGACCGCATTTCGGTCACCGGCTCGCGCATCCGCGGCGCCTCGGTGGAAACCCAGCAGCCGATCCTGACGATGACCCGCGAATCCCTGGAAAAGCAGGGCTTCTCGAGCGTCGCCGACGTGCTGAACAACCTGACCTCGGCCGGCTCCCCGGCCATCTCGCGTTCGGAGTCGCTGGCTTCGGGCGAGAACGTGGGCGGCTACTACGTCGACATCCGCAACCTGGGCGCCCAGCGCACCCTGGTGCTGATGAACGGCAAGCGTCTGGGCGCAACCACTGCGGGCTACCAGGATCTGAGCCAGATCCCGATGTCTGCCGTTGAGCGCATCGAAATCCTGAAGGACGGCGCCTCGTCGATCTACGGTTCCGACGCCATCGCCGGCGTGGTCAACGTGATCACCCGCAAGAACTTCGACGGCGGCGAAGCCAACGTCTACGTCGGCCAGTACGGCAAGGGCGACGGCGACACCGAAACCTATTCGATGACCCTCGGTGCCCGCGGCGAACGCGGCAGCCTGACCCTGTCGGCCGAGTACTCGAAGCAGGATCCGGTGTGGGCCAAGGACCGCTGGTACAGCCGCGACGGCTCGCTGGGTCCGAACTCGACCTCGGCCACCTGGAGCCCGATCAGCCAGAACGGCAGCTGGTGCAACCCGACCCAGGTCAACTGCGGCGACTCCAAGCAGGCTGTCTGGAAGACCCTGAACGCCGGCGGCAACCCGAAGAACCCGAATGACTACCATGTCATTACGCCGGACGAATTCGCCAACTCCAACGAGCAGATGACCCTGCTGACCGGTGTGAAGCGCAAGTCGGTCTACATCAACGGCACCTACGACTTCACCGATTCGATCAGCCTGAACACCGACGTGCTCTACAACGAGCGCCAGACGTTCCAGCAGATCGCCGGCTACCCGTTCCAGTCCAACTCCTTCGGCACCCCGCTGGAGGGTTCGAGCGCCTTCAACCCGGTCGGCCAGGACGTCAGCTTCCGTCGCCGCCTGTGGGAAGTGCCGCGTACCACTGACAGCCAGCTCAAGACCCTGCGCTTCGCTCCGACCCTGACCGGCTTCTTCGAGCTGGGCGGCAAGACCTTCGACTGGGACGTCGGCGCGCTGTGGAACCGCAACGAGTCGATCAAGAGCAACCGCGGCGACATGAGCCTGATCGCTGCAGGCCAGGCCCTGGGCCCGTCGTTCATCGATGCCGGCGGCGTTGCACGCTGCGGCACCTCGGCCAAGCCGATCCTGGGCGACTGCCGCCCGTGGAACCCGCTGCTGCCGTACGGCGTTGATGGCCAGGGTTCGCTGGCGAACCAGGAGCTGCAGGACTTCCTGTTCCCGACCTTCACCACCCGCGGCGTCACCAAGACCACCAGCTTCACCGCCAACCTGTCCGGTTCCATCGTGACCCTGCCGGCCGGCGACCTGGGCTTCGCGCTGGGTGTCGAGCACCGCAAGGAAGAAGGCAATTACGTGCCGGACGCCTTCGCGCAGTCGGGCCAGTCCACCGGCCTGGGCCAGAAGCCGACCCGCGGCCAGTACGATCTGAACGAGGTCTATCTCGAACTGAACGTGCCGCTGCTGGCCGACATGGCCTTCGCCAAGGAGCTGACCCTGAACGTTGCCAGCCGTTACTCGGACTACAGCAACTTCGGTGGCACCACCAACAGCAAGTTCGGCCTGACCTGGCGTCCGCTGGATGAACTGCTGGTCCGCGGCACCTACGCCGAGGGCTTCCGCGCTCCGACCATCAGCGACCTGTACGGTGGCCTGAGCTCGAGCTTCGAGTCCTACATCGATCCGTGCGGCGTGAACGCCCCGGGCAGCGTTGCCGGCAATGCCGCGTGCACCGCCGCTGGCGCTCCGGCCAACTATGTGCAGCTGGGCCAGGGCAACCTGCCGTGCTCGACCCTGCCGTGCCAGTCGGGTGACCAGTTCGTCTCGGGTGCCAACCCGAACCTGAAGCCGGAAACCTCCAAGAGCACCACTTTCGGCCTGGTGTGGAGCCCGCGCTGGGTGCAGGGCCTGGACGTCTCGCTGGATTGGTACAAGTACGAAATCAGCGACATGATCATCGCTGACAGCGTCGACCGCATCCTGCGTGACTGCTACGTGCTGGGCAACTCCGAGCGTTGCTCGAGCGTGACCCGTGCGGCTGACGGCCACGTCAGTGCGATCACCTACGGCACCGCCAACCTCGGCAAGATGGAAACCGAAGGTTACGACCTGGGCATCAAGTACCGCCTGCCGGAACTGGCCATCGGTCAGTTCAGCATCGACTGGACCACCAGCTACACCGCCAAGTACGACGAGCAGGGCCAGAACAGCGCGGGTGACAACATCATGATCGGCCGCGTCGGCGAGCCGGGCCTGTTCCGCGTGCGTTCGAACCTGGGCGTCAACTGGCAGTACGGCGATTTCGGTGTGAACTACACCGCGCGCTACTACTCCGGCATGAAGGAAAGCTGCATCTCGCTGGCTGATGGCTGGTGCGATGCGCCGAACCACATGGCCAATGGCGAAACCGATCCGCTGCGTCACACCGGCTCCAACACCTTCCACGACCTGCAGGTCAGCTGGAAGGCACCGTGGGATGCGACGATCGCCCTGGGTGCGAACAATGTGTTCGACCACAAGGGTCCGCTGCAGTACTCGGCTCCGAACTCGGCGTTCGCCTACTACGGCGGCTTCGATGTGGGTCGCTTCCTGTACATGAAGTACACCCAGCGCTTCTGATCCATCGAAGTGCGGTAGCAACACGAGGAGGGCGGGCCGCTAGGTCCGCCCTCTTTTTTGTAGGGGAATTCCGGAAACTGTTGGAAGGTGAGCGCAGTCACGGTCCCGTCGTGTCGCAATCGACACAGTCAGGAGGTCCAATACCGGACGCTCGCATGTGGAGAGGGGTATGAAGAACACGTTGCTGCGCCAGGCATCGGCGGCTGCATTGATCTATGCAACGCTGGTGGGCGCGGTGTTCGCGCAGGGCCTCGGGGTCTGTGGTGGCGGGCTTTATTGCGAAGAGTTCCGCCAGCAGTGCCTGGCCAGTGGCAAGTCACCGGTCATCTGCGAGTCGCAGTACCGGCGTTGCGTGCAGGATGCCTGCGGTACCCGCTGACATGGAAAGGGCGCACCGTGTGGGTGCGCCCTCTGTCGTCCGGACATCATCCAGCACGCTCAGGCGTCGCTGGGCACCAGTCCCATCAGTGCATTGGCGTGCTCGCGCCATTGCGGCAGCTTGTTCAGCACGCCTGCACGCTGCAGGTAGTCCTCGTCCACCGGATCGCCATTGACCAGCGCCAGGGCCACGTGCACCGCGCCGGTCACCCAGAAGCTGCGGGTGTTGGCGCGCTGCGGCTGCAGGTGGAAGGCCACCGCTTCGATGATCGGCATCGGCAGGCCCCACAGGCCCAGCAGGTAGGCGCCGGCCTCGGCATGGCCTGGGCGGGCATCGCCGGCCAGCGCGGGCTCGCTGCGCTCGTTGCGCACGCCGGGCAGCAGCAGGCCGATGTCGGCCAGCAGTGCGGCGGTCGCCCCCAGTTCGGCGCTGGACTCGGGCAGCAGGCGTGCGGCCAGCCGGGAGGCGAGCAGTGCGCGCTGCTGCAGTGAGTTGCGCTCGGCAGCCGACAGCGTCGGCGCGGAGAACACTTCGCTGGCCAGCACCAGGTCACGCAGCGTGGCCAGGCCCAGCCGGGTGACCGCGGTGCGCAGGTCGGCAATGGTGCGGCCCTGGCTGAAGAAAGCCGAGTTCGACAGTTGCAGCACCTTGGCCGCGATGGCCGGATCGGCGGCGACCAGCTTGGCCACATCGGCACTGTCGGTATCGTCGTCATGTTCCAGGGCCTGGGTCAGGCTCAGGTACAGGTGCGGTGGCGATGGCAGTTTCTCGATACGGCCGATGGCATCGCGCAGGCGCGGGCTGTCCAGCACTTCGCGCAGTTCTTCCAGGCTGGTCAATGCCTCCAGCAGCACTTCCGGCGCCAGCGGCAGCGGCAGGAAGCGGTGGGCGACACCGATCAGGCGCGCCGGCGGCGGGCGGTTGCCATGGTGCGCATCGACCAGCGCGATGCGGATGGTTTCCGGGCGCAGTGTCCGGATCTGGCCCAGCAGCGTGGTGGCATTGAGATCGGGCAACTGCGGGCAGACGATCACCGCGTCCACGCCCTGCGTGGCCACCGCGGTCATCGCGGTCTGGCCATCGGCGGCGGTCAGCGGCTGCCAGTCTTCCCCAAGATCGGCAATGAATTCGGTCAGCTCAGCTGGCAGGCTGGCTGCATCCCCAACAAGCAGAATACGCACGACACGTTCCCCTGGCTGTCTCGACGATGGATGTCGATGACGTGTGAAGTGACGCAATTTACCTAATACGGCAGCAAGAGTGATGTGCCGTCGTCATGAAACGTGACCCGCATCGCTCCGGCAGGGTATCGCCGGAGCGATGCGGTTCAGGCTCAGGCCTTGCTGTCGAGATGGCGCTGGTGCGCCTCGATCAGGATCTGCTTGGCCTCAGCGGCGCCACCCCAACCGTCCAGCTTGACCCACTTGCCCTTCTCCAGGTCCTTGTAATGCTCGAAGAAGTGGCCAATGCGCTCCAGCCAGTGGCTCGAGACCTGGGCGATGTCTTCGACGTGGGCGTAGCCGCTGAAGATCTTCGAGACCGGCACGGCCAGGATCTTCTCGTCGCTGCCTGCCTCATCGCTCATCTTCAGCACGCCGACCGGACGGCAGCGCACGACCGAGCCCGGCACCAGCGGCAGCGGCAGCACCACCAGCACGTCGGCCGGATCGCCGTCGCCACACAGGGTGCTCGGCACGTAGCCGTAGTTGCACGGATAGCGCATCGGGGTGGACAGGATGCGGTCGACGAAGATCGCGCCGGTTTCCTTGTCCACTTCGTACTTCACCGGCTCCGAGTCCTTCGGGATCTCGATGATGACGTTGATTTCTTCCGGCGGGTTCTTGCCGGGCGAGACGAGTTCCAGGCCCATGGTGTGCTCCAGGTGGGGATATAGACGGATAGCTCACCATTTTATGCCTTTGCCGGGCGCTGTGCAGGGTAGGGCAGGGCCGACCTGGGTGCTCGGCCATGGCGGAGGAGCCAGAGCGGGGTTTCCCGATGGGTTCGACCCGGCTCCCCCGGCAGGCTGGACGTCCTTGCCAAGGAGACTTGCCATGAACTGGAACCGCTTGGGCTGTTGTGCCTTGCTGCTGCTGGCGCCGCTGCCCGCGCTCGCGCGCGGGTTGCATGTCAACCTGATTGACTATCCCTCCGACGAGGCCGGATGGGACCGTGCCTTTGCGCTGGAGGACGCGGTCGCCGGCGAATTCGCCGCATGGTGTGCCGACACCTTGTGTGAAGGTGATTACAGCAACTACCGGGTGATGGAGTTCCGCTGCGCCGTGCTCGCCCACCGCGGCACCGTGCAGCGCTGTGTCTGGGTGGTGGCCGCCAGCGAGCTGGAGGTTGAGCCCGACACGGGACACGTGCGGATCGACAACGGGAGCTGGGTCTGTCCGGTCGAAATGCAGCCCGGGGTGCCCGTCGACGCGTTCTACGCCTCCCTGGAAGCGCCGGGCGGCCTGACCGCGCCTTTGCCTGGGCTTGACCACGGCATCTTCGATGGCTTGCCTGAATGCCTGCGCACGCAGGGGAGGGTGGGCTGATGGGGAGCTTCCGTAGATGCTGGCTGTTGTGTGGCGTGCTGTCTGTCAGCCTGCCGTGCGCCGGTGTCGCGCAGGCTGCGCCTGCGTTCGTCGATGCGCGGGATTACGCCGGCCCGGGGGGCGGCCACGAGCGTTTCCTTGCTGCCGAGCGGCAACTGGTGCGTGGCTTCGATGAGGTATGTGGCGATACCTTCTGCGAGGGCGAGTACATCAATCTGTGGGCCATGCGCCTGCGCTGTTCCGTGGACCAGGCCACGGGGGTGGTTGTCCAGTGTGTATGGACCTTCGCCGGTAGCAACACCAGGGTAAAGCCCAGCGGCCTGATCACGGTCAACCGCGGACGCTATGCCTGCGTGCTGCCGCTGGCAACCGGAACACGCCTGGAAACCCTGTTGCAGGTGTGGGAAACGGGGGACGGGTTCGATGCGTTGCACGCGCCGCTGCCCGGCACGAAAGCCAATACCTACGACGCACTGGTTGATTGCCTGTAGTCCCGGCATAGACAAGAATGTGACTTATTCGCATTGCCGGAGTAGCATGCGCGGTGCCTCCCGTCTGTCGTCCCGGCTCCGCGCATGCCCTCCAATGCTGCCTCCCTCACTGAGCTGCTGATCCGCGAGCGGCCCGCGCTGCTGCGCCGGGTGCAGCGCATCCTCGGGGGCGACAACGGCGCCGAGGACGTGATCCAGGCGGTCTGGTTCAAGGCGCGAGGGGTCGATGACAGCCAGGCGATCGACAATCCGCGGGCCTATCTGTATCGGCTGGCCGCCAACCTTGCCACTGACCACGGCCGCGAATCGAGCCGCCGCAACCGGCTGCTGGCCGACCACTACCTGTGGGGGGGCGACGAGGTGATCTCCACCGAGGAGCAGGCCATGGCACAGGATGAGCTGCAGCGGGTGCTCGATGCGGCGGGTCACCTGCCGGAGCCGACCCGCACCATCTTCCGGCTCAACCGCCTGCAGGGCCTCACCCAGGCCGAGATCGCACGCCGCCTGGGGGTGTCGGTGACCACCGTCGAGAATCATGTGCGCTCCGCGCTGCAGCGCCTGGCCTGGGCGCGCAGCGGTCGATGAGCGCGCCGGCTTGGGGCTGGCCTTCGCGCAGACGTCTTGATCACTGGACCGTGGATGCGGTCTAGTTCCCCCGCCTGCGCTTGAATGCGCCTGTCCGCCAGCCGATGAGCCCGCCGAACATGCTGCCCGCTGCCAATGATGATGCCCTGGCCGAACAGTCCCGGGACTGGATCGCGTGGCTGGCCTCGGGTGACATCAGCGATGCACGCATGCAGGCGTTCGAGCACTGGCTGCAACAGCCGGGGCACCGCAGGGCCTTCGAACACGAGCGCGCGTTGTGGCGCAGTGTCGGGCCGCGCCCACAGGCCGCCGGGGCCAGCGGACGGCGTGGGCCGCATCGACTGCGCTGGGCGATGGCTGTGGCGGCAATGCTGGCGATGCTGGTGGCATGGCCGGAGGCGTGGCTGCGCCTGCAGTCCGATCATCGCAGCACGCATCAGGTGCAGCACGTGCGGCTGCCCGATGGCAGTCGGGCGGTGCTGGATGCGGACAGTGCGATTGCCGTGCGCTTCGATGCGGACGCCCGCGAGGTCGAGCTGCTGCGCGGGCGCGCCTGGTTCGAGGTAAGCCCGGATGCACAGCGGCGTTTCAGCGTGCGCGCCGGCAATGGCCTGGTCGAGGACATCTCGACCGCGTTCACCGTGGCGCGTGGAGACGAGGGGGTGGAAACCCAGGTTGGGCAGGGCAGGGTGCGCGTGGCCAGCCCGGCCGACGGTGGCTGGACCTACCTGCAGCAGGGGCAGCGCGCCGTCTACACTGAACGTGGCGGGGTCATGCGACGGGCTGACGTGACCGCCGACAGCGTCGGCGCCTGGCGCCAGGGCGAGCTGCTGCTGGAGCAGGCCAGCGTCGCCGATGCGGTGCAGTGGGTGGGGCGCTATCGCGCGGGGCCGACCTTCGTGCGCGGTGATCTGTCACGTCTGCCTGCAGTGAGTGCTGCGTTGCGCATCGACCGCCCGGAACAGGCGCTGGATGCGCTGGCGGCAACGGCAGGTCTTCAGGTTACTCGTCTTCCATTCGGCGTCGCCATCGTGCAGTAGATCCACGCCACGCGTGGATGAGCGTCCCTGTGCCGACCAACGGTCGGCACCCACCGCGCCCCGTCGGCATCCCCCGCGACCGCAAATCGCTCTTGGGGTTGTCGCGCGCCCAGCCGTCTTACCCGGCGAACGTACCCGCCGTCGCCACGTACGTCGCCGTGTCCGCCCGTGTTGCGGATGACGCCGCGTTCGCGGCACCGATTACCTGACAGGTTCTTCCATGTTCGACTCCCACCGCTCGGGCCGCGTACTGCGCCCGTCCCCTCTGTGCATTGCGTTGCTTGCCGCCGGGCTGGCCAGCACGACGCCACCCGCACTGGCGCAGAGCGCCCGCAGCGACCACGCGGCTGTACTGCGCTTCGAAATTCCTGCACAACCGCTGGATGAGGCGCTGCGCAGCTACATGCGCCAATCCGGCGTGCAGGTCGTGTACCCCGCATCGCTGGCACACGGCGCAACCTCCCACGCGGTCAGCGGCAGCCTGTCGGCCAACCAGGCGTTGCAGCACCTGCTGCAGGGCAGTGGCGTGGCGGTGCGCCGGGTCAGCGCCGATGCGGTCACTCTGGAGGCAGCAACGCCGGTGCGGGCCGACAGCGGTGTGATCGTCACCGGCACGCTGAGTGTGGCCGGCGACCGCGTCGACAGCGGTGCGAACAACGATGAAGCACGCCTGCTCGACAGCTACCGCAGCGTGGGTTCGACCACCACGCTCGACCGCGCGCATCTGGAGCGCTTCCGCGGCACCTCCAACGGTGACATCGTCAAGGGTGTGGCCGGTGTCACCGCCGGTGATCCGCGCGTCGGCAATGGCTTCGACGTCAACATCCGTGGCATCCAGGGCCAAGGCCGCGTACCGGTGATCATCGACGGTGGCCAGTCCAGCATGGACACCTACCGCGGCTATGCGGGCCAGTCACAGCGCACCTACCTCGACCCCGACCTGATCTCCAGCCTGACCATCACCAAGGGCCCGAGCCTGCAGGCCAATGCGTCCGGTGGCATCGGCGGCGTGGTCGAGATGGAGACGTTGAAGATCGGTGACGTGCTGCGCGAGGGCCGCGACTTCGGCGTGCGCGTGCGCGGTGGCCTGGCCAATGGCAGTGCCAACAACCTGCCGTCATACAGTGCGGCGCCGCGCAGCGATCGCAGCGCTACCGGCAGCCAGTTCTTCAACGTGGCCGGTGCCGGTCACTGGGACCGCTTCGACCTGGTTGCGGCCTACGCGTACCGGGACAACGGCAACTACTTCTCCGGCAAGCACGGCTACGATGATTTCCCGCAGACCCGTCGTACGCTGGCGCCGCTGAATCCGCCGCGTACCGAAGTGTTCAATACCTCCTCGCGTTCGAAGTCGGCGCTGCTCAAGGGCACCTGGCGCATCGATGACACGCAGAGCCTGGAAGCCGGCTACCGCCGCTATGAAGGCACGGCCGGCGAGATCATGGCCTCGCAGATCATCCGCGTCGACCGTGACTGCATCCCGCAGTGGGACCCGGGCCACGTCGACATGGACAGCTACACCCTGCGCTATCGCTTCGATCCGGACAGCGAGCTGATCGACCTGCGCGTCAATGCAGCGTACACCGACACCGACAGCGTGATGTACAACAGCCTGACCGGCATCACGCCGTGGTACTTCGATCGCCGCACCGAGTGGTACGACGCGCCCAGTTTCAGTGGCGATCCCGGCTACAAGGATGCCTACCGGAACCCGCTGCGGCAGAAGCGCTTCAACCTTGATGCCAGCAACACCTCGACGTTCGGCACCCGCGCCGGTGCGTTCACGCTCGACTACGGCCTGTCCTACAGCGACGAAGACATCGCCCCGGGCAGCTCGGGCTCGATCATGCACGATGACCTGGTCAACAACCGCTTCCTGCGTAATGCCGAGCGCAAGGAATACAGCGCCGTGGCCGCGCTGAAGTGGCAGCCCGACGAACACTGGGAGCTGCTGGCCGGTGGCCGCTGGAACCGGGTGGACGTGCACGACCGCAACCGGCTGGCCACGCCCGATGCCTACGAGGTGCAGGGCCAGTACCGCTACACCGAGCTGCTCAACGGAAACCCGGCACTGCCCTCGTGGCGCGCCAAGCGCATCGCGTTGCTGAACTGGTATCCGGATGCCAATGGCAATTTCACCCAGGAATCGCTGCTGGCCTCGCCGTACAAGAAGGGCACGGTGGGCGACATCGGTGGGTGGAACTTCTATGACGCCGGCAAGGCGCAGGACCTGGAGGTGCCGGTCAGCTGGAGCTGGTCGCCGCCGATCCGCCGCCGTGATACCGCGTTCTCGCCGACTGCCAGCGTGGCCTACCGCTTCAGCGAAGACACCCTGGTCTATGTGAAGTACGCCGAGGGCACCAAGCTGCCGAGCCTGTTCGAGACCACGCTGGGCCTGTTCACCGCCGCCAAGCCGGTGGGTGAGCTGAAGCCGGAGCGTGCGCGCAGCTGGGAAATCGGTGCCAGCACCCTCCGCTACGACCTGTTCACCGCCGGCGACCGCCTGGCGCTGAAGCTGGCGTATTTCGACACCCGCATCGACGACCTGATCACCCGCGATTACCGCACGCTGTCGGCCGGCCTGATCCGCAACGTCGACCAGTTCAAGGTCTCCGGCATGGAGTTCCAGTCCAGCTATGACAGCGGCAAGGTCTTCGCCGACCTGTCCGCGCACTACTACTTCAAAGCCAAGACCTGCGCGCCGGACATCGCCGCCGAGCGCCGGGCCTATGGCGCACAGCGCAGGAACGATGAGCTGGCCCACACGCCTAACTGCGTGGACGGCGGCTTCGAGGGGTCGTACACCAACACCCAGAACCCGCCGCGCTACATGGTCAACCTGACCCTGGGCTCGCGCCTGTTCGACGAGCGCCTGACCTTCGGCACCCGCGTGGTCCACAACGCCGGCCCGATCAGCACGCTGGACAAGGACTGGAACGTGGGCCTGTCGGCGATCCAACAGCTGTACCGGCCGAACACCTTGGTAGACCTGTTCGCCAGCTGGAGCTTCAACGACCAGCTGTCGGTGGAAGCCGGCGTGGACAACCTGACCGACCGCTATTACCTGGATCCGCTGGCTCTGGGCGTGATGCCGGCGCCGGGTCGCACCGCAAGGCTGGCGTTGACCTGGAAGTACTGATCTGCGGGGTCGGATCCCTTTCCTGCGGAAGGGCTCTGACCCCAGCGGGAGACAACGGTAGCGCCGGGCCATGCCCGGCGCCCCCATCAGGGCACTTACAGCCCGCTCGACGCCTTCACCGCATCTTCGTGCAGCGACTCGTTCAGCTCATCCACCACGGTGGTCCATGCCGCATCGGCCTGCAGCGACTCGGACAGGAACTGGCGCTGGGCATCATTCCAGTACGGCGCCTCGACCACTTCGACGTCGGTGGCCAGCTGGTGCTCGCGGATGAAGCGGGCGATGCCCTCGGCGCTGGCATCCAGGCCCAGCTGCAGGAACAGGTTGGTCATGCGCGGTTCGGTGGTGATCATCGTCGGTTCCGGATGGACAAGGGGATGGCCCATTATCGGTGTAGACGGCCTTGGGGAAAGCCCCGTGGCAGACGTCTACAGCAGGACGACCCTCCTGGCATTCCCCCATGAACGCACACATCGCTCCCGAAGACAGCCGCAGCCTGCGGCTCAAGGCCGCCACCCGCGACAGCCACGGTGCGCTGGACAAGCGCATCATGGCCGGTGACATCTTCGCCGACCGCAGCAACTTCGCCCGTTTCCTGCGCGTCCAGTATCGCTTCCACCGCAGCATCGATGCGCTGTATGTCAATCCTGCGCTGGGCGCACTGCTGCCCGATCTGGGCGCGCGCCGCCGACTGAGACAGGTCGCGCGCGACCTGCAGGATCTGGAGCAGACGCTCCCGGGCGCGGACATCGACGCGCTGCCCTCGGACCTCGCGCTGCCGACTGCGTTGGGTTGGCTGTACGTGGCCGAAGGCTCCAATCTGGGCGGCACCATCCTGTACAAGATGGCGGCCAAGCTCGGCCTGAACCGTGATTTCGGCGCCCGCCACCTGGCCGCCCATCCCGATGGCGCAGCGCGCCACTGGCGCGAGTTCACCGCTGCGCTGGACGCGGTGCCGCTGAGTGCCGAGCAGGACCAGCAGGTGATCGATGCAGCCGACGCTGCGTTCCGCAGCGTGCATCGCCACGTCGAAGTGGAGTTCGCCTGATGCGCGGCGCGTGCCCACAGGTGCAGCGCTGATGCGCTGGCTCTGGTTCGCGCTGGGCTGGCTGATGGTCGGCCTCGGGGTGATCGGCGCATTGCTGCCAGTCATGCCGACCACCATCTTCCTGATCCTCGCGGTGGGCTGCTTCGCGCGCAGCTCGCCGACGTTCGAGCAGCGCCTGCTGGCGCATCCACGCTACGGCCCGTCGCTGCGGCTGTGGCGCGAGCAGGGCGCCGTGTCGGGCAAGGGCAAGGCGTTTGCCAGCGCAGGCATGGCGGCGGGCTTTGCCCTGTTCTGCTGGGGCGCGCATCCGTCGTGGCGCCTGTTGCTCGGCGTGGGCCTGTTCTTTGCCGCCAGCGCCGGTTACGTGCTGAGCCGACCCGCACCACGGCTGGAGTCCAATCCGGTCGTGGAAGTGGACGACGCCAATGATCCTCGCGCGGCCCGCCGCCGCCCGAGGTGGCCGGCGGCCCGGTGAACGTGATGGTGCCCGTGTGGTTCTTCCTGCGCGGGCGGTGATCTCCATCGGGGTCGGATCCCTTTCCGCAGGAAAGGGTTCTGACCCCGTCGAGCCTGCCATCCACGCGTCGCGTGGATCTACAGCAGCGGCACCAGCAGCAGCGCCACGATGTTGATGATCTTGATCAGCGGATTGATTGCCGGGCCGGCGGTGTCCTTGTACGGGTCACCAACAGTGTCGCCGGTCACCGCGGCTTTGTGCGCTTCGCTGCCCTTGCCACCGAAGTGGCCATCCTCGATGTATTTCTTGGCATTGTCCCAGGCGCCGCCGCCGGTGGTCATCGAAATGGCCACGAACAGGCCGGTGACGATCGTGCCGATCAGCAGGCCGCCCAGTGCGCGCGGCCCCAGCAGCAGGCCGACCACTACCGGCACGGCGACCGGCAACAGCGAGGGCACGATCATTTCGCGGATCGCCGAGCGGGTCAGCATGTCCACCGCCTTGTCGTACTGCGGCTTGCCGGTGCCCTGCATGATGCCGGGGATCTCGCGGAACTGGCGGCGCACTTCTTCCACCACTGCGCCTGCCGCGCGGCCGACCGCTTCCATCGCCATCGCACCGAACAGGTAGGGAATCAGGCCGCCGATCAACAGGCCGATGATCACCGTGTGGTCGCTGAGATCGAAGCGGAACTCCTGGCCGGGATTGGCTGCCTGCAGGTTGTGGGTGTAGTCGGCGAACAGCACCAGTGCCGCCAGCGCCGCCGAGCCGATCGCATAGCCCTTGGTCACGGCCTTGGTGGTGTTGCCCACCGCATCCAGCGGATCGGTGATGTCGCGGATCTCCGAAGGCAGCTCGGCCATTTCGGCGATGCCACCGGCGTTGTCGGTGATCGGGCCGTAGGCATCGAGGGCGACGATCATCCCTGCCATCGACAGCATCGCGGTTGCGGCGATGGCGATGCCGTACAGACCGCCCAGTGCGAACGCACCCCAGATCGCCGCACACACCGCCACCACCGGCAGCGCGGTGGATTTCATCGAGATGCCGAGTCCGGCGATGATGTTGGTGCCGTGGCCGGTGGTCGAGGCCTGCGCCACGTGCTGCACCGGCTTGTACTGGGTGCCGGTGTAGTACTCGGTGATCCACACGATCAGGCCGGTCAGGACCAGGCCGATCAGCGCGCAGCCATACAGCGCCGTCGGTCCATGCACGTTGTCGGACATCAGTCCGGTGGTGATCGGGTAGAAGGCGATGGCGGCCAGCACGCCGGAAACGATCACGCCCTTGTACAGCGCGCCCATGATCGAGCCGCCGGGCTTCACCTTGACGAACAGCGCGCCGATGATCGACGCGATGATCGACACGCCGCCCAGTACCAGCGGATACAGCACGGCATTGGCACCGGCTTCGGCCAGCATCAGGCTGCCCAGCAGCATGGTGGCGATGACGGTCACTGCATAGGTTTCAAAGAGGTCGGCCGCCATGCCGGCGCAATCGCCGACGTTGTCACCGACGTTGTCGGCGATCACCGCCGGGTTGCGTGGATCGTCCTCGGGAATGCCGGCTTCGACCTTGCCGACCAGGTCGGCGCCCACGTCGGCGCCCTTGGTGAAGATGCCACCGCCCAACCGCGCGAAGATCGAGATCAGTGAAGAGCCGAAGGCCAGGCCGACCAGCGCGTGCAGCGCCTGTTCCATCGGCAGGCCCATCTGCAACAGTAGTGCGTAGTAGCCGGCCACGCCCAGCAGGCCCAGCCCGACCACCAGCATGCCGGTGATCGCGCCGCCGCGGAAGGCGACGTCCATCGCCGCGCTGATGCCGTTGCGCGCCGCCTCTGCGGTACGCACGTTGGCGCGTACGGACACGTTCATGCCGATGTAGCCGGCCGCGCCGGACAGCACCGCGCCGACCGCGAAGCCGATCGCGGTGTACCAGCTGAGGAACACACCGACCAGCACGAACAGCACCACGCCGGCGATGCCGATGGTCAGGTACTGGCGGTTGAGATATGCACGCGCACCTTCCTGGATCGCGGTGGCGATCGCGATCATGCGCGCATTGCCGGTGGGTTGGCGCAGGATCCAGCGCGCCGAGACGATTCCGAACAGGATCGCGAGAATGGCGCAGCCCAGCGCCAGTGACAGCCCGTGACGTTCCAGCATTAGACCCCTCCGCAGAATGGATGTAGGCATCCAGTGGCGATGAACGGCACCACGAGGGGGACGACGGGCTGCAGCCTGGAACCAACCCGTACCGACCTGGGCGGTCGTCCGACGTATGGCGGTGTTCAGCATTCCCTGGTGCCCGCAGTATGCGTGCCGCCACTTGTAGAGTCGAGCCATGCTCGACTGGCTCCTGGGAGCCGCGGCGCATGCCGTCGGGCCCTGGGCATGATTGGCGAGCCAACGGCCTTTGCACCCCGTTAAGGCAGCCTCTGCAAGCCTGCGCACAGCCCCGTAGGAGATCCCCCATGCGCCTGTCCCTGTTGATGCTTGCCGCCCTGGTCCCGGCCGCACCGGCCTTTGCTGCGGAAACGCCGGAACTGCAGCGTGCGGTCGGTGCGCCGCAGGCGGTGGGCGCGGTGCATACGCTGCGGCAGATCCCCGAGGCCTGCGCGCGGCTGGAAGGTGCGTTCACCGGTGATGCCGTCGCGCCATATCGCTTCTCCGCCGTCCGGACCAGCGAGCAATGCCAGCCACGCGCGCGCTTCGTCGATTACACCAAGGCGCAGCCGAGTGCCGACAAGGGCTGGAAGCTCAATGATGTGATCCGCGTGCCCAACGCCGCGTGCCCGGCGCAGCAGGCGGTGGTGCGGGTGTGGCGCCTGCCGTCGAGCCACAAGGTCGAGCTGGATGGGCAGGGCCAGTCGCGCATCTATCTGGAAGAGGCGAAGAAGCAGGCCGCCGCCGGCCAGATTCCGCAGGTGACGATGTTCGCCGCGCAGTTGCAGATGGAAGGCAAGGCTTGCAATTGAGGTGGCGCGGGCGCTGCGCCCACGCCGTCATCCACGCGTGGTAGTGCCGGCCGCTGGCCGGCATCCGGCTGATCACTCCGCCAGCATTGCCCCGCGCGCCACCAGCAGCTCGCGCAATGCCTTGCGGTGGCAGTGCGCTTCATCCTCGCAGTAGCAGCCCACGCTGATGTCGCTGTGTTGCGACATCGCGGCCAGAAGGTCCAGCGCGTGGGCGGCATCGGGCGCCTTCATCTCGGCCTTGTAATGGCGGAAGAAGGCGGTCCAGTCGGCCGCCGTCGTTGCCTCATGTGCCCGCTTCACCAGCTCCGCGCTGGGTGACAGGGTCGGAAACCAGACGTCGTACCAGTCCTGTCGGGCGAACTCGCTGCGCGGCACGCCGCGCGGCGGCCGCCGCACCGTGCCGATGCGCAGTCCCTCGCCGGGTTGGCGCGGCGTACCGAGTCGAACAACACGCAGTGCCATGCTGATCTCCATGAAAAGGGGACGGAGGGGATTAAGTCGTATCCGACCCACTGCTGATGCTGTTGGAGATGACAGAGGGGCGGATGCGACTTAATCCCCTCCGTCCCCATTTTCAGGTCAGCCTTCGAAGGCCGGCAGTTTCTGCTTCACCGCCACGTTCTTCAGGGTGACGTACTTCGGCAGGCCATCGGTGCCATAGGGAAGCGGTGCTTCGCCCTTGATCAATGGCGACAGGTAGGCGCGCGCCCTGGCCGTGATGCCGAAGCCATCGCGGCGGATGAAGCCGGCCGGCATTTTCTTCTCGTGGTTGGCGATCTTCGACAGCGGCGCCGCTTCGATCTTCCAGCGATAGGGCGCATCGCTGCTGCGCACGATCACCGGCATTACGCCATTCTGGCCCTTCAGTGCCAGCTGCACCGCGGCCTTGCCCACTGCCTGCGCCTGCTCCCAGTCGGTCCTGCTGGCCAGGTGGCGGGCCGAGCGCTGCAGGTAATCGGGCAGTGCCCAGTGCACCTTCAGGCCCAGCTGATCCTTGACCCGGCCGGCCAGGTGCGCCGCCACGCCCCCGAGCTGCGAATGACCGAACGAGTCCTTGCCACCGCCGGCATCGGCAACGAAGCGGCCATCGGCGGTGGCAATGCCTTCCGACGCCACCACCACGCAGTAGCCGACGCGCTCGACCACGGCTTTCACCTTGGCCAGGAACGTGGCCTCGTCGTAGGCGCGCTCAGGCAGCAGGATGATGTGCGGCGCTTCGTCATCACCGTTGCCGGCCAGGCCGGCGGCGGCGGCCAGCCAGCCAGCGTGGCGACCCATCGCTTCGTAGATGAAGACACGGGTGGAGGTTTCGGCCATCGCCGCCACGTCCAGTGCCGCCTCGCGCACCGAGACCGCGGTGTACTTGGCCGCTGATCCGAAGCCGGGGCAGGTATCGGTAACGGCAAGGTCGTTGTCGATGGTCTTGGGCACGCCGATACAGGTCAGGTCGTAGCCGGAGGCCTTGGCCAGCTGCGAGACCTTCAGTGCGGTGTCGGCCGAGTCGTTGCCGCCGTTGTAGAGGAACCAGCGCACGTCGTGGGCCTGCAGCACCTCCAGCAGGCGGTCATAGCGGGCGCGGTCGGCGTCGAGCGATTTCAGCTTGACCCGGCACGAGCCGAAGGCGCCGCCCGGGGTATGGGCGAGGGCGCGGATCGCGGCGGCACTCTCCCTGCTGGTGTCGATCAGCTCCTCGCGCAGCGCGCCGAGGATGCCGTTGCGCGCGGCCAGGACCTTGATGCCCTTGGCCCGGGCCTGCTCGATCACCGCTGCCGCCGTGGCATTGATGACGGCGGTGACACCGCCGGACTGGGCGTAAAGGAGAGTACCGTTGCGCATGCTTCTACCTGCTCGGGGGAGGGGACATTGCAGGGACATTACCCGGATGCGGTAAAGTGGCGCTATTGCGGTGCAGCGATACCGGACCGTCCGGGACGCGAACCTTCTTTGTTTTCAACACGTTGGAGTCAGGTCAATGCGATTGGTTCTGTTGGGACCGCCCGGTTCGGGCAAGGGGACACAGGCGACGCGCCTGAAGGAAAAGCTGGGGATCGCCCACATTTCGACCGGTGACATGCTGCGCGCGGAAATCGCCGCCGGCACCGAGCTGGGCAAGCAGGCCAAGACGGTGATGGATGCCGGCAACCTGGTGTCGGACGACATCCTGCTGGGCATGCTGGAGTCGCGCCTGACCCAGGCTGATGTCGCCAAGGGCTTCATCCTCGATGGCTATCCGCGCAATGTGGCCCAGGCCAATGCGATGGATGGCCTGCTGGCCAAGATCGGCCAGCCGCTGGACGCGGTGGTGCAGCTGGATGTGCCCACCGAGCTGCTGGTCGACCGCATCGCCGGCCGCGCCAAGGAGCAGGGCCGCGCCGATGACAACCCGGAAGCGGTGCGCCAGCGCCTGCAGGTCTACAACGACCAGACCGCCCCGGTGGTCGATTTCTACGCCGGCCGTGGCACCCTGGCCCGCGTCGATGGCGTCGGTGAGCTGGACGAGATCGAAGCCCGCATCCTGGCAGCGATCAAGGCCTGATCCGGCGGGGCCGGCATGCTTCCGGTCCTTCGGGCGCAAAAAACACAGGCCTGGTCCGCGAGGATCAGGCCTGTGTCGTTTGATAGGCGCCAGCGAAGGGCTTGCTCAGGGCCCCGCAGTATGAGCTCCCTTGGGGATGGCCTCTTGGGGAGTAGGACCGGTTCGGGTACTGCGGCTGGCAGTTCGAATTGTGTCCGGGTTCACAGAACATCGCTATCGGGAATTCCCTGACAGCTGATTGGAGTTTTCTCACATCCCGTGTAGGGGTTGTCTTACCCGATAGCGGACATTGGCCCTATACAGCCGTCATCGGTCACAATCCTCGGTCATGAGCAGCGTACATATCCTTGCAATTGCCGGCACCTTCATGGGCGGCGTGGCCGCCCTGGCGCGGGAACTTGGGCATTCCGTCAGCGGCAGCGACCAGGCCATCTACCCGCCGATGTCGACCCAGCTCGAACAGCTGGGCATCACACTGGACCAGGGCTACCGTGCCGACAGCGTGCCGGCCGGTACCGACGAGGTGGTGATCGGCAACGCGCTGTCGCGCGGCAATGCCGCCGTGGAAGCCGTGCTCGATGCCGGCCAGCGCTATATCTCCGGCGCGCAGTGGCTGTCCGAGCAGGTGCTGCCGGGCCGCGACACGCTGGCCGTGGCCGGTACCCATGGCAAGACTACCACCACCACCATCCTCACCTGGCTGCTGGAAAGTGCAGGGCGCTCGCCGGGCTTCCTGATCGGCGGTGTCGCCGAGGATTTCGGTGTCTCCGCCCGCCTGGGCCAGGGGCGCGAGTTCGTGGTCGAGGCCGATGAGTACGACACGGCCTTCTTCGACAAGCGCAGCAAGTTCGTGCACTACCGGCCGCTGGTGGCCATCCTCAACAACCTTGAGTACGACCATGCCGACATCTTCCCGGACGTGGCCGCGATCCAGCGCCAGTTCCACCATCTGGTGCGTACCGTACCCGCACGTGGCCGGCTGATCGTCAACGGCGAGGATCAGTACCTGGCCGAAGTGCTGGCGATGGGCTGCTGGACCCCGGTCGAGCGCTTCGGCTTCGATCCGTCGCTGGAATGGCATGCCGAGCTGCTGGCCGCCGATGGCAGCGCGTTCCGCGTGCACCATCGTGGGCAGGCGCTGGGTGATGTGCAGTGGTCGCTGCTGGGCCGCCACAACGTGCTCAATGGATTGGCCGCGCTGGCCGCCGCGCATGCAGTGGGCGTGGCACCTGCCCAGGTTATTCCGGCGCTGGCACGCTTCCGCAGCGTCAAGCGCCGCATGGAAGTGATCGGCAGCCATGACGGCATCACCGTCTATGACGATTTCGCCCACCATCCGACTGCGATCGCCACCACGCTGGAGGGCCTGCGTTCCAAGGTGGGTGATGCGCGCATCGTGGTCGCGATGGAGCCGCGCAGCAACTCGATGCGGCTGGGCGCACATGCGCAGGCGCTGGCTCCCTCGCTGGCGCTGGCCGATGAAGTGGTGTTCCTGCATCGCCCGGAACTGGCCTGGGATGCTGCGGCGGTGATCGCCGCGGTGCGTGGCGAAGCCCACGCGGTGCCCGATACCGACGCATTGCTGACGCAGCTGCAGGCCAGCGCGCGCAGTGGCGACCACGTGGTATTCATGTCCAACGGTGGCTTCGACGGTGCCCCGCGCCGCTTCCTCGCCGCGCTGCAGGCCCGATGAGCGGCGACGGCTCGCTGCCGCTGTTCCCGCTGCACACCGCGCTGGTACCGGGTGCAGCGGTAGGCCTGCGCGTGTTCGAGCGGCGCTATCTGGACCTGGTCCGCGACAGCGGCCGCAGTGGTGAGGGATTTGGCGTCTGCCTGATCCTCGAGGGCGAGGAGGTCGGCGCACCGGCGACACCGGCCGCCTTTGGCGTGCAGGTACGCATCGAAGACTTCGATGTCGGCGCCGACGGCGTGCTGCAGCTGCGCCTGCGCGGCACCCGCCGCTTCCATGTCGAGCGCACCCGCGTGCGCGACAACGGCCTGGTGGTGGCTGATGTGCGCTGGTGCGAGGAAGACCCCGATGACGAACTGCGGCCGCAGCATGCACTGCTGGCCACGGTGCTGGGGCACATCATCGAGCAGGCCGGCGAGGCCTATGCGCCGGCCAATCCGGCGCTGCTGGACCAGACCAGCTGGGTCGGCTGGCGGCTGGCCGAGCTGCTGCCGCTGAGCGAGCAGCAGCGCCTTCAGCTGCTGCAGATGGACGACCCGCACCAGCGATTGCAGCAGCTGCTGGGCTGGATGCCGTAGCAGCCTGCCTCGGGTCGCTGTGCACCTTGGTGCACATGCTGGGGCATGCGTGCAATGCCATCCACGCATCGCGTGGATCTACTGCAGCGCCGAGCCCATGCTCGGCGTGTTGGGTCGTGCGAAGCGCAGCCGAGCATGGACTCGGCGCTACAGTGGGTGATCGCGCACCGGTATCCGTCAGGGCGTGGTGGTCTTCAGCCGCAGCACCGGCAACCCGGTTTCGCTGTGCACGTCCTCGCGCTGCGGCAGGTCCTGCACGGCGTCCTTCACGGCATTCAATGCCGGGTCGACACCACGCAGCGGGTGCCACATGCCGATCCACTCGAAATGGCGTTCGTAGCGCAGGGTCTGTGCACTGCCCAGCCACAGCGGCGTGTTGCCCGGCTGCAACTGCGCAGGGGCCGGCCACAGGCGCAGTACGTAGCGCTCATCACGGTGTGTACCCGGGCGTACCATCAACAGCGCTTCCACGCGGGTTTCCAACGTCGCCGGCAGCACCGGCAGTTCATCGGCGCCGGTGTTCTTGTCCAGCATCAGCAGCGCCTGCTGCCAGCCAGCCTGCTCCTGCCGCTTCCAGCCGCGCGCTTCCAGTTGCGCCTGCAGCGGTGCCAGCGGACCGGCCACCTGCACGTCCAGCGGCCAGCGCTGGTCGTCATCGAACTCGTTGCGGCGCGCCGGCAGTGTCGCCCAGTCGTGCTGCCACCAGGCCTGCGTGTCCATTGCCTGCGGGGCCGGCAAGGTCGGCTCGAAGCGTTCCAGCTTCACCGGGATGTTGCGCGGTGCGTACCACATCGCGGCGACGGCGAAGACGCCGTAGAACAGCCATGCCACCGGCTTCACCCAGAACGAGCGGTTGAAGCGGCGGCGGTAGGCGATGCCCAGCACCAGCAGCCAGAACGTGCCGAACAGCATGCCGCCGATTACATCGCTCAGCCAATGCGCGCCCAGGTACAGGCGCGAGAAACCGATCAGGCTGACCACGATGCCCGACACCAGGTACGGCCAGACGCGGGTACGGCCGGGCATCTCGCGGGCGATCAGCACCGCGAAGAAGCCGAAGGTGATGGTGGCCATCGTCACCGACACCGACGGGAAGCCGAAGCCACTGCTGGCGTCGACCGGGCGCACCACATCGACGGTAGCGCCGAGCAGCATGGTCAGTGCCAGGCCGAAAGCCAGCGCGGCCAGCCAGTGCGCGGCCGCCATCCAGCGCCGGCGCCAGACCAAGTAGCCCATCGCCGCCGCAGTGGCCGGCAGCAGTACCTGCCAGGCGCCCAGCGACGCCAGCGCGGCCATCGGGTAATCGGCCAGGGGGTTGCGCAGGGCCAGCATGGCCTGGTGTACCAGCAGGTCGATCGCCAGCGGCTCGCCATGCGCAACCACCACGGTCAGCAGCGCGAACCAGCCCCAGCCCAGTACCAGCAGCATCAGTGCCAGCATCGCCAGCGGCACCGACTCGCGCCGCTTCGGGTCCAGCACACCGACGGTGTAGCGGCCCAGCGTCGGATGGCGGTTGGACCAGTCCAGCAGCCGCGCCAGCCAGTTGTCCATGCGCGCGGCCGACCAGCGGTAGCCGTACAGCACGATGGCCCAGACCAGGCCGAGGATCACCGCCAGCAGGCCGACCACCACCACCAGCCGACCGGCTACCGCGGCCACCGCGTCATAGGCCTCGCCAAGAATCCAGCCCGGGGCCAGGAACAGCACCGCCCATGAAATGCTGGCGATACCACTGGCCTGTACATAGCGGCTGGCTGGCATCTTCATCATGCCCGCGATGGCGGGCACGAACGGCCGGATCGCGCCGACGTAGCGTGCCACCAGAATGCTCTTGAACGCATTGCGACGGAACAGGTTCTCGCCGCGGTCGAGCAGCTGCGGGTAACGGCTGAACGGCCAGACGCCACGCAGGCGGTCTCCCCAGCGGCGCCCGATCCAGTAACTGATGCCATCGCCGGCGAATGCGCCCAGTGCGGCCGCCGCCACCGCGTACGGTCCGGAGATCTGGCCCAGGCCGATGAACACGCCTACCGCGAACAGCAGCGGCAGCGCCGGCACGATGGCGCCGAGAATGATCACCGCATCGCAGAAGGCGATGAGGAAGATAACGGCACCCGCCAGCACGGGGTGAGCGGCAATCCACGCAAGCGTGGCGTCGATCCATGAAGAGTCCATTGCCCGATTATAGGGGCGTGAAGGTGACTGGTTCCCAGCCGCTTGGTGACCGTTTGCAACCGGCGCCATCGCCTAGAATGGGCCCATGCCGCATACGCCAGACACGCCACCGCATGCTTTGAAGGCCGATAGCTTCGGTCGCATCCTCCGTGTGGAAGGGCCTGCCGGCCCCTTCGTACGCCGTGACCTGGGCGCCACGCCGCTGTGGTTGCGGCTGCCGGCCTGGTGGCTGGCCCGCCGCGAAGCGCGCGCGCTGCGCCATATCCACGGCATGGCCGACGTGCCGCAGCTGCTGGCGTGGAATGGGCATCATCTCGACCGCAGTTTCATGGCCGGCGACGCCATGTACCAGCGCCCACCGCGTGGCGACCTGGCCTGGTTCCGCGCTGCGCGTCGGCTGCTGCAGCAGCTGCATCGGCGCGGCGTGGCCCACAACGACCTGGCCAAGGAAGCCAACTGGCTGGTGACCGAAGACGGCCGCCCGGCATTGATCGATTTCCAGCTGGCAGTGATCGGCAACCCGCGCTCGCGCTGGATGCGCCTACTGGCCCGCGAGGACTTGCGCCACCTGCTCAAGCACAAGCGCATGTACTGCCGTGAGTCGCTCACCCCAGTGGAAAAGCGGGTGCTCAAGCGCACCTCATGGGTGCGCGAACTGTGGTTCGCCACCGGCAAGCCGGTCTACCGCTTCGTTACCCGTCGCATCCTGCATTGGGAAGACAACGAGGGGCAGGGGCCCAAGCCGTGAGTCCACTGCAGGTAGTGACCGGCCCACCGAGTGCGGGCAGCGTCCTGCACCCACAGCTGGCCGGCGCCGACTTCGTGCACGCCTGCCAGGCAACGACCCATCGTGATGGGCGCTCGGCCTTGCAGGCCTATCGCGATATGGCCGCGACCATTCCCGGCTGGTTCGATGGGCTGATGGCGCTGCGCAACCACGGCATGCGCCTGCTCGGCATGAAGCACCTGGGCTCGTTGCGCGCGGTGCAGGATGTTGCGGATCCTCAACCCGGGCAGCGGTTGGGCATCTTCACCCTGCAGTCGCTCAGTGACGATGCCATCGTGCTGGAAGACGACGACCGCCACCTGCGTGTGCAGCTGGCCCTGCAATGGCAGGGTGACGTGCTGGAAGTGGCGACCGTGGTGCATACGCACAACGCGTTCGGGCGCATGTACATGCTGCCGGTTGCACCCGTGCATCAGCTGATCGTGCCGCATCTGCTGAGGAAGCAGGCGCAGGCGTACCGGTAGATCCACGCGATGCGTGGATGCGCCGGGGAGAACCGTATTGTAGAGCCGAGCCATGCTCGACTGCATTCAATGAGCCGAGCATGGCTCGGCTCTACAGAGGCTTGTGACCTTACGGCGTCGCCGGCACTACCTGCTGGCCGATGAAGTTGCGCTTGGCGTCGAAGTCGTAGGCGATCTGCAGCTGGCCCACATCCGGGCAGGCGTGGCAGTCGCGCAGCGGCGTGCGGTACAGCAGGCGGATGCCGCCGTTCTCCAGCGGCGTGGCTCCGGCCGACTGCGCCGGTGCGAACGGCGTGGCCTGTGGGTGGTCCTTCAGCAGGGCCTGCACGGTGGGGTCGGCACGCAGGGTGTCGTCCAGCTGCACGGCATCCACGTCGATGCGCTTGCCGGTGGCGTCGACCAGGCGGGTGCCCTCGTTGGTGTTGGCGCGGAACGGATACTCGACCGTGGCGATGCCCAGGCCTTCGTTCTCATGCCAGGCCGTCACGTAGGCCAGCTCGCCGCCGGTGGACAGCTGTTCGGCGGCGATGATCGCATCGGCGCTGGCGCCACCAGCGCGCATCGCATCGCGCAGGCACTCACGCGTGGCCGCATTCTCGCCCTGGCGGCAGGCGTTGAGGTCGCCATCCCACACCACTGCCTCGCTCCAGCGCAGCTTGCCGTCCGCGGCGGCTTTTTCTGCGCTGGGCGTGTCACCGGCCGACGGTTCCTTGCCGGGTTCCGGCGAACGGCCTTGGCAGGCGGTCAGCAGGGCAAGCCCCAGGGCAGGCAGCAACAGGCGGGAACGGCGCATGGCGTGGACCTCGTGCGTTGGCTGGAGGCCCGAGTATCGTCAAGGGCGGGTGAACTCCGCGTCGGCGCGGCATACTGGCGGCTCATTGCATACGCTGGAGTGTGGAACGTGGGCAGTCTGCAGGGCAAAACGCTTTTCATCACGGGTGCCTCGCGTGGCATCGGCCTGGCCATCGCACTGCGCGCTGCGCGTGACGGGGCCAACGTGGCCATTGCGGCCAAGTCGGCGGTGCCGAACCCGAAGCTGCCGGGCACCATCCATACCGCGGCCGAAGCGGTAACAGCCGCGGGTGGCCAGGGGCTGGCGCTGAAGTGCGATATCCGCGAGGAAGAGCAGGTGCAGGCCGCGGTTGCGGCCACGGTCGACACCTTTGGGGGCATCGACATCCTGATCAACAACGCCAGCGCGATCTGGCTGCGTGGCACGCTGGATACGCCGATGAAACGCTTCGACCTGATGCAGCAGGTCAATTCGCGCGGCAGTTTCCTGTGCGCGCAGGCCTGCCTGCCGTACCTGCTGCAGGCGCCGAATCCGCACATCCTGACCCTGGCGCCGCCGCCGAGCCTGGAACCAAAGTGGTGGGGCGCGCATACCGGCTACACGCTGGCGAAGATGGGCATGAGCTTCGTCACGCTCGGCCTGGCCGCGGAATTCGGCCCGCAGGGGGTGGCGGTGAACGCGCTATGGCCGCGCACGGTGATCGCCACCGATGCAATCAACATGATCCCTGGCGTGGATGCGGCCGGCTGCCGCACGCCGCAGATCATGGCTGATGCCGCGCATGCGGTGCTGGTGCGCGAAGCGGCGGGCTTCCATGGCCAGTTCCTGATCGACGATGACGTGCTGGCGCAGGCGGGTATCACCGATCTTTCGGGCTACGCAGTGGATCCATCGCGTCCGTTGCTGCCGGATCTGTTCCTGGATTGATCGCGCGTCGCCGGAAGAGGCCGAGGGCTGCGACCTTCGGCCTGCTGCGCTAGAATGCGCGGCTGTAATCGTTTTCAACAGGGATGTGAGCACATGTCACGCACTCTTTCGGTCGCGGCGCTGGTCGCTTCGCTGTCGTTGATCCTCGTCGCCTGCGGTGGCAAGGCACCCGCCGCTGCGGGCGGCGCCGCTGCCTCCGGCACGCCGGACGCCAGCGCGGCGCCGTCCGACCCGCAGCAGCAGTTGACCGCCAAGCTCAACGCCTACATCGGCTGCTTCAACGCGCTTGATTCGAAGACCCACGGCAGCATCGAGTCCTATACGCGCTGGATCAAGGATGTCGCCGCCGGCCCGACCGGTCGCGAGACACAGGTGTACGGTCCGTTCGAGATCAGCGATTACGACATGAAGCAGTGCGATGCCCCCGTGACCGAGGCGATGGCTGCCAAGCCAGTGCTGGCCGAACTCGATGCTGCTGCTGGCCACTACCAGCAGGCGCTGAAGGCACTGGTGCCGATCAGCAAGGACGCGCACGACTACTACGATCGCCAGGACTACGAAGACGACCAGTTCGCCAAGGGCAAGCAGCTGCACGCGCCCCTGATGGTCGCCTTCAAGGATTTCGTGGCTGCCAGCGAAACGTTCAATGCCGAGCTGGAGCGCCAGAACGACGCCGCCCAGCGCGAGCAGCTCAAGGTATTGGAACAGGCCGAGGGGCGAACGCGCGAGTACTACCGTCTGGCGATGATGCTGGAAGCCAAAGCGATCGTGGAGCTGATGAGCGAGGACGACTTTGATCCGGCCCAAGCCCGTGAACGACTCGACGCCTTCAACCGTATTTCCGACGAGGCGCATGCCAAGGTGGCCGATCAGGAGCCGGGCAAGCTGGACTGGAACAGCTTCGAGCGCGAAGCCGAGAACTTCCGTCGGGAAGGCAAGGAGCGGCTGCAGCGGGTCAGCAGCAAGACGCCCTACAGCGATTTCGAACGGCGCATGCTGGATTCGCCCTCGATGGCGCCACGCGGCTCGGCCAGCAAGCTGATGCAGGAATACAACTCGCTGGTTTTCCAGAGCAACCGCCAGTAAGCGCAGCGTCCATCGTGTCATTTGTGTCGCAATCGAACAGGTCGATTGCGACGCATCGCATCGCACACTTCCGAACGGCAGGGCCTTTGCGAGGCCGCCGATGCGGGTGCTTGCGTCATGCGCGAGGATATCTACCGCCTCTTTCTGCAAGGAATCGATTTGAACGCTTCTGTACGCCTGCTTCCCCTTCTTCTGCTCGGCACGCTGGTCGGTACGGCCGGTTGCGACAAAGTGCCGGGGCCGGCGGCGGCCGATCCCGGCCTGGAGAAGGTCAACGCCTACATCGAGTGCTACAACGGCGTTGAACAACCCATCCACGAAGGCTTCCAGACCTACACCGGCTGGATGAAGGATCCCGAAGCCGGTCCGACCGGCAAGGAAACGCAGCCGCGCTCACCGGGCAAGGTGCTGTCGCACCGCGTGGAGTACTGCGGCCAGGCGCTGACCGATGCGCTGGCAAAGAACCCGTCTACCGCGCTGGATGCACCGGCGCGTGACTACCAGCAGGCCTTCCAGTCGCTGTACGCGCTGATCGAACGCGCCGACGGCTACTTCACCCGTGAGGACTATCGCCGCGATGGTGGTGAAGGCCTGCGCAGCCAGCACGCGCCGTTGATGCAGGCCTATGCCGGGTTCTTCAAGGCCAGCGAGGCACTGGATGCGGCACTGGAGAAGAACGAGAACGATCGTCGCGCGGCACAGCTGAAGCAGATCGAGGAGAGCGAAGGCCGTTCGCTGGCCTACTACCATCTGCGCCTGCTGGGCGATGGCAAGCAGCTGGCCATGGCCTTCCAGGGCGACGCACCGGATCTGGCGGCGTTGCGCGTACAGCTGGCCGATTACCAGGCGCTGGTGACGGAAATCCAGAACTCCGGGGTGGGCAAGGACGACCCGATGTGGGGCCACGTGCAGCGTTCAGCGGACAAGCTGGTACGCACCGCCGGGCGCGGCGTGGAGCGTCTGCAGCAGGGCAAGCCGATCACCGCCGAAGGGCTGGCTGCCGAGCGCAAGGCCTCCGGCAGCTGGGACACCTCGGCGCCGGAAGGTGCGCAATCCACTCTGCTGGACGCCTACAACGATCTGGTCTCCACCAGCAACCGCCTGCGATGAGCAGCGCGCGCATCCATGCATAAGCGCCAAGGGTAGTGCCGGCCGCTGGCCGGCATGCGCCTCAATGGTTGAACGGATCCGGTAGCTGACCGCCGCACTTGCGGCAATACCGTGCATCCGGCTCGTGGCCTTCCAGCCCACACTCCGGGCAGCCACGCGCATCGCGGCGCGCGGCCAGTTCGGCTTCGCGCATGGTGCTGGCCAGTTCGGCGGTGTAGATGCCGGTGGGCACGGCGATGATGCTGTAGCCGATCAGGATCAGCACCGAGGTGACGAAGCGGCCAAGCACGGTCTGCGGCACGATGTCGCCGAAGCCGACCGTGGCCATGGTCACCACCGCCCAGTACATGCTGGCCGGGATGTTGGTGAAGCCGTGTTCGGGGCCCTCGATCACGTACATCAACGCGCCGGCGATGATGGTGATGGTGATCACCGTGAACAGGAACACCAGCACCTTGCGGCGGCTGCGCCACAGCGACGTCATCAGGACGCCGCTTTCCTCGATGTAGCGGGTCAGCTTGAGGATGCGGAACACCCGCAGGATGCGCAGCGCACGCACCACCAGCAGGCTCTGCGCGCCGGGGATGAACATCGACAGGTAGGCGGGCAGGATCGACAGCAGGTCGATGATGCCCCAGATGCTCACCGCGTAGCGCAGCGGCCGCTTGACCACCGCCAGCCGCAGCAGGTACTCGGCGGTGAAGATGATGGTGAAGCCCCATTCCAGGATGTACAGGCCGGTGGACCACTCGGCATGCAGGTGCTGCACGCTGTCGATCATCACCACCAGGATGCTGGCGACGATCGCCACCACCAGGATCAGGTCGAAGTTGCGCGAGGGCCGCGAGTCATGGCGGTAGATGATGTCGAACCACCGACGACGCCAGCCGGTCTCGGTGGCGGGATTCAGCTGGGGGGCGGAAAACGGTCGCATGGGCGCATTGTGCCGCAGGGGTTCCGGCGCGAGAATGGGCATTCCTGAATCCTGCCGACTGCCATGACCGCCGCGACCGATCCGCTGATCTCCCTTTCGCACTATTACCTGCCGGTCTACAAGCCCCGCCAGGTGGTACTGGAGCGAGGCCAGGGCGCCCGCGTGTGGGACAGCCAGGGGCGTGAGTTCATCGACCTGGCTGCGGGTATCGCGGTGTGTGGCCTGGGCCACAACGATCCGGACCTGGTGGCCGCGCTGGTCGAGCAGGCCGGCAAGCTCTGGCACACCAGCAATGTGTTCTACAGCGCACCGCCGCTGCATCTGGCCGAGGAGCTGGTGAAGGCCAGCCGCTTCGCCGAGCGCGTGTTCCTGTGCAATTCCGGCGCCGAAGCCAACGAAGTGGCGATCAAGATGGTCCGCAAGTGGGCCTCCAGCCAGGGCCGTCCCGCCGACAAGCGGGTGATCATCACTTTCCGTGGCAGCTTCCACGGCCGCACGATGGGCGCGGTGACCGCCACCGCCCAGCCGAAGTACCAGGAAGGCTACGAGCCGCTGCCCGGTGGCTTCCGCTACATCGATTTCAACGATGAGGTGCAGCTGGAAACCGCGATGGCCGCCGGAGACGTGGCGGCGGTGATGCTGGAGCCGATCCAGGGCGAGGGCGGCGTGATGCCGGCCAAGTCCGGTTTCCTCAAGCGCGTGCGTGAACTGTGCGACCAGCACAACGCACTGCTGGTGCTGGACGAGATCCAGGCCGGCATGGGCCGTACCGGCACGCTGTTCGCGCACTGGCAGGATGATGTGGTGCCGGACATGGTCACCCTGGCCAAGGCACTCGGTGGCGGCTTCCCGATCGGCGCGATGCTGGCCGGCCCGAAGGTGGCCGAGACCATGCAGTTCGGCGCGCACGGCACCACCTTCGGCGGCAACCCGCTGGCCGCTGCGGTGGCCCGCGTGGCACTGCGCAAGCTGGCCTCGGCGGGGATCGCCGCCAATGTCAGCCGCCAGTCGAAGGCGCTGCGCGATGGCTTTGCCCGCATCAACGACGAGTTCGGTGTGTTCAGCGACGTGCGTGGCCGCGGCCTGATGCTGGGCGCGGTGCTGGGCAAGGACTTCGCCGGCCAGGCCGGGGCGATCCTCGACCATGCCGCCGAGCACGGCCTGCTGACCCTGCAGGCCGGCCCGGACGTGCTGCGCTTCGTGCCGTCGTTGAACATCACCGACGAAGAGGTGGCCGAAGGCCTCAAGCGCCTGCGCGCAGCGATTGCGGCGTTCATCGCCGCGCGCTGAAGCCGGCAGCGGCATCTGTAGAGCCGAGCATGGGCTCGGCTCCACAGTGGTTCACGCAATCCGATAGCGCTTCAACACCTTGCCCAATCCACGGCCA
The DNA here is from genome assembly GCF_047520755.2 of Stenotrophomonas sp. FR010. NCBI lineage: Bacteria > Pseudomonadati > Pseudomonadota > Gammaproteobacteria > Lysobacterales > Lysobacteraceae > Stenotrophomonas > Stenotrophomonas sp. FR010. Next base: position 171,890 of record NZ_JAXBQT020000003.1, on the reverse strand, counting down.
TCGCGCACGGTTTCCGCGTGCAGGCCGGCGGCGCGTGCACCGCGCACATTGGCGAACAGGTCATCGACGAACAGCGTGCGCGAAGGCGCCACGCCGAGGGCCTCAAGCGTGCGCAGGAAGACCTCCGGTGCGGGTTTGCGCAGGCCGAAATCGGCGCTGCAGAACACGCGTCCCTGCAGCGCAGGGAACAGTTCCGGCAGCAGGGTGGGCAGCGCCTGCACCATCAGCGCGCCATTGTTGGTCAGTACCGCCAGCGGCAGCTGCAGAACCTGCAGCCGCTGCAGCACCGCGTGCTGCGGATGGCTGGCCGCTTGGCGTGCGGCGATCCAGCTGGGTACATCGATGGTCCTGCCCAGGCACTCCCCCAGCTGCGCCAGATAGACCGGGCCATCCAGCGTGCCGTTGTCATGCGCCGCTTCCAGTCCGCTGTCATACAGCGCGGCCTGTACGGCCTGCGTCGGAACCTGCAGTGCCTGGGCCAGGTGCAGCACGCGCTGCGCGCGCTGGTACTGCACCAGCACGCCATCCACATCCAGCAGCAACAGGTCGATCCGCATCGGTCGAGCATGCCATTGCAGTGAGTGCGCGGGAAACCCTGGAGTAGGCATGCGACAGACGGTCGCAGACGCGGCCGCAGGGGCCTGCCTAGAATGGTGCTTGAATCCGCAGGAGAGGCAACGATGAAGGCTTGGTGGGTGGCAGTGGGACTGGGCGCGCTGATGCTGGCGCCGTCGGCGATGGCGCGGGTGTGTGCGGTGAGCATCGACAGCACCGACCAGATGAGCTTCAGCACTCGCGAGATCAAGCTTGCCGCCGACTGCACTGCCGTGGACCTGACCCTGCGCCATACCGGCAAGCTCGCCGCTACCGCGATGGGCCACAACTGGGTGCTGACCCGCACGGCCGATTACCAGCCGGTGGCGATGGCGGGCATGCGCATGACCCTGGCCGACAGCTACCTGCCGAAGGCCGACAAGCGCGTGCTGGCGCACACCAAGGTGATCGGCGGTGGCGAGATCACGCGCGTGCGTTTCTCTACCCAGGGTCTGCAGAAGGGCGGTGACTACACCTTCTTCTGCTCGTTCCCCGGCCACTTCGCGATGATGAAGGGCAAGTTCGTCTTCGGTTGAAAAAAGGGGACGGAGGGGATTAAGTCGTTTATGCACAAACGACTTAATCCCCTCCGTCCCCTTTTTTTGCGATCAGCCCTTGGCGGCCTTGAATGCCACGCGTGCAGCGGCGAGGGTGGCCTCGATCACGGCATCATCGTGCGCGCTGGACAGGAAACCGGCCTCGTACGCTGACGGCGCCAGGAACACGCCCTGCTCCAGCATCGCGTGGAAGAAGCGGTTGAACGCTGGGATGTCACAGGCGGTGGCCTGCGCATAGGTCTCCACCTTCTCACTGGTGAAGAACAGCCCGAACATCGCACCCACGCGGGTGGTGGTCACCGCCACGCTGGCTTCGGCGGCGGCCGCTTCCAGGCCGGCGCACAGGCGTGCAGTGCGCTCGGCCAGGTCGGCGTGGAAGCCCGGCTGCTGGATCAGCTCCAGCATCGCCAGGCCAGCGGCCATCGCCACCGGGTTGCCGCTCAGCGTGCCGGCCTGGTAGATCGGGCCGGCCGGGGCGATCTGCTGCATCAGCTCGCGGCGCCCGCCGTAGGCGCCCACCGGCATGCCGCCGCCGATGATCTTGCCGAAGGTGGTCAGGTCCGGGGTGATGCCGTAGTGCGCCTGCGCACCGCCGAGGGCAACGCGGAAGCCGGTCATCACTTCGTCGAAGATCAGCAGCGCGCCGTGGTTCGTGCACAGTTCGCGCAGGTGCTGCAGGTAGCCCTCGCGCGGCGGGATGCAGTTGGCGTTGCCGACCACCGGTTCGATGATCAGGCCGGCGATGTCATCGCCCTGCTGCTCGAACAGCGCAGTGGCCGCTTCGAAGTCGTTGTAGGGCAGGGTCAGGGTCAGTTCGCTCAGCCCGGCCGGGACGCCCGGCGAGGTCGGCACGCCCAGGGTCAGCATGCCGCTGCCGGCCTTGACCAGGAACGAGTCGCCGTGGCCGTGGTAGCAGCCTTCGAACTTGACGATGCGGTTGCGGCCGGTGGCGCCACGCGCCAGGCGGATCGCCGACAGGGTGGCCTCGGTGCCGGAGTTGACCATGCGCACCATCTCGCACGACGGCACCAGGCGGGTGATGGTCTCGGCCATGGTGACTTCAGCCGCGCATGGCGCGCCGAACGACAGGCCGTTGTCGATCGCCTTCTTCACCGCCTGGCGTACCGCCGGGTGGTTGTGGCCGACGATCATCGGGCCCCAGGAGCCGACGTAGTCGATGTAGCGGTTGCCGTCGACGTCGTACAGGTAGGCGCCGTCGGCGCGCTCGACGAAGAACGGTTCGCCGCCGACCGACTTGAACGCGCGCACCGGCGAATTGACGCCGCCCGGCAACAGCTGCTGGGCGCGGGAGAACAGGGCGTGGGACTGGTCGTGGTTCATGGGGCTTTCCTGGGCATTACGCGAACTGGGCGAGGTAGGCGCGCTGGGTCGCGACCGGGTCTTCGGCGGCGAACACGCTGCTGACCACGGCGACCAGATCGGCGCCGGCGTCGATGATGGGACCGACATTGTCCGGCGTCAGGCCACCGATCGCCACCCGCGGCACGCCCAGTGCGGCGCTTTGCCGCAGCAGGTCGGTATGGGCGCGGCTGGTGGTGATCTTGGTGGTGGTCGGGAAGTACGCGCCGAAGGCCACGTAGCTGGCGCCGGCGGCCACGGCCCTCTCGGCATTGGCCAGCTGGTCATAGCAGGAGGCGCCGATGATGGCCTCGGGGCCGAGCAGGGCGCGCGCGCTGGGGATGTCGCCGTCGGTGCCGCCCAGGTGCACGCCCGCCGCGCCCACGGCCTTGGCCAGCGCCGGGTCGTCGTTGACGATCAGCGGTACGCCGTGGTCTGCGCACAGTGCCTGCAGCGCGGTGGCCTGCTCCCGCCGCAGCGCGTCGCTTGCGGTCTTGTTGCGGTACTGCAGCCAGGTGGCGCCCGCGGCCAGCAGCGGCGCGGTACGGGCCAGCAGGCGTGCGGTATCGGGCTCGTCCGGGGTGATCAGGTAGACGCCGCGGGGCGCCGGGGAAGCAGAAGTCATCGATGGCTACCGGTGAGTGGACCGCGATGGGACAATGGCGGCCCGTGAATCCAGTCCTGATTATCCGATGAGCGATGCCACCCCCACCACTTTGCGCACCTGGATGTGCGTGGTCTGCGGCTTCCTGTACAGCGAAGCAGAAGGCTTGCCGGAGGAAGGCATCGCGCCAGGGACGCGCTGGGAGGACATTCCCGAGACCTGGACCTGCCCGGATTGCGGGGTGACCAAGGCCGATTTCGAGATGGTCGAGGTCGATGGATGAAGGCAGGCGTGGACTGTCGGTCCACACACCGACTCCCTCAATGCAGCCGCGGCATCGGCCCGCCGAGGTCGATCAGCTTCTCGCGCAGCCACTGCGCGTCGCTGGCTTCCGGGTTGCGCTTCAGGTACTGGCCCAGATCGTGGCGGGCACCGGCCAGGTACTCCAGCTGCAGGTAGGCCAGGCCGCGGTCGCGCAGCGCATCGTCCTGCTCCGGGGCCAGCTTCAGCAGGCGGTCGGCACTGCGCGCGGCGCGGTCCCACTCGCCGGCTTCGGCATACACGCCGTGCAGGTTGCGCAGCATGCGCATCAGGATCGCGCGCGCGGGTGCCGGGTCGAGGATCTGCGCCAGCACCTGGTCGTCGGGCATCTGCCCGCCCAGGTGTGACTTGGCCCGCTCGCGCAGTTCGTCCACGTCCAGCGGCCGGCCGCCGTTGAACGGGTCCATCACCAGCACGCCGTCGTCCACCGGCAGGCGCACCAGGAAGTGGCCGGGGAAGGACACGCCATCGAGCGGAATACCCAGCCGGCGCGCGACTTCCATCTGCACCAGCGCCAGCGAGATCGGGTTGCCCAGGCGGCGCTCGAATACCTGGTTGAGGTAGCTGTTGCGCGGGTCGTAGTACTCGTCGTGGTCGCCGCTGTAGCCCAGCTCGTCGAACAGGTGGCGGTTGATCGCCGCCATCTTCAGCGGGCTGTTGTCGATGCTCTCCACTTCCGAGCGGAGGTGCTCGACATGGCTCTGGATCAGCGCGTCGTAGGTGGACGGCTGCAGATCGGGGTATTCATCGCGCGCGATCAGCAGCGCGGTCGGCAACAGTGGCAGCGCCTCGTCTTCGAGGTCGGCCAAGGCATCCCAGTCGGGGAGTGTGATCCGGTCCTGCATGGCCACAGACTGGCGTCATTCGCAGGCGGTTTCAAGCGGTGTCGCGTGAAAAATTCAGGGGTCAGATCCCTTTCGCTTGCGAAAGGGATCTGACCCCGGTCGGGTTGGATTGCCGGCCAGCGGCCGGCACTACCGTTATTTTTCGATGCCCGGACCGAATTTCAGCTCCGTGCCGTCCTTGAGCTGCAGCTTCTCGGCCTGGCCGGCGTTGAGTTCCAGCACATAACGCGCCGGGCCGCCGCTGGGATAGGGCGGGCACATGTCGCCGGCCGAGCACGGCGGTACGTCGCGCTGCTGGCTGACCAGCTTGCGCTGGCTGTCGAAGTAAAGGATGTCCAGCGCGATCTTGGTGTTCTTCATCCAGTACGCCTGCATTTCCTCGCGGTCGTGGATGAACAGCATGCCGTGGTCGGCCGCCATCTGGTCGCGGAACATCAGCCCGCGCGCGCGGGTTTCATCGTTGGTGGCCAGCTCGACCTGGTAGCGGGCGCCGTCCAGCTCGACCCAATGGCGGGCCGCGTCGGTGGCGCAGCCGGCCAGGGCCAGCAGCGGAAGCATCAGCAGCGAACGCAACAGCGACATTGTCAGGATCCTTGGGAAGGGTCAGAGCACGACCGGCGGCTCGCCACCGACGATCACCACATCGGCGCGACGGCGCGCGAACAGGCCGACGCAGACCACGCCCGGCAACTGGTTGAGCTCGCGCTCCAGCTTTTCCGGATCGGTGATCTGCAGGTTGTGGATGTCCAGGATCTGGTTGCCGTTGTCGGTGACCACGCCCTCGCGCCAGGTCGGCTGGCCGCCGGTCATGTCGCGGATCTGGCGGGCGACCAGGCTGCGCGCCATCGGGATCACTTCCACCGGCAGCGGGAACTTGCCCAGCACCGGCACCTGCTTGCTCGGGTCGACGATGCAGATGAAGCGCTCGCTGGCCTCGGCAATGATCTTCTCGCGGGTCAGTGCGGCGCCGCCGCCCTTGATCAGGCACTTGTTCGGGTCGCACTCGTCGGCGCCATCGACGTACAGCGACAGGTTGCCACTGTGGTTCAGCTCGATCACCTCGATGCCGTGCTGCTTCAGGCGTGCGGTGCTCTGCTCGGAGCTGGACACGGCGCCCTTGATGCGGTGCTGGATGCGGGCCAGGGCATCGATGAAATAGGCCACGGTGGAACCGGTGCCGACACCGACGATCATGCCGTCTTCGACGTACTCGATGGCTTTCTCGGCGGCCAGGCGCTTGGCTTCGGACATGGGAAGAACTCTCAGGCGGGGAATCAGGATTTCTTTTCCAGCGACAGCAGCAGCTTCCACTGCGCGGCGGTCACCGGGAACACCGACAGGCGATTGCCCTTGGCAACCAGCGGGAAGCCCTCGCCGAGCTCGTCAGCGTGCAGCTTGATCTCGTCCAGCGCGATCACCTGCTTGAGCTTGCGGTCGAAGGCCACGTCCACCAGCATCCAGCGCGGGTTTTCGCGCGTGCTCTTGGGGTCGTGGTAGTCGGATTTCGGGTCGAACTGGGTGTCGTCCGGGTAGGCTGGGCTGGCGACGGTGGCCAGGCCGACGATGCCGGGCACCTTGGTGTTGGAGTGGTAGAACAGGATGCCGTCGCCCACCTGCATGCCATCGCGCATGAAATTGCGCGCCTGGTAGTTGCGCACCCCGTTCCAGGGTTCGACCTTGACCTTGGCCAGATCATCGATGGAGAAGGCGTCCGGTTCGGACTTCATCAGCCAGTAGCGCTTGCGGGCGGTCATGCGTTCACGGGGGCAGCGGAGGGGAACAGGGTGCCGTCTTCGGTGCAGATCGCATCCACCGGCACGTCCCACGACGCCACCGGCAAGGACTCGACCTGCTGCACCGCGAACGCAGCACCGACCAGCCAGGGCGGCGCCGGCCGGTCGTGGCGGAAGGCGAAGCTGCGATCATACCAGCCGCCCCCCATGCCCAGCCGGCGGCACTGTGCGTCGAACCCCACCAATGGGGTCACGACCAGCGCCATCCGTTCCGGTTCCAGAGTGTCTTCCACGGTCACGTCCGGCTCGGGGATGCCATAGCGGTTGCTGGTCAGCGGCTGCCCGGGCCGCCATGGTGCGAAGCGCAGCACATCGCCGGCCAGCACCGGCAGGCAGTAGGTGAGTCCTTCGGGCAGTTGCAGCTGCCAGCGGTGCAGGGCGATTTCGCCATCCAGCGCCCAGTAGCCGGCCACCGCGCCTTCGCGCGGGGCGAACGGCAGGGCGAGCAGGGCATCAGCAAGCGATTCGGCGGCGGTGATGCGCTCACCAGCGTTAAGGTCACGGCGGCGTTGCCGCAGGTCGTGGCGCAAGGCCTGGCGCGGGTCGGTCATGGCAGCGAGCGGCAAGGATCAGCCGCCATTGTGCCGGAAAGAACAAGGGCGACGCCCGAAGACGCCGCCCTTGCTGGAATATTGCATTCTCCGCAATGTCGATGCATGCGAAACGACCTTGAACCCGGGGGCTCAAGTGGGAACGCTGGAGAACCATCGGGCTTCCCGCTACAAGGCGGACCTGCACTCCCGGCGCTGTCGCGCTCCCGGTGTCGTTCTTAAGGGACAAGGCGAATGTTTGCACATGCCGTCGAGTACCGCAGAGAACGCGTGGCCATTATAGCCAGCACGCAGGATCTGGATAGGCCGTTCGTCGGCAACAGTCCGTGCCAATTCAGATATGAGAAGACGCGTTGTGCACGGTCTTCAGGCGCCGCCGTCGATCGCGCGGTCCAGGCGCCGGTTCAGGTCGGCCAGCGTCTGCTGCAGCGCCACGGCCTGGCGGGCGTTCTCGTCGCGCAGCAGCTGCAGTTCGTGGGCCAGGTTCAGCGCGGCCAGCACGGCGACGCGGTCGACGGCGGCCATGCGGTTGCTGCCGCGGATCTCGCGCATGCGCGCATCGAGCAGGCGTGCGGCGGCCATCAGGCTGTCGCGCTCATCGCCGCCGACGCCCACGGTGTATTCACGATCGAGGATGCGGACACTGACCGGTTCGGCGCTCATGTGTGCTGCTCCAGGGATTTGAGCCGGCTGATCATCGCTTCCACCCGCGAGCGTGCCTGCTCGTTCTTGGCCAACAGCGTCGAGCGCTCGGCCACCAGCTGTTCCTGCTGGTGGCGCAGGCTGCGGTTCTCCTCGGCCAGACGCTGGTTGCGTTCAAGCAACGCGTCCACGCGGGCGGCAAAGTCCTGCAGCTGGGCAAGGGGATCGGCGGGTTCCATGCGGGCACGATAGGCAAGCCGGGTGAGGGCGGTCAAGCGCTGTCGCAGCAAGGCCGGACGGCCACGAGAGGATGCTGCAGGGTTGCTACACTACGGGGTCTCACGGGCGCGCGCGTGCGCACCCCGGGTTTTCTTATTCCGAACGAGCCGCACGATGACCGAACTTCCCTCCGTCGACGACGTTACCCGCGCCAGCCAGGCGCTGGGCCTGGGCGCTACCGCTGCCGAGCTGCACGGCGCGCTGTGCGGCTGGCTGGCCGCCGGCGGCGCCCCCGGCAACGATTGGCCGGCGCGCGTGCTGGCCGACGACACCCTGCCGCCGGTGGCCGCCGACAGCGTGCTGGGGCAGCTGCTGCAGGCCACCATCAAGCAGCTGGAAGACCGTGACTTCGCCTTCGAACTGCTGCTCGCCGACAGCGACGACGTGTCCGCGCAGGCCGATGCCATGTTCAGCTGGACCCGCTCGTTCCTGGGCGGCTTCGGCCTGGGCAGTGGCGGCCGCCGCCCGGCCCTGTCCGAAGAGGGCGAAGAAGCGCTGACCGACATGGCCAGCCTGGCGCGTGCGTCCAGTGAGGATTTCGAGGCCGGCGGCGATGACGACGACGAAGCCCTGTCGGAGATCGAGGAGTTCATCCGCGTGGCGGTGCTGCTGCTGCACGGCGACGTGGTGCTGGCCGCGCGCCATCGGCAGCGCCTGAACTGATGGATATCAAGCAGCGCACCGGCATCGCGGCCGGCGAATACAAGCGTCGCCGCCGCCAGCTGATGGACATGGCTGGCGAGGATGCGATCCTGGTGCTGCCGGCCGCAGCCGAGAAGGTGCGCAGCCTCGATACCCATTATCCGTTCCGCCAGGATTCGGATTTCCAGTACCTGAGCGGCTTCCCGGAACCGGAGGCGGTGCTGGTGCTGATTCCGGGCCGCCGCCACGGCGAGGCCATCCTGTTCTGCCGCGAGCGCGATGCCGAGCGCGAGGCATGGGACGGCAGCCGCGCCGGCCAGGAAGGCGCGGTGGCGCAGTACGGCATGGACGATGCCTACCCGATCAATGATCTGGACGACATCCTGCCGGGCCTGTTGGAAGGGCGCTCGCGCGTCTACTACCACTTCGGCCGCGACGCCGACTTCGATCTGAAGCTGATCGGCTGGGTCAACCGCGTGCGTTCGCAGGTACGCCACGGTGCGCAGCCGCCACATGAGTTCCTGGAGCTGGGCCACCTGCTGCACGAGCAGCGCCTGTTCAAATCCGGCGCCGAAGTGGCACTGATGCACCACGCCGCACAGATCAGCGTGCGTGCGCATCTGGCGGCGATGAAGGCCGCCAGGGCCGGCATCCACGAGTATGAACTGCAGGCCGAGCTGGAACGCGTGTTCCGCGCCAGCGATGCGGTGCCTGCGTATTGCAGCATCGTCGGTGCCGGCCGCAACGGCTGCATCCTGCATTACCGCGACAACAACGCGCGGTCGCGCGATGGCGAGCTGGTGCTGATCGATGCCGGTGCCGAGTACCGCGGCTACGCCAGCGACATCACCCGCACCTTCCCGGTGAACGGCCGCTTCAGTGCCGAGCAGCGCGCGCTGCACGACCTGGTCGGTGAAGCGCAGGCGGCGGCGCTGGCCCAGGCCAAACCGGGCGTGCCCTACGAGGCCGGCCATCTGGCCGCAGTGCAGACCTTGACCGAAGGCCTGCTGCGGCTGGGCCTGCTGAAGGGCACGCTGGAAAAGAATCTGTCCGAAGGCCTGTACCAGCGCTTCTACCGGCACAAGACCGGCCACTGGATCGGATTGGACGTGCACGATGTGGGCGATTACCGCCTCGCCGGTGATTCACGCCTGCTGGAGCCTGGCATGGCGTTCACCATCGAGCCGGGGCTGTACATCGGCGTGGACGACACGACGGTGGAGCCGCGTTGGCGCGGTATCGGCATCCGCACTGAAGACGATGTGCTGATCACCGATGACGGCCATCGCGTGCTGACCGAAGGCCTGGCGCGCAGCGCCGATGAGATCGAAGCGGTGATGGCGGGGTAGGGTGTTTTTCTGCAGGGCTTGCGGCCCTGCACCCGCTGCAAGCCGAAGCAACGGCAACGGCCGAAGCAAGAGCGGCATTGCGTGGGATGGCGGGGCGGTGTGGGTGGTCAGGACACGCCGTAAACCCATCCATGGGGGCTCGATGGCGCCATCCATGGCGCCAACGGTCCTGCCCACCCACACCGCCCCGCCTCTGACAGATCCCGTGCGCTGTCGGTGGGTGCCGACCGTTGGTCGGCACATCTGTCTGACATCGAATGAATCATCCACGCATGGCGTGAATCTACTGGCAATTGCGGTTGTTGGCGCGCGCGGCTGTTGGTGGGTGTCGACCTTGGTCGACACAGAGTGAGCGCAGCAAGCGACCCGCTTTTGCTTTTCTTTTTCTTTTCCGTGGTTGGACGCGCGCAGGAAACTGTCAAAGGTGGGGTGGGTGGGCCATGCAGGGGCGTTGGCGCCATGGATGGCGCCATCGAGCTTACAGGGACGTACTTGCAGCGTCCCCTGCATGGCCCACCCGCCCCACCAAGCGCGGCTTTTGCTCCAAGCGTCAAACCACGAGGGGCTCAGCCGTTCGCCGCCGCAAACGCCGGTCGCGTCAGGTTGTCCGCTTCGCCGTCGGTGCACAGCACTTCGTCTTCGATGCGGATGCCGCCATACGGACGGAAGAAGTCCACGCGGTCCCAGTTGATCGCATCACCGTGGCCAGCGTCCTTCACTTCATTCAACAGCATGTCGATGAAGTACAGGCCCGGTTCGATGGTCACCACCATGCCCGGCTCCAGCACGCGGGTCAGGCGCAGGTACGGGTGGCCGGCCGGGCGCTCGATGCGGCCGCCTTCGTCGCTGGCCGCGAAACCGGCCACGTCGTGCACCTGCAGGCCGATCAGGTGGCCGATACCATGCGGGAAGAACGCGGCGCTGACGCCGGTCTCCAGCGCGGTCTGCGGCGAGACCTTGATCACGCCGAAGTCTTTCAGTACGCCCATCAGCGAAAGATGTGCGTCCACGTGCAGCTGCTTGTAGTCGAAGCCCGGGCGCACCGCTGCGCACATCCGCTGCTGGGCAGCGTCGACGGCGGCGATCATCGCCGCAAATTCGTCGTGGCCCTGCGCGGCGTAGGTGCGGGTGATGTCGCTGGCGTAGCCGTGGGCACTGGCGCCGGCATCGATCAGGAAGCTGCGCAGCGGTTGCGGTGCCTTGCGGCCCAGCTCGGTGTAGTGCAGCACGGCGGCATGTTCGTTCAACGCCACGATGTTGCCGTACGGCAGCTCGTTGGCGTCCTGGCCGACGGCCTGGCAGTACGCCATGTGGATGCTGAACTCATCGGCGCCGTTGCGGAACGCGGCTTCGGCCGCGCGATGGCCGCGCACGCCCAGCACCTGGGCGTCGCGCATCAGTGCGATCTCATACGGTGTCTTGCTGCCGCGGTGCCATTCCAGGTAGTTCACCACCGGCGCCGGGTTGTTCGGCACGTAGCTGCCCAGCGCGCTCTGCGGCTCGCCGAGGATCGCGCAGCGCGATGGATCGGCCGGCAGCAGCGCCAGCGCGTCTTCCGGCTTGCGGATGATGTGGATGTCGAAGTGCTCCACCCACCAGCCGCTGGGGGCATCCGGCACCACGTGCCAGTAGTCGAAGGGCTGGTGGAAGATCACCGCCGGGCGCTTGCCGGGGGTGAACACGATCCAGCTGTTGGGCACGCGGGTCAGCGGCAGCCAGGCCTTGAACTGCGGATTGACCGCGTACGGGTAGTCGCGATCGTCGAACACCTGGTAGTGCAGGGTGCCGCTGGGCACCACCAGGTGATCGAAGCCGCCGCGGGCCAGCGCCTGTTCGGCACGTCGGCACAGCACGGCCAGGTGGTCGGAATACAGGGCGCCGGGGTCTTGCTGGATCATTGCGGTGGCTCGACACGGAAAACGGCCCTAGATTCTGCCGCATACCGGGAAAAACCGCTGTGCTGGAACCGGCACTCAGGCCGTCGAAACCGGCCCCTCGTCGCTGTCTTCGCCCACCCACTGGCGCAGCAGCTGCCGATGCTCGCGCGACAGGGTGAGGAACCGGAAGCCGGTCCAGCTCTGTCCGGGGGCGTGTGCGGGTTCGCTCCACAGCAGGTGCACGCCCACGTCGATGTCCTGGTGGCGGCCGTCGGCCAGCGGCAAGGGGAAGCGCAACTGGTACAGCGCATCCTCGCGCAACGGTGCGCTGGCCAGCATCAGCATGCCGGTTTCGGAGATATTGCCGAGCCGGCCCACCACGCTTTCGCGCATCTGGTCGGTGACCGGTACCAGGTCCGAGACCTGGCGGCGCGGTGCGCGGCGGGTGTCCTGCGGCGGTTGGGTGATCATGCGGAGGTCTCCTGCGTATGGCCGGCCGCCAGTGCACGCAAGGCGCCAAGGCTGGCCTCCCAGGCACGGTCAACCAGCCGGGCCTTGTCCTCAGTGACCAGCTGCGCCTGGCCGGCACTGATCTGCCGGGCCAGCGTATCCAGGTCGGTATCGGCGATCTTCTGCCCGCGTGGATTGACCAGCAGGGCGTGGCCGGTCAGCAGGCTGTACCAGGACAGGCGCTGGCGGCGCAGTGTGCCATCGCCAGTGTCGATGTCGAACCAGCTGCCGAAGGGCAGGGAGGACAGCTGCTGGTAAGCGGCTTCCTCGGCACTGCTGCGCGGTGTGGCGGGCGTCGTGCCGGCGGCCGTACCGGCGTGCTCGCCCAGGCGCGCGCGTGCCTTCAGGCGGGCACTGAGTTCGGTACGCGAGGTGCTCTCGTCCTCGCCGCCAGGCGTGGCCAGCCTGCGTGCGACGGCGGCGGCTTCCTCGGCGTGGTAGCCGACCTGCAGCAGGGCGGCCTCGACCTCGGCAGCAAGCGTTGCATCGGTGCCGCCGGGTGCATCAACGGGTTGCGCGGTGATGGCGGCGATGCGTTGGGTCTGCTGCAGCCGTTCCTGCCACTGCGGTGAATCGTCGCCGTGGCGCAGGCGGGTCAGGGTGAGGGCATCGGCCCAGGCCTGACGCAGCAGGGTCTGCACGAAGCGGGGCGGCTGCTGCGCGTCGCAGCACTGGTCGATCTGTGCACTGGCCTGTCGCCGCGCGAGTTCCAGCCGCTCCTTGCCGCGTGCAGCTTCGACATGGCGGCGTTCGGCCAACTCGGCGCGATGCGCTGCGGCGCGCTGATGCTGCTGCACGTCCTCGTTCGCGCTGGCGAAGGCCTCCGGCGCCCGCGCATCCTGACCCAGCAGGCCCTGCACGCTCTGTGCCATGCGCTGCAGCAACTGCGGGTCGACATCATCGTCGCCCAGCCAGTTGGCGCCGACTTCGGCAATCTGGTTGAGCAGTTCGCGCGCGGGGTGCTCGTCGCGCACGAAGAAGCCGGGGTCGGCCATTGCCGCACGTGCCAGCGGTACCTGCAGGCGCGCCAGCAGGGCGGCCGGCACCGGGTCCGGACGCTGCTGCTGCTGCACCTGCTGCATCAGCATGCGCAGCAGGTCGAGGCTGTCGCGGTCGTGGCTGCCCAGCTGGGCCTGCATGCCATGCTCGCTGCGCAGTTGCGCTACCACGGCCGCCTGCAGGTCGGCCACGCCGGTGGCGGCGCTGGACTGCGCCTGCAGGCGTGCGAGGACCGCATCCACGGCTGCGCTCGGCACTGCATCGCGATCCGCAGGTGCTGCGCTGGCATGGCGTGCCTGCTGCAGCAGCGCATGCAGCGCGCTGCCCGTGGAGGTGGTCAGGCCCGGCATGGCCGCGCCGGCCGTGCTGTCATCCTGGAAAGCGTCCTGCACCAGGCTCGACCAGGAGCCGGCCGGTGCCGATCCGTTCCAGCCGGTCAGTGGCGCGGCGGCACGCTTTGCCGGCTGCGTGGTGCGACCACCGCCCACCGACTGGGTGATGATCCGCCGGGTGCTCGATGAACGCGCCAGGTAGGGGGTGTAGACCAGGCCGGGCAGCACGCCGTGCTGGGCCAACAGGGCATTGGCACGGTCGAGGATGTCGCCCAGGCGCTCCAGCACTTGGCGTTCGAAGCTGCGGTACAGCGCCAGCTGAACGTCGACAGCGAGCGAATCCTGTTCGGCAATCCGGCGCAGCATGGCGCACAGTGCCTGCGGTGCCAGCGGCAGGGTGTCGGCCTCGAAGGCCGGTGCTGCCGCCAGTACGCCCAGGCGTTGGCCCAGCAGGTTCAGCGTGTTGGTCGAACGCAGCGTCTCCCGCCGCACCATCTCGGTCAGCAGCAGGTCGCGGTCCACTTCATGCTCATCGACCAGCGACAGCCCGAGCATGCCGGGCAGCGGCGGCGGCGTGGAACCGGGGCTGAAGTGGGCCGTGGGTTCGCGCAGCCGTATCAGCGCATCGGCCACGGCATCAAGCATGCGGTCAGCGAAATGACCGGAGAAGGCATGCAACTGGCCGCGCTGGGCCATCAGCTCCGCCTGCAGCTGCGGATTGCGCGCGCGATCCGCGTCGTGCAGCAACGTCTGCTCCAACGCTTCGACGGTCAGGATCAGCGGCGCGGCCAGCGTCTGCCGGCACAGGCCGATCAACGCGCCCAGCAGCTCACGCACCCGCGGTGGCAGGTCGCTGGCGGCCAGGCGGGCTTTGTCGGCAGAGGTAATGGAAAAGACAGCTGACATCGGCGAGCGGTACCCGGATTCCCGCGGATCGATCTTGTGAATCTACCGTGTCGGCCGCAGTCGGCGCTACTTTAGGGTGAACGTGTCTCACGTCCGCTGGGGGGGACGACGGATGAGCGGTGGTGCAGGTCACTGGCCGGCAGCGCTGTCTCCACCGGAGTGCGGGCCAGCGCCCGGCACTACCCGCTAACGGCGGGAAGGTCTATTCCTCCAGGAACAGGCTCACCACATCGTTGGTGAATCGGCGGCCCAGCTCGGTTGGCTGTACGTGGCCATCCGCCACGTCCAGCCAGCCGCGCTGCACGGCCTCGCCCAGGGGCGCGTCCAGCACGCTGCGCGGCAGCCCGGTGCGCGACTCGAAATCGCGCAGGCCGAAACCTTCGTGCAGGCGCAGCAGGTTGAGCATGTACTCAAACGGCAGGCGCTCGGGTGCGATCACGTCGTCGCCACCGAACGAGGCCGGGGTGCCCGCGCTGTCCAGGTAGGCCTGCGGGTGCTTCAGTTTCCAGCGGCGCAGCACGTGTTCCTCGGCACCGGAGCTGATCTTGCCGTGCGCGCCAGCGCCGATGCCCAGATAGTCACCGAAGCGCCAGTAGTTCAGGTTGTGCGCACTCTGGCGGCCAGGGCGTGCGTAGGCGCTGACTTCGTACTGGCTGAAACCGGCCCGCGCCAGCAGCGCCTGGCAGTGCTCTTGCATGTCCCAGGCATTGTCTTCATCGGGAATGCCCTGCGGCGGCCGCGCGAAGAACACCGTATTCGGTTCCAGGGTCAGCTGGTAGTGCGAGATATGGGCTGGTTGCAGTGCAAATGCACGTTCCAGATCGGCCTCGGCACCGGCCAGGGTCTGTTCCGGCAGCGCGTACATCAGGTCGATGTTGAAGTTGTCGTAGCCCGCGTCCTGCGCCATCTTCACCGCGCGCTCGGCTTCGCCACTGTCGTGGATGCGGCCCAGGCGCTTGAGCATGGAGTCGTCGAAACTCTGGATGCCGAAGCTGAGGCGGTTCACGCCGGCCGCGCGGTAGCGGTCGAAGCGGCCATGCTCGGCGGTGCCCGGGTTGGTTTCCAGGGTGATTTCGGCATTGGGCGCGAAGCGCAGGCGCGCGCTGGCCTGCTGCAGGAAACGGTCGATCGCTTCCGGCGGGAACAGGCTGGGGGTGCCGCCGCCGAAGAACACGCTGTGCACCACCCGGCCCCAGACCAGCGGCAGGTCCTGGTCCAGGTCACGTAGCAGCGCGTCGATGTAGGCGTCGAACGGCAGCTCGCCCTTGGCCTGGTGCGAATTGAAATCGCAGTAGGGGCATTTGCGCACGCACCACGGCAGGTGCACGTACAGCGACAGCGGTGGCGGCACCAGTCGCGGCGGGCTGTCGTGGTCAGCGGAGCAGGCTTCGCCGGGCAGGTGGTTGCAGTGGTCGTGGGCGTGCGGCATGGGCTTCATCGGTAGTGCCGGCCACTGGCCGGCTTCCCTGGTTCGATCAGGCGGCGTCAGTACAGCGTCGCCAGCTGCTGCTTGAGCTGCTGCAGGGCGATGGCACGGTGGCTGATGGCATTCTTCAGTGCCGGCTCCATTTCCGCGGCGGTCAGGCCGTGGGTGGTGTCCAGGAATACCGGGTTGTAGCCAAAACCATTCGTGCCACGCAGCTCGCGGATGATCTGTCCTTCCCAGCGCCCTTCGCAGATCAACGGCTGCGGGTCGGTGGCGTGGCGCAGCAGCACGATCACCGCATAGAAGCGGGCGCTGCGCTGGCCGTCGGGAATGTCGGCCATCGCGTCCAGCAGCTTGGCGTTGTTGGCCGCCGCGTTGGTCGGGTGGCCGGCATAGCGCGCGCTGTACAGGCCGGGCGCGCCGCCGAGTGCATCGACGATCAGGCCCGAATCATCGGCCAGTGCGGGCAGGCCGGTCGCTTCGCAGGCCGCGCGTGCCTTCAGCAGCGCATTCTCGACGAAGGTCAGGCCGGTCTCTTCCACGTCGCCCAGGCCCAGTTCGGCGGCCGAGGTGATCTGTAGCGGCAGGTCGGCGAGGATCTCCTGCATCTCCACCAGCTTGCCGGCGTTGTGGCTGGCCAGTACTAGTTTCTTCATTGACGGGGCTCCAGCAGGTCCCAGGTGTTGCCATACAGATCGCGGAACACCGCGACCGTTGCATAGGGTTCTTCGCGCGGCGCTTCCAGGAATTCGACGCCCGCGGCAAGCATCGCCGCGTGGTCGCGGTGGAAGTCGTCGGTGTGGAGGAAGAAGGCAACGCGGCCACCGGTCTGGTTGCCGATGCGGCTGCGCTGTTCCTCGTCGCTGGCGCGTGCCAGCAGCAGGGCGGCGGCGCTGCCGTCGGTCGGGCCGACCACCACCCAACGCTTGTGGCCCTGGTCGATGTCTTCCAGCAGCGTGAAGCCGAGCTTGCCGGTGTACCAGGCAATGGCTTCGTCATAGTCGGCCACCACCAGGGTGGTCAGGGCAAGGCGCCGGTTCATGCCGACAGCGCCGCCTGCTGCGCGGCCAGCAGCTCGGCCACGCCCGTTTCGGCCAGGCCCAGCAGCGCGTCCAGTTCATCGCGACGGAAGGCGTGGCCTTCGGCGGTGCCCTGCAGTTCGATGAAGCCGCCACCGTCGTTCATCACCACGTTCATGTCGGTGTCGCAGTCGCTGTCTTCGGCGTAGTCCAGGTCCAGCACCGGGGTGCCGCGGTACACGCCCACCGACACCGCCGCCACTGCGCCCAGGATCGGGTTGCGCTTGATGTCGCCACGCTTCATCAGCACGTTCACCGCATCGACCAGGGCCACGTAGGCGCCGGTGATGGCGGCGGTGCGGGTGCCACCGTCGGCCTGCAGCACGTCGCAGTCCAGGGTGATGGTGCGCTCGCCCAGCGCGTTGCGGTCCACGCAGGCACGCAGGCTGCGGCCGATCAGGCGCTGGATCTCCAGCGTGCGGCCGCCCTGCTTGCCACGGGCCGCTTCGCGGTCGCTGCGGGTGTGGGTGGCGCGCGGCAGCATGCCGTACTCGGCGGTGACCCAGCCTTCGCCCTTGCCGCGCAGGAAGCCCGGCACGCGGTTCTCGACGCTGGCGGTGCACAGCACACGGGTTTCACCGAAGCACACCAGTACCGACCCTTCGGCGTGGCGGGTGAAGCCGCGTTGGATGACGACCGGGCGGAGCTGGTCGGGCTGGCGGCCGCTGGGGCGGGAATCGGACATGGTGCGGGTTCCGTAATGGCGAGGGAGTACGCCGCCACGCCCGCGGCCTTCACGGGGCGGGCAAGGGGGCTCTGGTGAGGGCGCTAGGGTACCATTCCCCCTTTGCACGCACCGGACACATTCCATGATTCGAAGCATGACCGCCTATGCCGGCGGCGAGCGGGTCACCCCGTGGGGCACGCTGGGCTGCGAGCTGCGCTCGGTCAACCACCGCTTCCTGGAGGTCGGCACCCGCCTGCCCGAGGAACTGCGGGCGCTGGAGCCGCAGCTGCGCGAGCGCATCGCCGCGCGCCTGAGCCGTGGCAAGCTGGATCTGGTGATGCGCCTGCGTGCACCGGAGGCAGCGGCCAACCTGCAGGTGGACGAGGCCCTGCTGGGCCAGCTGGGCCGCCTGGCGCACCGGCTGACCTCGGATTTCCCCAATCTGCAGGTCAGCTTCACCGAGTTGCTGCAGCTGCCCGGCGTGACCCGCGGCGAGGCCACCGATGCCGCCGCCCTGCAGGCCGAGGCACTGGCCCTGCTGGACCAGGTGCTGGACGGCTTCGTCGAGGCCCGTGAGCGCGAAGGCGGCAAGTTGTCGGCCGCCATCAGCGAGCGCGTGGACGGCATCGAACGCATCGCGACTGAAGTGCGCACGCTGATTCCGGCCATTCGCGACGGCCAGCGCGCCAAGCTGGCTGCACGCCTGGCCGACCTGCCGCACCCGGTCGATCCCGGCCGCGCCGAGCAGGAACTGGTGCTCTGGCTGCAGAAGCTGGACGTGGATGAGGAGCTGGATCGCCTTGGCAGCCACATTGTCGAGATCCGCCGCGTGCTCAAGCAGCGCGAGCCGGTCGGTCGTCGCCTGGACTTCCTGCTGCAGGAGTTCAACCGCGAAGCCAATACGCTGGGCTCGAAGTCGGTGGACAGCCGTACGTCCAATGCCGCGGTGGAGCTGAAGGTGCTGATCGACCAGATCCGCGAACAGGTGCAGAACATCGAGTGATGTTGCATCCAGCACTACAGCAGGGGCGCCTTCGGGCGCCCTTGCCGTTCCAGCGCCTCAGCGGACGCTGACGCCCGGCGTTCCCTCGCCCAACCGTCCCACCACAGCCGCCTGGCCGAACCCAGCGTCGTGGAAGCAGGCCAGCACCGCGTCCACTGCCTCCGGGGCACACGACACCAGCAGGCCGCCGCTGGTCTGCGGATCGGTCAGCAGCGGTTGCCAGTGGGCTGGCAACCCATCGGCGAAGCGCACCTCGGCGCCATAGGAGGCCCAGTTGCGATTGGAGGCGCGGGTCAAGCAGCCGCGCTGCAGCAGGTCCAGGGCCTGCGGCAGCAGCGGGATCTGCGCGCTGTCCACTTCGGCGGCAACGCCACTGGCCCGGCACACCTCCAGCAGGTGACCGAGCAGGCCGAAACCGGTGATGTCGGTCATCGCGTGCACACCGTCCTGCGCGGCCAGCGGCACGCCCACGGTATTCAGGCGGGTGGTCGACGCGATCATCTGCTGGTAGCCGTCGGCGTCCAGCACTTCTTTCTTCAGTGCTGACGAATACACGCCCACGCCCAACGGCTTGCCCAGCACCAGCACGTCACCGGCGCGGGCATCAGCATTGCGCCTGAGACGCTGCGGGTCGAGCACGCCGATCGCGGCCAGGCCGTAGATGGGTTCCACCGAATCGATGCTGTGGCCACCAGCCACCACGATGCCGGCATCAGCGCAGGCGCGTTCGCCGCCCTGCAGGATGCCGCGGATGGTGTCCTGCGGCAGCGTGTTGATCGGCATGCCGACGATGGCCAGTGCGAACAATGGTCGTGCGCCCATCGCGTACAGGTCCGACAGCGCGTTGGTGGCGGCGATGCGGCCGAAGTCGAACGGGTCGTCCACAATCGGCATGAAGAAATCGGTGGTGGCGACGATTGCCTGGCGATCATCGAGGCGGTACACCGCGGCGTCGTCGCTGGTCTCGCGGCCGACCAGCAGTTCGGCCGGTGCCGGAAGCGCTGGCACGCCCCGCAGCAGTTCGGACAGCACGCCCGGCGCGATCTTGCAGCCGCAGCCGCCGCCGTGTGCCAGCGAAGTCAGTCGTTGCGGGGCATCGGCCGTTGAAGGGGCGGGGGACTGCGCGTGCGTGGCCATGCCGACATCTCCTGCGGAAACACCAATGGCGGAAGGCAGCAGGAGTCGAACCTACCAGGGAACGATCGACGCCCCCTACTGGGTTTGAAGCCCAGCCGCATGCCCGGATGCGCATGCCTTCCGAAAGTACGGCGGCACCGGTGGGCTCATTCGCGGGCTGCGTTCCACTGCAGGTCGCCGCGCGGCCGATGCTGGTCACCGACGCGTCGAGTGTAGCCAACGCGGTTGAAGAACTCCAAGATCTGGATGCTGCGCTTGCGGCCCAGGCCGATGGCATCGCGGAAGGTGGCCGCATCCACCGTGCCGGTGGCCTGCGACAGCTGCGCGACGATCGCGGCCAGCTCGGCAATGCGGGCCGGTGCATAGAACAGGTCCGGCACTACCTGGAACAGTTCGCCACGCGCGGTGGCGCGGCGCAGGACGGCGCGGACCTCGTCTTCGGCCAGACCGGCGTCGGTGGCCAGCGTGCGCACCCACGGTGGATCGAAGCGACCGGCGTGCAGTTGCGGCAGCACGCGTTCGAGCAGAAGTCGCTCGCGTTCCGGCGGCGCATGGTCATGGCCGGGCAGGCGCCACCAAGCGCCCACGCGCTGCACGCTGCCGTCGTCCAGCAGGCCCTGCAGCAGAGCATTCCACAGGCTCGCTGCAAGCGCGGGCAGCGTACTGCGCTGCAGGCGCCCGCTATCAACACCGGGTTCATCCGGACGTCGCTCGTGCCAGCTGCGCAGCGACGTGATCACCTGTTCGCGAAGCGCCTGCCAGTGCGAAGCAAGGATGACCACCGTGTCTTCGCGGGTGACGATGCGCCGTGTGTCTGCAGGCAGATCGATCCGGTCGGCCGCGCGCCGGCAGTAGCGTTGCAGGGCGGCCATGGCTATGCCGAAGGAAGCCTGCTGCAACAGCGGACCGATTCCAGCACCTGTGGCCAGCTGCTCCAGTGCGCCCAGCCAGGCGAGCCGTGCCGGGCTGCGCCGGCGCCGCTGTGGTGGGTCCGGATCGAGCACGATGCCACCACCCAGCGTGCGGATGGCCGCTGAATCACGGGCGATGAATCGATCACCGCACATCGCGCAGACCGGTGCATCGAACACCAGTTGCACCAACTGTCCGTCGCCATGATCGACATCCTCCAGCAGCACCACATGGGCCTGCCGGTGCATCGTGCCCCAGTGGATGTGCAGCGGCGCCCAGTCGTGCAACGGTGTGGCCAGTGCGGAAAGCCGCAGGCGCACGTCGACGCGACGGGTCGCCAGCAGGGCGCGCGGGTCGGCGATCCAGTCGCCACGGTGGAGGTCGTCGCGGGCGATGGCAGCCAGGTTCAACGCGCAGCGCAGCCCGGCAATGGCGTGTTCGCTGGCCTGGTTCTGCGCGTGGATGCTGCGTACGCGCACGTCAGTGGCGGCCGGCATCAGCTGCAGATGCTCACCCACGGCAGCGATGCCGCCGTGCACTGCGCCGGTCACCAGCGTGCCGTGGCCGGCCAGCGAGAACACGCGGTCCACCGGCATGCGGAACAGCTCGCCGCGCAGTTCGGCCTGGCGCTTGTTGGCGTCGTCCGACGCCCACGCGTGCAGCTGGGTACGCAGCGCGTTGATGCCAGCATCGTCGGGTACGGTGCTGTTGCAGGCGAATACGGGGGAATCCTGCAGCGGCGTTCCGGCCAGCAGCGCGGCGATCTCGATCTCGACCCGGGCGATGCGCGCGGCGTCCACGCGGTCGATCTTGGTCAGGGCGACTGCACCGCGATCCACGCCCAGCAACTGCAGGATCGCCAGGTGCTCGCGGGTCTGCGGCATCACACCGTCGTCGGCGGCGATCACCAGCAGGGCGACATCGATGCCGGTGGCGCCGGCCACCATCGTATGCACGAAGCGTTCATGGCCCGGCACATCGACGAAACCCAGCGTCGCCTCGGCATTCCCTCCGCCTGTGTTCTCCACCGGGACATAGGCATAGCCCAGCTCGATGGAGATGCCGCGCGTGCGTTCTTCCTGCAGGCGATCGGTTTCGATGCCAGTCAGCGCGCGCACCAGGCTGGTCTTGCCATGGTCGATATGCCCGGCGGTGCCGACGATCATGCCTGCAGCGTGCTCCATTGCGCGAGGAAGGTGGCTTCGTCGGTGGGTTCCAGGCAGCGCAGGTCCAGCCAAAGCGCGTCATCGGCAATGCGGCCCAGCACCGGCCGCGGCAGCTGGCGCAAGCGCTTGGCCAAGCGATCCAGCCCGCCGCGGCGCGCGCTGGTAACGCGCAGTCCGGCGCTGGCCAGCTGCGCCTGTGGCTGCGCGCCGCTGCCGATCTGGCTGTACATCGAAGCCCGTTCAAACGCATAGTCGGCGGCCAGCGACGCGCGCATCGGCTGCAGCAGGCGTTGTGCCTGCTCGTCGATGGCATCCCGCAGGCGCGAAAGGCTGCGCAGGGTCGGCAGCCGCAGTGCCAGCAGTTCCGGTTCGCGGTACAGGGCCAGCACGGCTTCCAGTGCGGCCAGGCCCATCTTGTCCATGCGCAGCGCCCGCTTGAGCGGGTTGCGGTTGATCCGCGCGATCAGGTCGGCGCGGCCGGCGATGATCCCGGCCTGGGGGCCGCCCAGCAGTTTGTCGCCACTGAACGAAACCAGATCGGCGCCGGCCGCCAGTGCTTCCTGCACGGTGGGCTCGTGCGGCAGGCCGAAGGCCGCCAGGTCGTACAGGCTGCCACTGCCCAGGTCCACCACCAGCGGCAGGCCGTGCTCGTGCGCGATCGCAGCCATTGCCGCAGTGTCGACCTTGGCGGTGAAACCGGTGATCGCGTAGTTGCTGGCATGCACTTCCATCAGCAACGCGGTACGGGCGCCGATGGCATGGGCGAAGTCGGCCGGGTGGGTACGGTTGGTGGTGCCCACTTCCAGCAGTCGCGCGCCGGCGCTGCGCATCACATCGGGAATGCGGAAGGCGCCGCCGATCTCCACCAGTTCGCCGCGCGAGACGACCACCTCGCGGCGGTTGGCCAGGCTGTTGAGCAGCAGCAGGACCGCCGCCGCATTGTTGTTGACCACGGTGGCGGCTTCGGCGCCCGTCAGTTCGCAGACCAGCGCCTGCACCCGTGCATCGCGGTCGCCGCGGCGGCCGCGGGTGATGTCGAATTCCAGATCGACCGGCGCTGTCATTGCGCGGGTGACCGCCTGCACGGCGGCATCGGGCAACAGCGCGCGGCCCAGGTTGGTGTGCAGCACGGTGCCGGTCAGGTTGAACATCGGCTTCAGGTCCAGCCGTGCATCGGCCGCCAGTGCGGCGTCGAGCGCCGCGACCAGCGACGGGCCGTTGATGGCCTGTTCGAGGCGTTCGGCCGAGAGCTGCGCGGCGCTGATACGGTCGCGTAGTTCCTGCAGGTGTGCGCGCAGTAGTTGGGTGATGCGGCTGCGGCCGTGGCATTCGATCATGGCCGACAACGCAGGCAGGCGCAGCAGCCGGTCCAGCGAAGGCAGGGCGGCGGCCGATGCCGGTGTGGCGTGCGTGCGTGGCATCGGTCAGTCGCCGTCGGATTGCCACAGCAGCGGGTTCTGGCTGGCGCGCGCATAGCCTTCCTCGGCCAGCAGCAGGTCCAGCGCCAGCGTGCCGAGGTCATCGGCCACCGGCTCCAGTGACGGATCTTTCTCCAGGTACAGGATCTTGCGATAGCTGTGGCAGTGGTCGCAGGTCTCGGCGCGCACCGCACTCTCGCGCACCGCCTCGCCGCGGTCACCGTCCACATCGGCCAGGGCGCGATAGGCAATGTCCTTGCCTGCGGCGCCGCACTGGCTGCACTGCACGCGCACGTAATGCCACTGGCAGGCACACAGCGAGCACGACAGGTAGCGATAGGCGGCGTAGGGCGGGCGCGCCTGCACCACGCTGGCCACCGGCAGCGTGCCACAGAGCGGGCACAGCCCTGGTGCATCGGCCAGCGGCTTCAGGTCGGTCGGATGGAAGCTGGCGGCGAGCACCGCCCAGTACACCTGCAGCGCGTTCATCACCAGCAGCGCAGCGACGGCGTCGACCGAGGGCGCGTCATCGCGTTCCAGCACCGCATGCGCCTGTGCATCCAGCCACGCATCATCAGCAGCCGCGACGCGTTGCAGCTCCTGCCGGGTTTCCACCGGTAGGCCCGTTTCGTCGGCACAGTGCTGGCACAGCGTGCGCAGCCAGTCGCGCCAGCGCCCATCCAGTTGCAGCGAGTTGGCCGGCCGCAATGGCATGCCGGCGCCGGCCGCCGCGCTCGACTGCTGTGCACGCGCCTGTGCCTGCAGGTCCTCGCGTTGCTGCGGTGTCAGATCCTCCAGCAGCGCCTGCTGTGCATCGGCCAGCGCCGCCAGCAGCTGCAGGTAGCCGCCGATGGCACTGTGCGCAGCGAGGCTGCGCAGGCGTGCCGCGCGCGTAGCAAACAGTGACTCGGTATCAGGCAGGATGATGCGCGGCACATCGCGCGAGGCGAGCGTCTCGATCTCACCAGGTTCAAGGATGCGTTGCGCCATGCAGGGCCAGCCAGAAGAACCAGGCTCCATCCTCGCTGTTGTCGGCGCTGGCGTCCAGCGTGTTGCCGGCCATTTGAAAGGTTGGGGTCAGATCCGTTTTCCAAAGGAAAACGGATCTGACCCCATCGGTTGTTGAAAGTGGATCCCGAGCGTTGGTCGGGATTCGATCAGTGCCGACCAACGGTCGGCACCCACCGACAGATCGCGGCCAACTGTCGAAGGCGGGGTGGGGTCGGTTGCGGGGGCGTGAGCCGCATGGGCCCGAGGCATGCCTCGGGCGGGTTGGGCAGGACGCCCAACCCCGGTCTTGCCGTGTGCGCGGGACAGCGCACACGAGCAAGCGGCGACCGAGCTACATGGGTGAGGGCGCTTTGCTTGCGAAGCACTGCTTCGCAAGCGCCCGAACGCACAGCCGCCAGCGGCTGGGCCGGGCCCTGGAGGGGTACTTGCAGCGTCCCCCGCAACCGGGCCCACCCCGCCACCCCTCAGAAGGCCCGCTCTTGACGTTGATCCGGCAGATGCAGGGCCGCAGGCCCTGCCGCTACCCCTCTTCCCGACGTCCGCGCAGGATGTCCCGGAACCACTGCCGGTGATGCTTGTACGCCCACCCATAGGTCACCTTGCCCTGGGTCATCGCCCGCACCGACCCCTTGATCCAGATCGCCGCATAGATGTGCACCACGATCGCGCAGATCAGCACCCAGCCGAACAGCGCATGGGCCAGCACCGAGAAGCGGATCACCCCGATCGGGAAGAAGTGGCTGAAATACTGCCGCCAGATCACGAAGCCGGTCAGCAGCAGCGCCGACAGGCAGCCGATGATGGCCCAGAACAGCAGCTTCTGGCCCGCATTGAAACGGCCCACCGGCGGCAGCTTCTCATCCTCGTTGCGCAGTACATCGCGCATGCCGCGCATCCATGCGCGATCGTCGGCGGTCGGCAGATTGTCGCGCCACATGCGGAACGCCAGCAGCGCAAAGCCCACCACCATGGCCAGCCCGATGAACGGATGCAGGATGCGCGTCCAGGGGCCGCCACCGAACAGCTGGGTCAACGGGAACAGGGCAGGGTGGAACAGCGCCAGCCCGGACAGCGCGGTCAGCACGAAGCAGATCGCCACGATCCAGTGGTTGATTCGGGTCGGCGCGCGGTAGCGGATGATCTGGCGCGGGTGCGGGGCGTACTTCATGGCCGCTGCTCCTCTTCGATCTTCTTCGCCTCGTGCTCGGCTTCCTCTTCTTCCTCGTCATTGACCGTGTTGCGGCCGATGCCGATGTAATGCAGGAAGCCGGCGAAGGCGGTGGCGGCGATCGCCAGCACGCCCAGCGGCTTGGCCACGCCCTTCCAGACCTCCACCATCGGGCTGATGCGTGGGTCCTTGGGCAGATCGGCGTACAGCTCGGGCTTGTCCACATGCTGCAGCACGTACATCACGTGGGTGCCGCCGACGCCCTGCGGATCGTACAGGCCAGCATTCTCGTAGCCGCGCGATTTCAGGTCTTCCACGCGTCCGGCCGCGTGCTCGGTCATCGCCTGCTTGCTGCCGAAGGTGATCGCGCCGGTCGGGCAGGTCTTCACGCAGGCCGGTTCCTGGCCCACCGCCACCCGGTCCGAACACAGCGTGCACTTGTAGGCCTTGTGGTCCTTCTTGGAGATGCGCGGCACGTCGAACGGACAACCGGTCACGCAGTAGCCGCAGCCGATGCAGTTCTCTTCCTGGAAGTCGACGATGCCGTTGGCGTACTGGATGATGGCACCGGGCGACGGGCAGGCCTTCAGGCAGCCCGGATCGCTGCAGTGCATGCAGCCTTCCTTGCGGATCAGCCACTCCAGCTTGCCCTTCTCGTCCTCGTACTCGCGGAATTTCATCACCGTCCACGACTGTTCGCTCAGGTCGGGTGGGTTGTCGTAGCTGCCAACGCAGCTACCGACCTCGTCGCGCAGATCGTTCCACTCCATGCAGGCGACCTGGCAGGCCTTGCAGCCGATGCACTTGCTCACATCGATCAGCTTGGCGACCTGGCCGGTGTGCGCACCACGCGCCTCCGGCGAGGGCGTGGTGGTGGCCGAGCGGCGGATGATGTCCAGCGATTGCAGTGACATGGCGTGTCTCCTACACCTTCTCGACCTTGACCAGGATGCACTTCGATTCGGGCGTCTGCGAGTTGCCGTCACCGATGGCGTTGGTCAGCGTATTGGCGATGTAGCCGGGCTTGGCCGCACCGAGGAAACCCCAGTGGATCGGCACGCCCACCTGGTGCACGGTCCGGCCATCGATCTGCAGGGCCTTGATGCGCTTGGTCACCATGGCGACCGCTTCGATGTGGCCGCGCTTGGAACTGACCCGCACCCGGCTGCCGTTGTTGATGCCCAGCTCGTCGGCCAACGCCGCGCCGATCTCGACGAACTGCTCGGGCTGGATGATGGCGTTGAGCTTGCCGTGCTTGGTCCAGAAGTGGAAATGCTCGGTCAGGCGGTAGGTGGTGGCCACATGCGGGAACTCGTCCGGCGAACCGATCTGTGCACGATCGCTGGCGAATACGCGTGCCGCCGGGTTGTTCAGCGTCAGTGCCTGGCCGGGGCTGAGCGGGTTGCTGCGCAGCGGGGTATCGAACGGTTCGTAGTGCTCCGGGAACGGGCCTTCGGCCATGCCGGCCTTGGCGAAGAAGCGGGCGATGCCTTCCGGGTTCATGATGAACGGGCCCATGCCACCGGCAGGATCTTCGTCGGCCTTGAAGTCCGGCACGTCCACGTTGCCCCAGTTCTTCCCGTTCCAGGCCAGCAGCGTGCGGCGCGGATCGAACGGTTGGCCGGCCACGTCGCACGAGGCGCGGTTGTACATCACGCGGCGGTTGGCCGGCCACGCCCAGGCCCAGCCCAGCGTGTTGCCGATGCCGGTGGGGTCGCTGTTGTCACGCCGCGCCATCATGTTGCCGGTCGGGCCCCAGGCACCGATGTAGATCCAGCAGCCGCAGGCGGTGCTGCCGTCGTCGCGCAGGTCGCCGAATGCGGCCAGCTGCTCGCCGGCCTTGCGCACCAGCCTGGTCGGGTCCTTCGGATCGAACACGTCGGCCAGCGCCTTGCCGTTGTATTCCATCGCCAGTTCTTCGGGCGTGGGTACCTCAGGGTTGGCGTAGTTCCAGGCCAGGTCGCGCACCGGCTCCCACCACGCACCGCCGTCCTTCTCGTACAACGCTTTGATGCGATGGAACAGCTCGGACATGATCTCGATGTCGCTGCGTGCTTCGCCCGGTGGGTTGGCCCCCTTCCAGTGCCACTGCAGCCAGCGCGAGGAATTCACCACCGCGCCGTTCTCCTCGGCAAAGGAGGTGGTCGGCAGACGGAATACTTCGGTCTGGATCGTGCTCGGGTCGACGTCGTTCAACGCACCGTGGTTCTGCCAGAAGGCGATGGTCTCGGTTTCCAGCGGGTCCATGCTGACCATGAACTTCAGCTTGGAGAACGCACTGATCAGCTTGCCCTTGTTCGGCGCCGAGGCCAGGGGGTTGAAGCCCTGGCAGATGTAGCCATGGATCTTGCCCTCGTTCATCAGCTCGTACGCCTGCAGCATGTCGTACGGCTTGTCCAGCTTGGGCAGGTAATCAAAGCACCAGTTGTTGTCGGCGGTGGCGGCGTCGCCCCACCACGACTTCATCAGGCTGACGTGGAACTTCGGGTAGTTCTGCCAGAACGACATCTGGTTGGCGCGCAGCGGCTTCTGCGTGCGCTTGGCGATGTAGGCGTTGTAGTCCTGCTCATCCTGTTTCGGCAGCGTCAGGTAGCCGGGCAGCAGGTCGGACATCAGGCCGATGTCGGTCAGGCCCTGGATGTTGGAATGCCCGCGCAGCGCGTTCATGCCACCACCGGCCACGCCGATGTTGCCCAGCAGCAGCTGCACCATGGTGCCGGCACGCACGTTCTGCGCGCCGATCGAGTGCTGCGTCCAGCCCAGTGCGTACAGGATGGTCATCGCCTTGTCCTTGCCGGCGGTGGACGCGATCATGTCCCACACCTGGCGGATGCTGTCGGCCGGCGTGCCGCAGATGCGCTCGACCATCTCCACGGTGTAACGCGCGTAGTGTTGTTTCAGCAGGTTGTAGACGCAGCGCGGATCCTTCAGCGTCGGGTCGCTGCGCACGAATCCATCGTCACCGTAGGCGTAGTCCCAGCTGGAACGGTCGTAGCTGCGCTTTTCTTCGTTGTAGCCCGAATACAGGCCGTCCTTGAAGGCGAACTCGTCCTTCACCAGGAACGTCATGTCGGTGTAGTTCAGCACGTACTCGTGCTGGATGCGGTCCTCGGTCAGCAGGTAGTTGATCAGGCCGCCCAGGAACACGATGTCGGTACCGGTGCGGATCGGCGCGTACACATCGGCAACCGCGGCCGAGCGGTTGAAGCGCGGATCGACCACGATCAGCCGGGCCTTGTTGTGGGCCTTGGCCTCGGTCACCCATTTGAACCCGCACGGATGCGCCTCGGCGGCGTTGCCACCCATGATCAGGATCAGGTCGGCATTCTTGATGTCGACCCAGTGATTCGTCATCGCACCACGGCCTAGCGTCGGGGCAAGACCTGCCACCGTCGGGCCGTGTCAGACACGTGCCTGGTTGTCGAATGCCAGCATGCCGAGGGAGCGGACGACCTTGTGGGTCAGCACCGCGGTTTCATTGCTGGTGGCCGAGGCCGCCAGCATGCCAGTGGTCAGCCAGCGGTTGACCGTCTGCCCGGCTTCGTTCTTCTGCACGAAGTTGGCATCGCGGTCTTCCTTCATCAGCCGCGCGATGCGATCCAGCGCATCGTCCCAGCTCAGCCGCTTCCACTCGTTCGAGCCCGGTGCCCGGTACTCGGGGTAGAGCAGGCGCGACTTGCTGTGGATGATGTCGGCCAGGCCGGCACCCTTCGGGCACAGCGTGCCGCGGTTGACCGGATGGTCCGGGTCGCCCTCGATGTGGAAAATGCTCGGCTCGGCGTTCTTGGCGCCATCGCCGAGGCTGTACATCAGGATGCCGCAGGCCACCGAACAGTAGGTACAGGTGTTGCGGGTCTCGGTCGCGCGGGTCAGCTTGTATTGCCTGACCTCCGCGAGCGCGATGCCGGGCGCGAAGCCCATCAGTGCCAGGCTGGAGCCGACCAGGGTTGTCCCGGTCACTTTCAGGAACTGGCGGCGGCTCATCGATGGCATGCCGTTCTCCTGGGATGGCGGGGAGGCGCAGGCCTCCGGGCTGTCGTTGGGTACGGGCCGGTTATAGCACAGGCCCCCGGACGCCCATGTGGCACAAGGCGCGGCGCCTGCCGGACGGGCCCGGAAAGGGCCTGCTCTGGTAAAGTTGCGTGCCCGCCCCCTGGGGAAGCGTCTGCCGGGCCTGGTTCCAGGATGTTCCGCGCAGCCCCCGCCGTCCTGGCGCGATCCTCCGCGCCGGATCTGGAACACCGAGGAAAAATTTTGCGAAATCAACCAATTGGGTTCCGCGCATGAGCGCCCCGTCGAAGCCGTCGGACGCCGTTGCGCGCGGCACGCTGTACATCGTGGCCGCCCCGTCCGGCGCCGGCAAGAGCAGCATCGTCAATGCCACCCTGGCCCGTGACCCGCAGATCGCCCTGTCGATCTCCTTCACCTCGCGCGCGATGCGCCCCGGTGAGGTGAACGGCCAGCATTACCACTTCGTCAGTGCCGAGAAGTTCGAGCAGATGATCGCCGCCGGCGACTTCTTCGAGCACGCCTGGGTGCACGGCGACTGGAAGGGCACGGCCCGGCAGTCGGTGGAGCCGCAGCTGGCCGCCGGCCAGGATGTGCTGCTGGAGATCGACTGGCAGGGCGCGCAGCAGGTGCGCCAGCTGGTGCCGGGCACGGTCACCGTGTTCATCCTGCCGCCGTCCAAGCAGGCCTTGCAGGACCGCATGCGCAAGCGCGGCCAGGACAGCGAGGCGGTCATCGCCCAGCGCCTGGGCGCGGCCCGTGATGAAATGCTGCACTTCAACGAGTTCGACTACGTCATCGTCAACGAGGTGTTCGACACTGCCGTGGACGAGCTGTGCGCCATCTTCACTGCCAGCCGCCTGCGCCGGGAGGCCCAGAAGGTCCGCCACGCCGGCCTGATCCAGGCGCTGCTGACCCCCGATCCGGGTGCAACTGACTGATTCCAAAAGAATCGGGTAGGGGTTGGCTTGATTTTGTCCAGCCCCTGCCAGTACACTCCGTCCCCTTTCCCTCATTCGACTGAGCGGCCGACCGGTCGCCGGGAGCCCGTATGGCCCGCATCACCGTAGAAGATTGCCTGGAAGTCGTTAACAACCGTTTCGAACTGGTCATGATGGCTTCCAAGCGTGCCCGTCAGCTCGCCAACGGCGTGCAGGCCACGCTGGACAACAGCGAGACCGAGGACAAGCCGACCGTGCTGGCGCTGCGCGAAATCGCCGCCCGCAAGATCGACAACGCCCTGATCGACGAAGTCGAGAAGGCCGAGCGTGAGCGCGCCGAGCGCGAAGCGCTGGAGTGGGCTGCCGCCGAAGTGGTCGCCGACGAAGACATGTCCAAGAACGACGATTGATCGCATCGATCAACGTAATCGTTGGATACACCGAACAGCCCGCCCCGTGCGGGCTGTTTCGCATTCAGGATTTGCCGTAAACGTCGCGCTGGAATAGGCTTCGGGCATGAACCCAGGCCCCACTGCCAAGGTCGCCGCAGCCCCCACTGCCGCCGTACCCGACTACGTCCTCCAGCTCGAACGCGCCGCCCATTACCTGCCGCCGGAACAGCTGCCGCTGTTGCGCCGTGCCTGGGAAGTCGGGGCCTCCGCGCACGCTGGGCAGACGCGGAAGTCGGGCGAGCCCTATATCACCCATCCGGTGGCCGTGGCCCA
Organism: Stenotrophomonas sp. FR010; assembly: GCF_047520755.2. NCBI lineage: Bacteria > Pseudomonadati > Pseudomonadota > Gammaproteobacteria > Lysobacterales > Lysobacteraceae > Stenotrophomonas > Stenotrophomonas sp. FR010. The sequence goes on along the minus strand of NZ_JAXBQT020000003.1, from coordinate 141,069 downwards.
GGTGCTGGCCGAACTCGGCCTGGACGTAGAAGCGCTGATCGCCGCGATCCTGCACGACACCATCGAAGACACCCCGCTGACCCGCGAGGCGCTGGCCGCCGAGTTCGGCGAAGCCGTGGCCGAACTGGTCGACGGTGTCACCAAGCTGGACAAGCTGAAGTTCCGTGACCGCCAGGAGGCGGCCGCCGAGAGCTTCCGCAAGATGCTGCTGGCGATGTCGCGCGACCTGCGCGTGATCATGATCAAGCTGGCCGACCGCCTGCACAACATGCGCACGCTGGGCGCGCAGAGCCGCGAAGCGCGTGGCCGCATCGCCCGCGAGACGCTGGAGATCTACGCGCCCATCGCCCAGCGCCTGGGCATGAGCCTGGTCAAGAGCGAGCTGCAGAACCTGGGGTTCAAGGCGCTCTACCCATGGCGCCACGCCATCATCGAAAAACACATCCGCAGCCAGCCGGTGGTGCGCCGCGAAGCGATGGCGCAGGTGGAAGTGCAGCTGTCGCAGCGCCTGGCCAAGGAGGGCATCGAGCATCGGCTGATCAGCCGCATCAAGACCCCGTGGAGCATCTACAACAAGATGCGCGACGAGAACAAATCCTTCGACCAGGTGATGGATGTGTTCGGCTTCCGCCTGGTCGTGCGCAGTGTGCCCAGCTGCTACCACGCGCTGGGCTCGGTGCACGCCACCTTCAAGCCACTGGATGGGCGCTTCCGCGATTTCATCGCCATTCCCAAGGCCAACGGTTACCAGTCGCTGCACACCGTGCTGTTCGGGCCGTATGGCTCGCCGATCGAAGTGCAGATCCGTACCGAGGAAATGGACCTGATCGCCGAACGCGGCGTGGCCGCGCACTGGACCTACAAGTTCGGCGGCGATTCGCCCAACAGCGCACAGAGCCGTGCCCACGCGTGGATCGTCGAGCTGATCGACTCGCAGCGCGCCGCCGGTTCCTCGCTGGAATTCCTCGACAACGTCAAGGTCGACCTGTTCCCGGACGAGGTCTACCTGTTCACCCCGAAGGGCAAGATCCTGGCCCTGCCGCGCAACTCCACCGCGCTCGATTTCGCCTACGCCGTGCATACCGACGTGGGCAACATGGCGGTGGCTTCGCGCGTGGACAAGAAACTGGTGCCGCTGCGCACCAAGCTGGTGTCGGGCCAGTCGGTGGAGATCATCACCGCGCGCTCGGCCACGCCGAAACCGCAGTGGCTGGAATTCGTGGTGACCAGCAAGGCACGCACCGCCATCCGCCACCAGCTCAAGCACCTGGAGCACGAAGATGCCGTGCAGCTGGGCCACCGCATGCTCGACCGCGCGCTGGAAGCGATGGATTCGTCGCTGGAGCGCCTGCCGAAAGGCCGCTTGGATGCGTTCCTGGCCGAACACCGCTTCCCGCGCCTGGAAGCGCTGCTGGCCGAGGTCGCACTGGGCAACTGGATGCCGACCCAGGCCGCGCAGGCGCTGATGGCCTACGCCGAACTGCGTGGCGGCCCGCATTCGCGCCACCACTCGCAGGAGAAGATCCTGATCAACGGCAGCGAGCGCGGCGTGGTCACCTTCGCCGGCTGCTGCCAGCCGATTCCCGGCGACGAGATCATGGGCTACCACACCGCCGGCAAGGGCATCGTGGTGCACCGCATGGACTGCCCGAACCTGGCCGAGCTGCGCAAGTCGCCCGAGCGCTGGGTGCCGATTGGCTGGGACACCACCGTCTCCGGCGACTACGACACCTCGCTGGTGGTGGAAGTGGAGAACGGCACCGGCGTGCTGGCGCAGCTGGCCGCCGCCATCGCACAGAGCCATTCCAACATCGAACGCGTGGACTACCTGGACCGCGACTTCAACGCCGCCGTGCTGGCGTTCAACATCCAGGTGCGCGACCGCAACCACCTGGCCGAAGTGATGCGCCGCCTGCGCCGCCTGTCGGTCGTGCAATCGGTACGCCGCCAGTAGGTCCTGCGCGTACCGGTAGTGCCGGCCGCTGGCCGGCAACCCATGGATCCGCGACGGCATCGCGATTGCCGGCCAACGGCCGGCACTACCGAGGCGGCGCGGTAGATCCACGCCATGCGTGGATGCACCCCCAGCCGGTACAATCACCGCTCTGTTTTCCCCCAAGCACCGGAGCGACCCATGTCCCGCCAGATCATCAACACCGAAAAGGCCCCCGCCGCCATCGGCCCGTACTCGCAGGCCGTGCGCGCCGGCAACACCGTGTACTTCTCCGGCCAGATCCCGCTTGACCCGGCCACCGGCGACATCGTCGGCGCCGGTGACGTCGAAGCACAGGCCCGCCGCGCCTTCGACAACCTCAAGGCCGTGGCCGAAGCGGCGGGTGGCTCGCTGGACAAGGTCGTGCGCCTGGGCCTGTACCTGACCGACCTGGGCGAGTTCGCCAAGGTCAACGCGGTCATGCAGGACTACTTCCAGGCCCCGTACCCGGCCCGTTCCACCATCGAAGTCTCCGGCCTGCCGAAGGGCGCCAGCTTCGAGGTCGACGCGGTGATGGTCATCGACTGACCGCCACGTGGCACGCAAGGCGGCGGTCACCCCGGTCCTGTCACCGTCCGGCGAAGCATCCCTGGCGATGCTTGGCGGCGTCGGTCCGGCCGTGGCCGCCAAACTGCAGGCACGTGGCCTGGCCACCCTGCAGGATCTCTGGCTTCACCTGCCGCTGCGCTATGAAGACCGGACCCGGCTGACCCGCATCGAAGACCTGCGCAACGGCGTGCCGGCGCAGGTGGAAGGGCGGGTGGTCGCAGTCGAGCGTGGCATGCGCTACCGGCCGATGCTGAAAGTGGCGGTGGAAGACGAAGGGCAGGGCACCCTGGTGCTGCGCTTTTTCCACTTCCGCCAGCAGCAGGTCGGGCAGTTCGCGGTCGGCACCCGGCTGCGCTGCTTCGGCACGCCCAAGCCCGGCCACCTCGGCCTGGAAATCGTCCATCCCAGCTACCAGGTGCTGGGCCGCAACGACGATCCCGAACTCGGCGACCGCCTCGATCCGGTGTATCCCACCGTCGAAGGGGTCGGCCCGATGACCATGCGCAAATTGATCGGCCAGGCGCTGGACCGCCTGCCCGAGGAAAGCACGCTGGAACTGCTGCCCAACGGTTGGCTCGATGGCCTGGGCCTGCCGCCGCTGCGCAGCGCGCTGCTGACCGTGCACCGGCCACCGCCGGATGCCGATCTGGCCGCGTTGGCGGCTGGTACCCACCCGGCGCAGCGTCGCCTGGCGATGGAAGAACTGCTGGCCCATCACCTCAGCCTGCGTCGCCAGCGTATTGCATTGCAGGCGCACCATGCGCCGCCGCTGGCCGGCCCCGGAAAACTGGCCAAGGCGCTGCTGAAGCAGTTGCCGTTCGCGCTGACCGGCGCGCAGGCACGCGTGTTCAAGCAGATCCGTGAGGACCTTGCGCGGCCCAGCCCGATGCTGCGGCTGGTGCAGGGCGACGTCGGCTCCGGCAAGACGGTGGTGGCCGCGCTGGCCGCCATGCTGGCGGTGGAGCAGGGCAAGCAGGTCGCATTGGCCGCCCCCACCGAGTTGCTGGCCGAGCAGCACCTCAACAATCTGCGTGGCTGGCTGGAACCGCTCGGCGTGCGCATCGCCTGGCTGGCCGGCAAGGTCACCGGCAAGGCGCGCGCCAAAGTGATGGAGCAGGTCGCCAACGGCGAAGCGCAGGTGGTGGTCGGAACCCACGCGCTGATGCAGGAGGCGGTGGTGTTCCAGGACCTGGCGCTGGCCATCGTCGACGAGCAGCACCGCTTCGGCGTGCACCAGCGCTTGGCGCTGCGCGACAAGGGCGCGGGCGGCAACAGCGTGCCGCACCAGCTGGTGATGACCGCCACGCCGATTCCGCGCACGCTGGCGATGTCCGAATACGCAGACCTGGATGTATCGGCCATCGACGAACTGCCACCGGGCCGCACCCCTGTGCAGACCGTGGCCTTGAACAATGACCGTCGCCCGGAACTGATCGAGCGCATTGCGCTGGCCTGCCAGGAAGGGCGGCAGGTGTACTGGGTGTGCACGCTCATCGAGGAAAGCGAAGAACTGGATGCCACCCCGGCGCAGGCCACCTATGAATCACTGCAAGCGCTGCTGCCGGGCGTTCGCGTGGGGCTGGTGCATGGCCGCCTGAAGGCTGCTGAAAAGCTGGCGACGATGGTGGCGTTCAAGGCCGGCGAGATCGACCTGCTGGTGGCGACCACGGTCATCGAAGTCGGTGTGGACGTGCCGAATGCTTCGTTGATGGTGATCGAGAACGCCGAGCGCCTCGGCCTGGCCCAGCTGCACCAGCTGCGTGGCCGCGTGGGCCGCGGTTCGGCGGTGTCGCGCTGCGTGCTGCTGTACCAGGCACCACTCTCGCAGATGGCGCGTGAGCGCCTGCAGACCATGCGCGAAACCAACGATGGTTTCGTCATCGCCGAGAAGGACCTGGAACTGCGCGGCCCCGGCGAACTGCTCGGGACGCGCCAGACTGGCCTGGCCGGTTTCCGCATTGCCGACCTGGCCCGCGACGCTGGCCTGCTGCCCGGCGTGCATGAATTGGCCGAGCGCCTGCTGGCCCAGCAGCCCGCGTTGGCCGATCGCGTGGTGCAGCGCTGGATCGGCACCGCTGTGCGCTACGCCTCGGCGTAGGCACCCCGGGGTCGGAGCCCTTTGCGCAGCAATGGCCTCTGACCCCATTTCCGGGACGCTCATCCACGCACGGCGTGGATCCACTGTAGAGCCGAGCCCACGCTCGGCTGCTGTGCGCGCTGCGCGCGGGAGTCGAGCATGGCTCGACTCTACAGAGAGCTCTTCCCCGCCAGCCGCGGGAAACCCGTTTTTGACGTTGCTGTCGAAGTTGCCGGCCAGCGGCCGGCACT